>JADILW010000069.1 GCA_017695095.1 Candidatus Cryptobacteroides avistercoris | reverse complement strand
GTATGGACATAAAAAACAAGGACAGCGCCGAGGCGTTGTCCTGTTTGGTAGCGGGAGGCGGACTCGAACCACCGACCTCCGGGTTATGAGCCCGACGAGCTACCAGCTGCTCTATCCCGCGATGTTGGACTGCAAAGATAGAGAAAATTATTTAAAAACAAAAATTAATTTCGCTGTCCATCCTTGCGAGCACCTTTGGTCTGGAGAGCTCTCCGAGTTCGTCAAGCAGCTCCTCGGCGCTGACGGAGAGTCCGAGAGCGGATTCAGGAGTGCCGTAGCCGAGCATCGACATTATCTCCTCCATCTGGGTCATGGGCTTGGGGTAGCTGCTGACCTTCCAGTTGGCGAGCGTGGGGTCGCCTGCCGCAGCGGCGGCGTAGGTGACGGCGTCCTCAAGGGTTCCTATCTGGTCGACCAGCTGGATGGTGGCTGCGTCGGAGCCTGTCCACACGCGGCCCTGTCCCACTGCGTCAACGGTTTCCACGGGCAGTCCCCTGGCGTCCGAAACTATGGTGGTGAAGCGGTCGTAGATGGATTCGATGGAGGCGAGCATGTAGTCGTATTCCGCCTGGTCGAAGGCTCTCATGCCGCTGTACATGTCGCCGTGCCGGTTGGAGGAGACGGTCTCGATGTTCACGTGCAGCACGTCGCTGGCCGTCCTGGAGAAGTCGGGAACCATTCCGAACACTCCTATCGAACCGGTGAGGGTGGTGGCGTCGGAGAATATCCTGTCGCAGTTGGTCGAGATCCAGTATCCGCCAGAAGCGGCATAGTCGCCGTAGGACGCGACGAGGGGCTTGGTCTCCTTGAGCAGGTCGAGCTCCGACTTGATCTTCTCCGAAGCGAGCACGCTGCCGCCGGGCGAGTTGACCCTGAGCACCACGGCCTTCACGGTGGAGTCGGCCCTGACCTTGGCTATCAGGCTGGCGAAGCGGTCGCCCGCGACATCCGACTTGCCGGAGCCGTCGACTATGCTGCCTTCGGCGTAGATCACGGCAATCTGCTTGGACGCCTTGGACACGGGTTGCCTTGCTGCCACGTAGTCGGGGAAGTCTATCATCTTCACGTCGTCGTAGCTTTCCTCCACGGCGAGCACCGCAAGCTGCTCCTTGAGCTCCTCGGCGGTGAGCAGCTCATCCACGAGCCCGCAGTCGACGAAGTCCTGGGGGAAGTTGAGTTCGAGATTGTTCACGACGTCATCAAGCTGCTCGGGCAGAATCTCGCGGCTCTCGCAGATTTCCTGTGAGAGGTGCTCCCACATGGAGTCCACCATGCGCTGGTACTGCTCCCTGTTCTCGGGGCTGGCGGATGAACGGGTGTACATCTCGCCGGCTGACTTGTATTTTCCGTGGCGTATGAGCTGCACGTTGACTCCCAGCCTGTCGAGCAGGTCGCCGAGGAAGATCATCTGGCTGGATACGCCGTTGATCATCGTGGTGGCCCCCTCGTGCGCCGTCATGTAGACCTTGTCGGCCACCGACGCGAGGTAGTAGCTGCCGCTGGTCGGCGACTCGATGTAGGAGACCACAGCCTTGCCGCTTGTCTTGCGGAAGCGCTCGAGGGCGGCGCGGAACTCCTCGACGGCCGAGATTCCGCTCATGGAGCCGTCGGTGCGCAGGTAGATGTATTTCACGGCGGGGTCCGTGGCGGCGGTGTTTATGGCCTGCACGGCGTCCCAAATTCCTATCGTGGAGGGATTTCCGCCGCCGAGGGTCGGGAAGGCGCTGCCCTCCCTGGTCTGTTCGCCTATGGCGAAGGTTGACATGTCAATCGAGAGCACACCCGACTTCGGGAGCGCGGGAGCGGAGTTGCCGGAAGCCAGCAGGGCGCCGAGGAATCCGAAACCCAGCATGAAGATGATCACGGTCACGATGATGAAGCCGCATATCACGGCGGCGGTGACCTTCAGGAAATCTTTCATTTGGAATGCAAATTTTATCAAAAGTAGTAAATTTGCGTGATAATTCAACAGAAAATGGCACAGAAACCTTCCATCCCCAAGGGAACCCGTGATTTCGGACACGCCGAGACGGCGGAGAGGAACTATATATTCGACACCGTCAGCCGCGTCTTCCGCAAGTACGGCTACGCCCAGATCGAGACTCCGGCGATGGAGAACCTCACGACGCTGCTGGGTAAGTACGGCGACGAGGGCGACAAGCTGCTCTACCGCATCCTGAACTCAGGCGACGCCTTCGCCGGCGCCGACTTCTCTCAGCCGCTGACGCCTCAGGTCTGCGAAAAGGGTCTGCGCTATGACCTCACGGTGCCGTTCGCGCGCTACGTGGTCCAGCACCAGAACGAGATAACCCTGCCGTTCAAGCGCTTCCAGATCCAGCCCGTGTGGAGGGCCGACCGCCCGCAGAAGGGCCGGTACCGCGAATTCTACCAGTGCGACGTGGATATGGTCGGCAGCCGCAGCCAGCTCTGCGAACTCGAGCTCGTCCAGATCGTGGACGAGGTCTACCGCAGCCTCGGTATCAGGGTGTCGCTGAGAATCAACAACCGCAAGGTGCTCACAGGGCTCGCCGAGATTTGCGGCCACCCCGACAAGGTCACTGACATCACCGTGGCCATCGACAAGATTGACAAGATCGGCCTTGACGCAGTCCGCGAGGAACTGCTCGGCAAGGGGCTGGACGCGGCCGCGGTCGACAGGCTCGTGCCCGTGCTGACCCTCAGCGGCTCCAATGCGGAGAAGCTCGCTGCGATGAGGTCTCTGATGGCCTCGTCGGAGGAGGGCATGAAGGGGCTGGACGAGCTTGAGGAGCTCTTCGGTTACATCGCAGCCGCCGGCATACGCACGGAAACCGTGCTCGACCTTTCGCTCGCACGCGGACTCAGCTACTACACCGGGGCGATATTCGAGGTCAAGGCACTCGACTGGCAGATAGGCAGCATCGGCGGAGGCGGACGCTACGACAACCTCACCGGCATCTTCGGCCTGCCCGGCCTGTCGGGAGTCGGCATCAGCTTCGGCGCCGACCGCATCTACGACGTGATGAAGGGGCTCGGCCTGTTCCCGGCAGGACTCGGGAACGTGCCCGTCCTGCTGTTCGCGAACATGGGAGCCGCCGAGACGGAGTACATTCTCCCCGTGGCCGCGGCACTCCGTTCGGAGAACGTGATAGTGGAGATCTACCCCGACGCCGCGAAGCTCAGGAAGCAGTTCGAATATGCGGACCGCAGGGGCATTCCCTTCCTGTCCATCACCGGGGCTTCGGAGATGGAGGCCGGATCCGTGAACATCAAGAACCTTGCGTCAGGAGAGCAGCGGAGCTTCTCCCGCGACGACGCGGCGGCCATTCTGGAATTCCTGAAATAAGACTCAGAGCAGCAGTATCACTGCGCAGACGTAGAGGAGGAAGGCCTGGAACTTGATTTTGTGGCCGTGGTTCTCCGCTACCAGAGACTCGATGGGGTCGGAGGCCGCGAGCTGGTCCAGCTTCGCGCCGTCGGGCAGCCTGTTGACCGACCATTTCGCCACTATCTGTCCGTCCGAGATGAAGCTGACGCCGCCGTTCGAGCGGTTGAGGGTCAGCAGCGTCTTGCGGTCGGCGAAGTAGATGTAGGGCAGCAGCTCGGGAGAACTGAGCTGCCCGGTTATCAGTTCGGGCGTCGACGCCGTGAGCACCAGGGGAGTGTAGCCCTTGCCGGCGGCCTCGCCCATCAGGGTGGAGAGCTTGTGCCAGCGCTGTGCCGACATCTCCGCGGGGTCATAGACCGAGGCGGCCAGGACGTTGCCGTGCAGGGCCAGCGAGTCGGTGTATTCCCCCTGTGCGTTGCTGAACGAGAGCAGCACCGTCTCGTCGCCCTGCATCCAGTCCATGTTCTCTATCGATGTGAGCTCGGTGCCCGGCTTGTAGTCGGTGAAGTCGAGCATCGGGATGGAGAAGACGGAGTAGAGGAGGAAGAGCGACACGGAGACCGTCGCTATCGAGAAGCTCACGTATTTGACTTTCCTTGTGGGCTCCATGCTCCTGAACGGCAGGAAGGAGACGCACCAGAGCGCCAGCAGGATGAGATTCTTGACCAGGCTCTGGAAGTGCGTGAGGTGGACGGCCTCCCCGAAGCACCCGCAGTCCATCACCGGATTGAATATCACGAGCGCCACGGTTATGAGCGTGAACAGCGAGAGGGCCGCGAGGGTCACGATGGCGACCACCCTGCGCCATACTCCGGTGATCAGGGCTATTCCCAGCACGGTCTCGCACAGGGCCATGGCCGAGCCGGCGAAGTCAGACGCGAAATGCAGGAAGTTCAGGTGGAAGAACCTGAAATACTCGTCCATCACGAGTCCGGCGCCCACGGGGTCCATGAGCTTCAGCAGGCCGGCGATGAAGAGCGTGAAGCCTATGACTATGGTGCTAAGCCTTCGTATAATCCTCATATATCCTTCTTATCTTGTTGAAAATGGTTTCGGGGGGAAGCATCTCCCCCTTGTCGTCGCCGCAGTCCACGGTGATGAAGCTGCTGTCTTCGGCGGCCTGCCTGCGGTACATCTCCCGGACTCTCTCCTGGAAGCCGAGGTCGGCTTCGTGGATGTCGCGGCTGCCGTGCAGATATTCCCTGTCGGCGCCGTTACGCTGCTTCTCCAGGCTCCTGCGCACGAAGCTGATCGGCACGTCGAGGAAGATGTTGAGGTCGGGGCGGGGCAGTCCGAAGCGGCCGTATTCGGTGTCGAGTATCCAGGACCTGAGCTCCTCCGCCTCCCTGTCGTCGGGGAGTTTCGCGCACTGGTAGGCGATGTTGGAGTAGACGTACCTGTCGAGCAGCACCGTCCCTCCGGCCTCCACGGTCGCGCGTATCTCCGGGGCGGCAGTCCTCCGGTCTTCGGCGAACAGCAGCGCCACGAGCTGCGGATGCACGGCGTCGTTGGCCCCGAAGTCTCCTCTGAGGAACTTGCTGATGAGCCCGCCGTAGACAGGGGCGTCGTAGCGGGGGAAGTGGATGTACTTCACATCCGGGGAGATGCTTTCAAGGTATTCCCTGAACATTCTGACCTGGGTGGACTTTCCCGCTCCGTCCAGGCCTTCCAACACGATTAGCATAAATGCAAATATATAGTAAATTTGCTCCATGGTCAAGATAATGGGCATACTCAATCTCACGCCCGACTCGTTCTGGGCGCCGAGCAGGGTGGCTGAGGGTCAGGCCGCCGCGGCTATAGGGAAGATGCTCGACGACGGGGCCGACATAATCGACGTCGGAGCCGTGTCGACGAGGCCCGGCGCTTCCGACGTGGACCTGGAGGAGGAGTGGCGCAGGCTGCGTCCCGTGCTGCCGCTGCTCTCCGGGCTGCGGTTCTCGGTCGACACCGTGAGGGCGGAGATAGTGCGCAGGGTGTATGCCGAGGCGGGGCCGTTCATCGTCAACGACATCTCGGCGGGGGAGGATGACCCCGGCATGCTGCTGACCGCCGCCGGGCTGGGACTCGGCTACGTGGCGATGCACAAGCGCGGCAACCCTCGCACCATGGATTCGCTGTGCTGCTATCCCGGCGGCGTGGTGGCCGGAGTGCTGGACTATTTCAGGAAATTCGCAGCCAGGGCGGAGTGCCTGGGTCTGCGCGACTGGATACTGGACCCCGGCTTCGGCTTCGCGAAGACCGACGCCCAGAACATGGAGATGCTGGAGCGGCTGCGGGAGTTCACCGTGCTCGGCCGTCCGGTGCTGGTCGGACTGGCCGACAAGCGTTTCACCCGCGGGCGCACCGAAGAATGCCACCGCATGGCGCTGCGCAACGGGGCCTCGATCCTAAGGGTTCACGACGTCGCCGCCGCCAGGCGTCTGCTCCTCGAACAGTGAGGGCTGGCGGTCGCAGTTCCCTTCGCCGCTCTGCAGCGGAATCCGGGCGAACACCCTGACGATGAGGACGAGCAGCAGTATGCAGGCCGCGAAGATTATCCAGTACAGCGGCCCGGGGAGCATGTCCCTCCAGCTGTCCAGCTCCTTAAGCGAATCGATGTTGGAGAGAATCAGCGAGAAGGTGTTGTTCGTGAAATGCATCAGCATGGTCAGCTTCAGCGAGCCGGTCCTGTAGTAGACATAGCCGAAGAGGCAGCCTACGGCGAATGCGGGCACTGCCTGCCAGGGATTCAGGTGGATCAGGGCGAAGAACGCGGCCGAGATGACTATCGCCCATGCAGGGCGCACATTCTTGTGGAGCAGCCCGCGGAGCACCATGCCCCTGCAGAGCCATTCCTCGAAAATGGGGGCGAAGATGCTGACGCTTATGAAGTTGACCCACAGCACGCCATTGGTCATGCTGTCGAGCATCTCCTCCATCCATGCGGGCATCTGCGGCAGCAGGTACTGGAAGATGTCGGCGCAGTAGCCGGCGGCGAGGGTGGCCAGCATCACCAGCAGCGCGCAGCCCGCGGCCCCCGCTTTTCCGAAATTGTTGCTGTCGAGCTTGAATCCGGGGCTGTTGTAGGATGCGAGCTTGCTGAGCGCGCCCGCGTAGAGCATGGCCGGGATGAACATCACCGGATATGCGATCAGCATCGCATAGTCTGCTGCGGCTTCAGCCCCGCCGGCCGCCGAGAACAGCAGGGTCACCACGTTGCCCAGGACGGCGCCCACGAGCAGCATGAGCAGGAGTATGAACATCTGCCCCACTCCGGGGACATACCATCCGTAGTTCTCGAAGAACTTGAAATTGCCGCGCCTGCCGCGGCCCTTGTCTCTGTTTCCCACGTGCTGTCAGTCGTAAAGGGGTGAGGGATATACGCCTTCCGCCACGAGCTGCGCGAACTTGGCTACGACTCCGGGGCGGTCTTCCTTGTAGGTGACTCCGAACCAGTGGGAGGGGGTGGACAGCACGTCGCACCGGGCTTCGCCGTCCTTGATCATCCGGTCAACCGTGAAGGGCAGGTAGAATTCGGCCTTGAGTTCGCTGCCGCTCTGCCTGAGGAAGTCCTTGAAAAGCCTTTTGCTGCCTTCGAAGTAGTCGGGGGTGAAGCACCACATGTTCATCGAGCAGAGCGTCCTGCCGTCGAACCTCACGTGCTCCGAGGTCTCGGAATTGTCGCCGCTCACCATGCCGTCGGGGTCTTTTGCAATGTTCAGGTGCTCCACGACTCCGGTCAGCTGCATGTCGGAATCGTAGTGGCAGATGCCTCTGGAGACTCCTCCCGACTCGCTGAGCGTGTGGTCGAGCTCGAAGCCCACGATGGCGTAGACTCCTCGGGTGCCCTCATGGGCGCGGCACCAGTCGGCGGCGATTCTGAATGACTCCCGGCCGTAGTAGTCGTCGCCGTTGATGACCGCGAACGGGCCGTCGGTCACCTCCCTGGCCATCAGCAGGGCGTGTCCCGTCCCCCAGGGCTTCTGCCTTTCGGGGTTCACGCTGAATCCGGCGGGTATCTTGTCCAGCTCCTGGGTCACGAACACGAACTCCAGGGGGCTGCCGTCGGCGCAGCGGACATGGCTGTATTTCTTTCTGACGGTTTCCCTGAACTGCTCGAGGAAGTATTCTCTGACTATGTAGACGACTTTTCCGAATCCCGCCTGAACTGCGTCGTAGATCGAATAGTCGATGATGGTCTCACCGTTCGGGCCGAGGCCGTCCATCTGCTTGAGTCCGCCGTAGCGGCTTCCCATGCCGGCGGCGAGGACTAAAAGTGTAGGCTTCATTGCTTTTTGTATTGTTTTCGACAAATTTAGTTAATTTTGCCTTCAATCTGAACAGGCACAGGCAGGCATGGGAAAATTCAAGGACATCTGGGACCGCAGCAAGGATGGGAATCGCAGGGAGCAGCGTTCTTTCGTGCGCTATGCCATTGTCGCCACCCTGCTGTGCCTGCTGTTTCTCTGCGTCAAGAAGGACAATCTCATAACCTGGATAAGCTCGGGGGTGACCCTCCACAGGCAGACTCGCCAGATCGAGGAATATCGTCGGGAGAACGCCGAACTGGAGAAAAGGATCGTGGATCTGACCGATGACCGCGACTCGCTCGAACGTTTCGCCCGCGAACGTCTGCAGTTCGCCGCTCCCGGCGACGATGTCTACATCATTCCGGACAGATAGAATCCGTCATTGTCGCCGGAGTGCCGGGTATCCGGCTTCAGAGGTTCCGCGCAAAGCGCTCCATCGATGCTTCGCATCGCCCGCTCACAGCCGCGGGCGGCTAGCCTCTTCAGCCCGGATACCGGCACATCGGTGGGCAGGAGACTTTATTCCAAAGTTATCCGGAGAACCCGGACCGTGGCGTCGGTGACCTTGACGCTGTCGTCGATGCGCCAGCCTATGAGGGCTGCGACGCGGGAGCCGTCAAGCTCCACCACCAGCGCGTCAGTCTTCTCCGTCACCGGAACATGCAGGTCCGTGAAGATGTCGGAGACCTTCTTCCTCCCGTGCATTCCGAAGGGCACCATCCAGTCTCCCGGCTGCCAGCGGCGTATCTTCAGCGGATGCGGGATGCGGTCGGCGTCGGCTACCAGTATTCCGGGCTCCTGTTTCAGCGAAGCGATGCCGCTCCGCGGGATGATTTCGATCCGCGGTTTTCCGGGGGCGCTCTCCGCGCTGCCGGTGATCAGGCGCCCGGATGCGCCCGTGACCGGACCATAGCGGCGTCCTGCGATCTGCCTCCCTTCCTTCAGGGCGTCGGCGAGCGCCGCGAATTCGTCGGAGTTGATGCCGCTGTCCTCGAGGAGCCTCCACAGCACGAACTCCCAGTGGGGAATGCCGGTCAGGCCATGTGTCGAGATGCTGCCGTCGGGAAGCCGGAAACAGCCGGCAGTGCGCTTGAAATACTCCTCGGCGATGTCTCCTGCCTGTGCCAGTCTGCGCATGTCGGCGTTGAGCGTGCGGACGAAGGAGGGGTTGATGCGCGCGAAGAGAGGGAATATCTCGTTTCTGATCAGGTTGCGCCTGCAGTCGCTTTCGGCGTTGGTGCTGTCGTCGCGCCAGCTGCAGCCGTGTTCCGTCATCCAGCTGCGGATTTCGGAGCGGCTCGTCCCGAGCAGGGGCCGGAGCACGCCCTCACGGCCGGCCATGCCCCGCACTCCGCGGATTCCCGTGCCTCTCAGAAGATTCAGAATCAGGGTTTCGGCGTTGTCGTCGGCATTGTGGGCCACTGCCACGGCTTCGAATCCCTTTTCCCGGCACAGCCCGGCGAACCATGCGTAGCGCAGCTCCCTTGCGGCCATTTCTATGCTCACTCCGTGAGCGGCGGCGTATGCGCGGGTGTCGAAACTCTCCACGAAACATTCAATGCCGCGGTCCGCGCACCAGGAGCGCACGAAAGCCTCGTCGCCGTCGGATTCCCCGCCCCTGAGGCGGAAATTGCAGTGGGCGACAGAGAAAACAGCCCCGGGAAAAAGTTCCGGGGCCCTGTTTGCCATATACATCGAATCGATGCCTCCGCTGACTGCAAGGAGTATGCGTCGCATTTCGTTGTCTACTTGTTAGCTATGAGATAGGTGAAGCTGATTGAGAAAGACTCCTTGAACTGCACCTTCTGCTGGCCGTCGATGAGCACGATGGGGTCGTAGATCAGCCAGGTGTTCAGTGCTACCTTGAAGAGCTTGGCGAACTGCCAGGAGATCTTGTTGTCCCAGTTCACGCGGTTGTATCTGAAGGGGTGGTTGAGGTAGTCGGTGAACAGCACGAGCTGGGTCTCGTATGAGAGATTGTCGTTGACCGAAGCCTTGAGGTTGATCTTGACCTGGGCACCGGACTGGAAGAGGGCGCTCTTGTAGTTCGCTCCCACGTTGGGGTCGAGACCGTCTTCCTTGAGCTTCATTCCGTAACTCTTCCTGAGCTCCTCGATGTTGCAGATGGTGTAGCCTGCGGTCAGAGGGGCGATGTTGACGTTGAACCAGTCGGCGGGCGCCCATTCCATACCTATCGCGAGATTGGTGTAGGCAGGGGCGAGGAAGCCGGACTTCAGGGTCCCTGACCAGAGGCCGGTGTTGGCGTCCTGGGTGTAGGAATCGTAGCTGTTGGAGAACTGCGAGCGGAAGTCGAAGGAAACGGTGTAGTTCCACTTGCTCTCTTCGGAAGTCTTGTAGGCGAAGCGGCTCTCCAGATACATGAGGTCGTTGCTCTTCTGGAGCAGGTTGGCCTTGTCGGCCGACCAGAGGAAGCCGTACTGCAGCTGAAGTCTGTTGTTCCAGCTGCTCATCTCCTTGGCGTAGTTGGCTTTGGCGTCGATGCCGGAGTTCAGGCTCAGGGTGTTGTATCCGCCTGCGGCCCAGCTCCAGAGATTGGTCTGGTTGAAGCCGAGGTCGACCTGGAAAGAGTTTGTCCACCAGTTGGGCTCTTCAGCGGCCTGCACGGCCTCGGGAGCCTCGAGAATGGCTGCCGCAGCCTCTGCGGTGGCTTTCTGTACATCGTCCTGTGCTGCCGCAATGGTCATGAAGCATGCTGCTGCAGCCATGGCGGTGAGGATCTTGTTCATTGTCGTTAGAAATAGATTTTGTTATAAGGTAATACGGTATGTCTAATAGGATATCGCGAACACGACCCTGCGGTGCGAGGGCTTGCCTGAGTAGATGTCCCTGCCTTCCTCTTCGCATACGTAGCTGTCGACGGGGATGCAGCGGATGGTCGCCTTCGTCTCGTCCTTGATGGCCTGCTCGGTCTCGGGGGTTCCGTCCCAGTGGCAGAGCAGGAAGCGGCCGGTCTGGATCTTCTCCTTGAACTCATCCCAGCTGTCGCATTTCTCCACGCGCGACTCCCTGAAGGCGAGAGCCTTGTCGTAGATGTTCTGCTGTATGCTGTCGAGCAGGGCGGGGATGTGGCCCGCGAGGTGCTCCAGAGGCATGGTCTCCTTGGTGAGGGTGTCGCGGCGGGCGACCTCCACGGTGCCGGACTCGAGGTCCCTGGCTCCCATGGCGAGGCGCACGGGCACGCCCTTGAGCTCCCACTCGGCGAACTTGAATCCGGGCCTGAGGGTGTCGCGGTCGTCGATCTTCCAGCTCACTCCGAGCCTGTCGAGGTCCTTTGCGACCTCGTTCATCTTCTCGAGCACGGCGGCGCGCTCGTCGTCACCCTTGTAGATGGGCACCATGACCACCTGAATGGGTGCGAGCCTGGGCGGCAGCACGAGTCCGTTGTCGTCGCCGTGGGCCATTATGAGGGCGCCCATGAGACGGGTGCTGACTCCCCACGAGGTGGCCCATACATATTCCTGCTTCCCCTCCTTGTTCGTGAACTGCACGTCGAAGGACTTGGCGAAGTTCTGTCCGAGGAAGTGGGAGGTTCCTGCCTGGAGCGCCTTTCCGTCCTGCATCATGGCCTCGATGGTCAGGGTGTCGAGGGCGCCGGCGAAGCGCTCGTTGGGGCTCTTGTGCCCCATGATCACCGGCAGTGCCATCACGTTGCGCGCGAAGTCGGCGTAGATCCTGACCATCTGCTCGGCGCGCGCCTGGGCCTCCTCGGCCGTGGCGTGGGCTGTATGGCCCTCCTGCCAAAGGAATTCGGCGGTGCGCAGGAAGAGGCGGGTGCGCATCTCCCAGCGGACCACGTTGCACCACTGGTTGCAGAGTATGGGAAGGTCCCTCCATGAGGTGATCCAGTTCTTGTATGTGCTCCAGATTATGGTCTCGGAAGTGGGGCGCACGATGAGCTCCTCCTCCAGTTTGGCCGAAGGGTCGACCACGACTCCGTTGCCTTCGGGGTCGTTCATCAGGCGGTGATGGGTCACCACCGCGCACTCCTTGGCGAATCCGGCCACGTGTTCGGCCTCGCGGCTGAAGAATGACTTGGGGATGAAGAGGGGGAAGTATGCGTTCTGCACTCCGGTCTGCTTGAACATCCCGTCGAGAACGTGCTGCATCTTCTCCCATATCGCATAGCCGTAAGGCTTGATTACCATGCAGCCTCTGACCGCTGACTGCTCCGCGAGATCGGCCTTGAGCGCCAGGTCGTTATACCACTGAGAATAGTTCTCTGATCGCTTGGTTACAGCTTTTGCCATATTCGTGTTGAAATATCTGCGTTTTTTTTAGAAATTTGCATCTAATATAATGGTCAGGGCCTGGTGGCTCGGACTTTGCGTGCAAAGATACAAACTTTTATTAATTATGAAGATGAACCGTTGCATACTGCTTGCACTGCCTCTGCTCTTCATGCTGTCTTCGTGCGGAACGACTGCCCAATATGCGCAGCAGCGTTACCAGGACGGCATCTATAGCAGGCCGGAGCCTGTTGCGGAGGCGGTTCAGCTCTACTCGAAAGAAGATTTTGCGGCGATGGCCGCGGCTAATATCGCCCGCGAGGGAAAGGATACCGTCTATGTGGTCGTGCAGCACGACGACTGGTGGTATGATTCTCCGTGGTTCGCATGGAGCAGCGCGTGGGCTTTCTCATGGCCTTACCGCCATTGGGCTTTCTCCGGCTGGTATTCACCCTGGTACGGATGGAGCCGTCCCTGGTATGACCCCTGGTACTCGTGGTACTACGACCCCTGGTTCTATGACCCCTGGTACTCATGGCACTATTACGACCCCTGGTATCACCCTCATTATTACTGGCCGCACTACCAGCCGCCCCGCCCCGGACTCTCGCCCGACGGCAGCTATTACTATGGTCCCAGGCGCAATACCCAGAGCCTCGGGTCCTCAGTCTCCCGTCCCGGAACGTCGGGAGGCCGCAACTACACGAGAACCTACACCTCGTCCGGCGGCAACTACGGCTCCTCCGGCTCCACCACCTTCAGGCGCGGCACGACCAACAACCGCGTGAACTCCGGAAGCTCTTCGGGCAGCTCGATAGGAAGCGGAGCGTCTCCGTCCTACAGCCGTCCGAGCGGAAACCGCAACTACACGCGCGGCTATTCATCACCCGGCAACAACAGCAATTCCTATATGAACCAGAACAGCAGACCCAGCTATTCGACCCCCAACCCCTCCCGTGGAGGCGGATCCTCATTCTCGTCACCGGGGCGCAGCTATGGCGGAAGCATGGGCGGCGGTTCTGCGACACGAAGCGGAGGCGGCGGAAACTACAGCCGCGGCCGCAGGTAGAAACCCTTAAACGAGATTCAGGATGAAGACGATGAAGATTTTCTGCGCAGCGGCAGCCGTCGTGCTCTCGGCGGCGGCCGCAGGCGCCCAGAATATGTACGACGCGATCAATTTCAGTCGTAACGAATACTACGGAAGCGCCCGCTCGATGGCTCTCGGCAACGCCGTGACCGCGGTGGGAGGCGACCTCGGAACCATAGGCATCAACCCTGCCGGTTCGGCCGTGGCCAACTACGGCCAGCTGACCATCACCCCGGGCGTCTCCATCTCCGCTGTGGGTTCCGCCTATTCGCCCTACGGCGAGACGGACTACGGCCCCGTGCGCAACTACTCCAGGGCCAGGATGACCCTGCCAAACCTGGGCATATCCGCGGTGTTCCCCACCGGACGCAGCCGCGGCCTCAGGTCATGGACCCTCGCCGTGGTCTCCAACCAGACGAGCCAGTATAACTACTACGCCAACGCGTTCGGCCAGAATTCCATGACCTCCAAGGTCGCCGAGTTCGCCGCCGCGGCCTACGGCTGCGACGAGGGAGTGCTCTCCCGCACCGACGCCTTCGACGGCAGCGACATCTCGTGGGACATCCTCACCGCCTACCAGGCCGGAATGTTCGGCTCCTACGGCAACGGCGCCGACTATGTGGGCGTCACGGAGATCATCGACCCCAGCGGGAAATGGCATTATGTGCCCGGTCCGCTGTCGCAGAATTCGGTGACCCACAAGTGGGGCAGCAAGAACGACGTCGTGATGAACCTCGGCCTGAACTTCTCCGACAAGGTGTTCGTGGGCTTCAACCTCGGCCTTCCCTATGCGAGGTACGGCTACTCCGAGGCCTTCTATGAGTCGGCGGTCAACCCGGAGCAGTTCCCCATAGTCTTCATGGGCAACGACGGTTCCGAGTACGACACCAACTTCCTCTCGGCCTCCTACGGATACCAGTATCTCGCCGACGTGGACGGAGTCTACGGCAAGCTCGGCGTGATCGTGACCCCCTTCGAGGGTCTCAGGATAGGCGCCGCGGTGCAGACTCCCGCGATGTACACCGTCACCGAGCACTGGCAGTATTCGGCGGCCACTTCGTTCGCCGATGATTATTTCAGCGAAGACAAGACCTCTCCCGAGGGGGAATATTCCTACAACCTCACGGCCCCGTATTCGGCCAGCTTCGGCCTGGCCTGGACTTTCGGCACCAGAGGCTTCGTGAGTCTGGACTACGAGCTCACCGACTACAGCATAATGAGATTCCGCGAGCTCAATCCCGGAAGGGCTGTCTCCCAGGACATCTTCTTCGACCTCAACGAGGCCAACAGATACTTCGCCGGAGTGGCCCACAACCTGAGGATAGGCGGTGAGTTCCGTCTCACCCCCGCTTTCTCGGTCCGTGCCGGATACAGCCTGGCCACGTCGCCTGAGCGCCACTGGACCAACGACAAGGGGGAGGACGTGACCTCCGGCGACTTCCTCGCCGAGTTCGACGTCTACAACTCCAGGGCTAAGCGCCTCGTCAGCGCGGAATATTATCCCGACAGGACCCAGGCCGTCTCCTTCGGCCTCGGCTACTCCTCTCCGGGTTCGTTCTTCGCCGACATCGCGGCAGTCCTCACTTCGTATCCCGATTCGGTGTTCTCACCCTACTACGACTACGTCAACTACGACGCCGACGGCAACGAGGTGAACGTGGCTTCGCCCAGGATACTCAACCACAGGAACCTATGGAATGTCGCGCTGACCATAGGCTGGAGATTTTAGCGTGAACAAATACCGCTTATGGAATTGACAGCAAGACAGCTTGCCGAGGTGCTCAACGGAACGGTGGAAGGCAATCCGCAGGCGAAAGTATCATCGTTCGCGAAAATCGAGCACGGCAAGCCGGGCCAGCTCTGCTTCTTTGCGAATCCCAAGTACGAACATTATGTTTACACCAGCAAGGCTTCGGTCCTGCTGGTGAATTCTGACTTCGTCCCCAGGGAGCCGGTGACCCCCACTCTCGTGAGGGTCGAGAACGCCTACACGGCGCTCGCCGACCTGCTCGGCTACATGGCGAAGCAGAAGAAGGCGTACAGGCGCCATAGAGGCCGCTGCCGCATCGCGTGGAGCGCGAAGCTGGGCCGCAAGGTGTATGTCGGCGACTTCGTGACGATAGGGAAGGACTGCCGTATCGGTGACTGCACTAAAATTCACGACAACGTGACGATAGGCGCCGGCACCAGGATAGGCTCGAACTGCATCATCTATCCCGGAGTTCACATCTTTCCCGGCATGGTCATAGGCGACCGCGTGATCCTGCATGCCGGATGCATCATAGGCGACGACGGCTTCGGGAACGCTCCCCAGCCGGACGGCAGCTGGCGGAAGATCGAGCACGTGGGCAACGTGGTGATAGGCAACGACGTGGAGATAGGCTCGAACACCACCGTCGACCGCGCCCCCATGGAATCCACCATAATCGAGGACGGCGTGAGGATAGACAACCTCTGCCAGATAGCCCACAACGTGGTGGTCGGCGAGAATACGGCGATCGCGGCACTCTCCGGCATAGCAGGCTCCTCCAAGATAGGGAAGAACTGCATCCTGGCCGGGCAGGTGGGCGTCTCCGGCCATGTGACCGTGGCCGACAAGACCACGCTGGCGGCTCAGTCCGGAGTGATAGGGAACATAAGGAAATCGGGGGATGTATATTTCGGCAGCCCGGCGATCCTGCACCGCACGTTCCTGCGCGCCTATGCCAAATTCAAGCGCTCGGGGGAAGAATAAAAATTTTTCTTATCTTTGCAGCCCAAATTATGGACCAGCAGACATTAAAGAGAGAATACAGGTTCGAGGGGAGGGGTCTTCATACCGGCAAGTACGCCCATCTGGAGCTCTGTCCTGCGCCTGAAAATCACGGAATCCGCTTTTACCGCAGGGATGTGGGTCAGGAGATCCCCGCACTTGCGACCAAGGTGAGCAGGACCGACAGAAGCACCACCATCACCGAGAACGGAGTTTCGGTGGTGACCATAGAGCATCTGCTCTCCGCCCTGACAGGGCTCGGAGTGGACAACGCCAGGATAATCCTCGACAACGAAGAAGTGCCCATACTCGACGGCAGCGCCGAGACCTACGTCAGGGCTATCGCCCCCGACGGACTCCAGGTGCAGAATGCCGGGAGAAAATATATTGAAATAAAGGAGACGGTCGAGGTCAGGGACGACCAGACCGGTTCATGGGTCAGGATAGAACCTGCCGACAGCATGAGTTTCGATGTCACCGTGGACTTCAACTCGAAGGTGCTGGGCGTGCAGACGGCCCACTGGAGCGAGAACTCCGACTATGTGGGGCAGGTGGCTCCGTGCAGGACCTTCTGCTTCTTCCACGAGCTCGAAGCGCTCGCGGCGCACGGCCTGATCCGCGGCGGGGATGTGGACAACGCCATCGTGGTGGTGGAGCACCCCGTGACGAGCGACCAGCTCGACAACATGAGCAGGCTCTTCGGTCAGCCGAGGCTCTCCGTGAAGGAGGACGGCTACCTCAGCAACCTGACTCTCCATTTCCCGAACGAATGCGGGCGGCACAAGCTGCTCGATCTTATAGGAGACATGCGCCTGCTCGGAGGTTTCCCGAGGGCCCATGTCAGCGCGTACAAACCTGGCCACAAAATTAACAGTATCGCCGCGAAGACGGCTTTGTCTAAACTTTAATTTTTATGGTTAAAATTCATCCTCTCGCGACAGTGAGCGCGAACGCAAAATTGGGAGAGAACGTCGAGGTCGGACCCTACGCCTTCATCGACGACAACGTGACCATCGGGGACAACTGCAAGATCTATCCCCATGCCAACATTTTCTCCTACGTCACCATGGGCGACAACTGCCAGGTCTTCCCCGGAGCCGTCGTGGGCGGAATCCCCCAGGACCTGAAGTTCCACGGCGAGCAGACCTATGTGGAGATAGGCAACAACGTGACCATAAGGGAGTGCGCCACCATCAACCGCGGCACGCAGGCAAGCGGCAAGGGAGTGACCAGAATAGGCGACGACACGCTCATCATGTCCTACGTGCATGTGGCGCATGACTGCCGCGTGGGCAACCACTGCATACTCGTGAGCTACGTGGGAATAGCCGGCGAGACCGACGTCGACGACTGGGCCATCATCGGAGGCAACACCGCCGTGCACCAGTTCTCGCACATCGGCGCGCACGCCATGGTCGGCGGCTGCTCCGCGGTGAACAAGGACATCCCGCCCTACTCCATCTGCGGCAGGACCCCCATCTGCTATGCCGGAATCAACATCGTCGGCCTGCGCAGGCGCGGCTTCGACTCCGAGACCATGCGCAACATCAAGGACATCTACGACACGATCTACTACCAGGGCTACAACATCTCCGACGGCTGCGCCAAGGTGGCTGCCGGCTTCCCCCAGTCAGTGGAGCGCGACACCATACTCGAGTTCATCAAGAATTCCAAGCGCGGCATAGTCCGCGCGGGCGACTCATCGTCCAAGGGATCCATCGAGTAGGCTTGACCCTTACGATAGCATATTTTCCGCCGATAGAATACTTTGCACTGCTTGCAAGGTATTCTTCGGTTTATATGGAGGCCTGCGAGAACTATCAGAAGCAGTCCTACCGCAACCGCTGCCGCATCTGCACCGCGTCCGGGGCGGAGAACCTGAATTTCCCCATAGTGCACAGCGGCGGGAGCATCAGCATCCCTATACGCGAGGTGCTGGTGGACTGGTCCACGCCCTGGCTCGCCAAGACCAAGCGCTGCATCGACTCCGCCTACCATTCTTCTCCCTTCTTCGACTACTACCGCGACAGCCTCTACGCCCTGCTCGACACGCGTCCCGCCACGCTCTGGGACCTCGACATGGGCATCATCCGCTATTTCATGCAGAAGATAGGCCTCAATACGGAGATACTCTGCACCACGGAGTATGCCGCCGACCACGTGGACATACATCCGAAAAGGCCTGACTCAATCCTCGAGGAACTCGGACTGGCCAGGCCGTATTATCAGGTGTTTTCCGAAAAGTTCGGATTCATTCCGAACCTGTCGGTGATGGATCTTCTCTTCAACGAGGGACCGGCGTCACTCGACTACCTGCGCTGAGGGGGTTGTGGTGGAGCCGTTTCCCTGTTCGCCAGACTCTTCTCCCTTGGCGGTCCAGAGGATCTGGGCGATGACCATCTTGGTCTTCTTTCCGCTCATCCACATGCTGTACTGGACTGCCTCGTCTTCTACGAGGAAGCTCTGAATTGTCTCCGCGTCGAGCAGCACCTTGTACTGCTCCACTATGCTCTGCCCGTAGGTGATGGCGTCGAACTGGCGGCCGTGGAAGGTCTGGTTTGTGTCGAAGTCGATGACTTCGCGGAAATAGCCTTCAATCTGGTTGGCCTTGTCCTCTTCCTCCGTCTGGATGTAAACCTGGTCATAGAAGGTGTAGGTGTCGACCATGTCGAAATTGCAGGCGCTCACGCCGAGCATCGCCGCAAATGCTATGAATAAATTTCTGACTGTTTTACGCATAAGAATTATATTTTGGCAAAAATACAAATTTTATTCGTATCTTTGCAAAGTGAGGAGATGGAAGGCCGGGGAGGTCTTCCTTTTTATTTGAATGGAAAGGGACAGATTTCAGAAAGTAGTGGAGGATGCGGCCCGCGAGCGCGGCTGCGTCCTGGTCGGCATTGACTTCAATGACGACGACAATGTGTTCGAGGTTATTATCGACAAGGAGGACGGAGAGGTGGACCTCTCGGACTGCGAGTTCGTCCACAGGGCCGTGCTGGCCGCCTTCGACCGCGACGTCGAGGATTACGCCCTGACCGTGAGCTCGGCGGGCATCACCCCCGACGAGGCGGATGAAATGCTTGAAACAATAAAAGAATAGATACGACTGATGGAAAAAGAGAAAGTGATAACGCTGATTGATGCGTTCAAGGACTTCAAGGAGGAGAAGAACATCGACCGTCCTGTGATGATGCAGGTGCTCAAGGACGTGTTCCTGACCCAGATCGCCAAGACCTACGGCTCCGCCGACAACTTCGACGTGATCGTGAACGTGGACAAGGGGACCTGCGAGATCTACCAGAACTTCGACGTGGTCGAGAAGGTTGAGAACCCGAATTCGGAGATCACCCTCGACGGCATACGCGAGGACGGTGGCGACGCCGACGACTACGAGATCGGAGACCAGTACTCCAAGCTGCTGCCTCTGGCCGCGTTCGGCCGCAGGGGCATACTCAACATCCGCCAGAACCTCCAGGGTCGCATCATGGACATCGAGAAGGCCAACGTCTACAAGAAGTACTCCGACAAGATCGGCGAGCTCTTCTACGGCGAGGTCTACCAGACCTGGTCCAAGGAGGTGCTGATTCTCGATGAGGACGGCAACGAGCTCCACATCCCCAAGAGCGAGCAGATTCCCGGCGAGCGCTTCAAGAAGAGCGATTCGGTGAAGGCCATCATCAAGAGCGTGGAGATGAAGAACAACACGACCCCCTACATCACCCTGAGCCGCACCTCGGACGAGTTCCTCGAGAGACTGTTCGAGCAGGAGGTGCCCGAAATCGCCGACGGCCTGATCACCGTCAAGAAGGTGGTGCGCGTGCCCGGCGAGAGGGCCAAGGTGGCTGTCGAGTCCTATGACGACCGCATCGACCCCATCGGAGCCTGCATCGGCGTCAGGGGAGGCCGCATCATGGGCATCGTGAGGGAGCTGCGCAACGAGAACATCGACGTGATTCAGTGGTCGCAGAATCCCAAGCTGATGATCCAGAGGGCGCTCAACCCCGCTGTCGTTTCGTATATCGAGATGAGCGACAACCCCGAGGACAAGGTGAAGGTGTTCATGCAGCCCGACCAGGTGAGCAAGGGAATCGGCCGCCACGGCGTCAACATCCAGCTGGCCGGCATGCTGATAGGCCGCGAGATAGAGGTCTACAGGGAGTTGCCCAAGGGGGAGGACTCCGACGAGGAGGACGTACTGCTCAGCGAATTCTCCGACGTGATCGACCAGTGGATAATCGACCGTCTCGAGTCCATCGGATGCGATACCGCCAAGTCGGTGCTTGCGTTCACTGAGGAGGACATCGCTAAGAGGGCCGACCTCGAGGACGAGACCGTCGCGGAGGTGTTCAGAATATTGAAGGCAGAATTCGAAGACTAAAAACTAAGGAATGGCAGATATCAGACTAAGTAAAATAATCAGGCAATTCAACATAGGACTGGACATCCTCGTGGACTTCCTCCACAGGCAGGGTGTCGAGGTCGAGGCCAACCCCAACGCGAAGGTTTCCGACGAGCTTCTTCCCGCCATCGGCAAGCAGTTCGGCAAGGACCTCGAGTTGAAGCAGGCCGCCGACAAGGTGGATGTCAAGATCACCGAGATAATAGAGAAGAACAACAAGAAGCGCAGCCGCGACATCGAGGAGGAGGACGAACCCGAGCACGAGACCATCATCAAGAGCAACACCTTCTTCAACCCGAAGAAGGAGCAGGTGGCGGAACCTCAGCCGGAAGAGCCCGCAGAGACCCTCCAGCCCGAGCCGGAGCCCGCTCACGAGGAGCCCGAAGCCCATGAGCAGGAGGCCCCCGCTGAGCCTGCCG
>JADILW010000068.1 GCA_017695095.1 Candidatus Cryptobacteroides avistercoris | reverse complement strand
GAGCGTCGCGGACCCCGCGGAGGACGCCGCAGCGGTCCTCGCGAGGACGCCCCCGCACCCGAAATCTCCGACTACAAGGAACCCGTAGACGAACTCTTCTAGAGCAAGTCTTCCGATAAGCGAAAGCCCGGGGCCAGTTGAGGCTCCGGGCTTTCCTCTTTTTATCTCGGGAAAGCGCTATAGCGCCGCGGTCAGTATCACGTGGTTGCCGAGCCTGTTGGCGAAGAAGCGGTCGAAGTCTTCGCTGTTGTCGAAGCGGAAGGATACCTGGGTGCGGCAGCGTGCGGCGATGCAGGTGTTCGCGGTCACGCTTCCCTTCGCCCAGAAGATTCTGTCGAGCTTCCTCCCTCCTATCTTCACTATGGAATATCTGCCGGTCGGCAGTATTCCGGCCACTCCCACGCCTATCCCTGATTCGAAATGAGTCGGCAGCGTGAACGAGCTGGCCATCGACGTGGGGACCGTGCAGTGCGCGAAGTCCACGCTGAGCCGGCTGCGGTCCGAGGAAGAGGGGTTGGCCATGAACGGGGCCCTGCCGCAGTGGGCGTAGACGGTCATCATGGTCCACAGCGAGGGGATGTCGCCTTCGCAGCCGCAGATTATCCCTTCGTCGTTGAGCCTCGCGAGTGCGAGGCAGGAGGTGGTGCGGCAGCTGGGGAGCAGGTCGAAGCACTTGACGGTCAGAGCGGTGAGGCCATGGCGTGCGACTATGTTCCTCAGAGCCATCTCCATGTTCTCGGCCGCTCTGATGCGCTCTTCTTCAGAAGGAGTCCCCTCCGGCGCTCCGCCGCAGACGGATGCATACTCTCCGATGAGCTCGTCGATGCCGATGTGGATGAAGCGGGTTTCGAATTCCGAACTCAGGTAGTCGAGGTCCACGTCGGAGGCGATCAGCCATGACGACGCTCCGCCTATAAGGCCTACGGTGCTGCGGGATAGGTATTCGCGCACCTGCGGGTTGTAGATGTTGCCGAAGCGGTTGCGGTTCTCGTCTTCGGTGGTGTCGCAGGTCGTCTCCGCAGGGGCTTCCGTCTCCAAGGGGATGTTCACCATGCGGGCGCTGATGCCGTGCTGGTCCAGGAAGCTGGCGATTTCGAAGGACGCCGCCAGGGAGTTGTGGTAGCCGTCGCTCAGCAGGATTATGTCCTTGGGCAGCTGGTCGAACTTCTCGCGGAAGAGTTCTTCGGTCCCTCCCGTGGCGATGAAGCACACGACGTCTTCTGTCGGCAGGACGGCGCTCCCGCAGTCGCATATGCTGAGCTTTCCATATTGGGGGAGTCCGTATTTTTCGAGAAAGTCCTTGTCCTTGAGTCTGTCGAACAGGTTCTGCCTGCAGGCATAGACGCTCGTTGCGTCGTGAAGAGGCGATGCAAAGGTGATCAGGTTCATTGCTGGTTCTGTGCTTGGAAAGAAACTTGTTTCCGGATGCAAAGATAGCGAAATATGTTTATCTTTGGTAAATCGTTGACTATGAATGTTTGTCTGATACAGCAGGATATCGTCTGGGGCGATGTCCGCGGCAATCTGGAACATCTTGACTCCTGGCTCGGGTCAGTTCCGGATGCCGGGCTCTACCTGTTTCCCGAGATGTTCACGACCGGATTCGCGACCACTCCTGGCGCAGCTGTCGAGCAGGAGCCTTCGGCGGGGCTGGAGTGGATGAAGGCCTTCGCCGCGAAGAGGGGCGCCGCGGTCTGCGGCAGCATAGCGCTCAGGCCGGGCGGCTCTGCAAAATGCGTGAACCGGATGTATTTCGTGACTCCCGACGGACGGGCCGCTGTCTATGACAAGCATCATCTTTTCGGCTATGGCGGGGAGAAGCTGCGTTTCGAGGCCGGCGACAGACGCGTGGTCGTGGAATATGGCGGCGTGCGTTTCCTGCTGGCGGTATGCTATGACCTGCGCTTTCCGGTATGGCTTCGCAACAGGGGCGACTACGATGTGATGCTGCTCGTGGCAAGCTGGCCGCGACAGCGGCGGAATGCCTGGGACGTGCTGGCGCGCGCACGTGCGATAGAGAACCAGTGCTATGTGCTTGCGGTGAACCGCGTGGGTTCGGACCCGTCCTGCTCATACGACGGAGGCACCGTGGTGCTGGACCCGTTGGGCGAAGCCGTGGCATCGGTCGCCGACGGGGAAGAAGGATGGTGCTGCGCCGGGCTCGACCTGGAGAAGTTGAGGGAGCTCAGAAACTCTTTCCCGGTGCTTCTGGACGCCGACTGCTTCGAACTGCGGTAGAATTACTGCTGCGGCGGTGGGTGGCCGCCTGGCGGGACTGATGGAACCAACCTTGTACCGCGTTCTGTGAGGGGTATGGACATAAAAAACAAGGACAGCGCCGAAGCGTTGTCCTGTTTGGTAGGCCGTTATATCAATTTATCAAACTCATTCATAAAGGGTTATAAGAGAGTCATCCAATTTGCGGAAAGCCATCCTCGTTGGCTTTACAGGTAAAAACTCCAATGCAAAGGTACACAAATCGTTTGGGTATTCCAATTTTGGATTATTGTTATGTTATTGGTGTTTTGAACCTTTATAAGATGTTGACTGTCGCGATGTTGAATATGATTTGAACGGCGGGCTTTTCCATGCATGCCGGATGGGTGGGATCTATGTTAGTTTGTGTGAACCGCCTCGTTTCCATCTTGCGCTTGAGGTAGGTGTGGTAAGGCATACAGTTGCCTGCGTCGGATCGCCTGAGAATTTTGACTTTGCAAAAGGTACTTACTTGACTTTCATATTTTACCTCATTATGATATTTATAGTAAAACATGATACTATGAGTAAAAGAGTGTATAGAGAACTTGATGACGAGACGAAAAGGAAGATCTCCCAAGCGATGAAAGGCAGGCATAAGAACTATGCCCACAGGCAGAAGATAAGCAGGTCGATGAGGGACTATTGGCGG
>JADILW010000067.1 GCA_017695095.1 Candidatus Cryptobacteroides avistercoris | reverse complement strand
GGCTCATCACCTTGCTCTCCTTGTCGGCCGCCGACTTGTTGATCAGGCCGACGCAGAACTCCCAGAACTTGCGGTAGGGCGACCAGAAGGCGTTGCGTATGCTGATGGGGTTGTCGACTATCTTGGTGATGGTGGCGTCCCAGTCATTGCCGTCGAGGTCGTAGAATATTCCGTTCTTGCCGGGGCGGAGGTCGTCGATGTCGCCGGAAGTCATCACTGCGACTATGTCCATGGCGGCGGCGCTGCGCCTGGATGTGCACTTGCAATATATCAGGAACATGCCGCTGAGCTTGGCCATGTCGTTGTGGCCGGCCATGTCGCTCACCCTGATGCAGAGGTCGCAGCAGCGCTGGTCGATGAACAGCCTGCCGGCCTCGAACATCGCCCTTCGGCCGTCGCGGGCGTAGAAGTCGGAGAATATCACGAAATTCTGCAGGAAGCGGCCGAAGTCGCGGTAGAGGTACATGAGCTTCATCACGTCGTCGATGGAGTCTGACTCCTCCTTGAGGGCCTTGTCGTCCTCGACGAGCTTGAGCAGGTCCTGCTTGCGGCCAGCCTCGAGTATGGCGTTGACTCTCTCCAGTCCGAGAGGCTCCACCTCGGCGCCCTTCTTGGATGCGAGCCAGGCCGAATATCCGGCGAAGCGGGCTCCGAGAGCGGCCCATGAGGCCTCGCTCACACCGTCCTTGCCCGCGAACTCCTTTGCAGGCACGAGCGAGAGCAGTTTGTCCACAGCCGCCTGCCATGAAGGGTTGACGGCATCCAGGGGGAGCGATCCGGCCGCGGTGGGGCGGGCAAGCGGGCATTCCGCGAGATCCTCCAGCTTCTCGACCTTCACGTCGACGGCAGCGGCGGCGGTCTCGTCGTAGCGGCGGAGCTTGCATCGGTAGAAATAGTCCTTCACCTTTGCGTCGAGGACGCAGAAAGCGTCGTATGCGGCGGCGGTGTCGGCTCCGAAGGGGAAAATCTCCTTCTGCGACGCGCTCGCGGCGGCCTGCCAGGCCGAATAGTCGGCGCAGGCGGCATAGAAGCTCTCCAGCATCTCGGCTGTCACTCCCTGCTCTCCGCTGCGGTCAGGGGCTGATCCGATTCTCGCGATGCAGTCGTTTATGGTCGCCTTGAGTTCCTCGTCGTCGCCGGCGGCGGCGGGGGTGATGACTCCGTCGCCGTTGAACCTGGTTCCGGTGAATATCGCCACGCTGTCAGAAGCCTGGGCGAGGGTGATGCTGTTCTCGTCCTTGAGTCCGAGGTTGTCGAGTATCTGGCGCGCGGATTTCTTCAGGCGCTGTCCCAGAGGGGTGCTCTCGTCGAAGGCGTCGAGAGGCAGGACGCTGTCGCCCTTGAGCAGCAGATCCTTGTCGCGCACGCAGCCGCAGAGCCATTCGGCGGTCTTCACGACCTCGCCGACACGGATCTTGCCGTCGGCGTCGGCATCGATGTAAGAAAGCGTGTGCGGATCCATCGCCAGCCCGTTCACGGGGCAGCTGAGCACCGTCCAGTATTTCTCCTCCAGCTCTCCGAGATGGGCGATATCCTCTCCCGAAGCTATCCTGACCCTGATCACTCCTCCGAGGGAGCAATACTTCCATTCGTGTTTTTCCATAAAGATCTTTTGGTACAATCAGGCGGGCTACCGGATAATGCCACCCGTCAAATTCGGGCACAAGTTACGAAAATTATGCGGTATCTTTGTATCATGAAGCTTGAGACCTACATAGAAAATGAAATAATCCCGAGATACCTCGGATTCGACAGGGCCCACGGACCCGAACACGCGAAGTCGGTGATTGACAGGAGCCTGAAGCTGGCGGAAATCTACGGACTCGACCTGCGCATGGTCTATGCCGCCGCGGCATACCACGACACCGGCCTGGCCGAAGGGCGGGAGCGGCACCATCTCGTGTCCGGACGCATCATAAGGGAGGACAGGATGCTCCGGGAGTGGTTCACCGAGGAACAGATAGAGACCATCGCCGAGGCCGCGGAGGACCACAGGGCCTCGGCCGCCAGGGAGCCGAGAAGCATCTACGGCCGCGTGCT
This sequence comes from Candidatus Cryptobacteroides avistercoris, assembly GCA_017695095.1. Classification (GTDB taxonomy): domain Bacteria; phylum Bacteroidota; class Bacteroidia; order Bacteroidales; family UBA932; genus Cryptobacteroides; species Cryptobacteroides avistercoris. Next base: position 901 of record JADILW010000067.1, on the reverse strand, counting down.
GGCCGAAGCCGACAGGCAGATCGACCCGGAACTCACCGTCAGGCGCACGGTGCAGTACGGACTCTCCCACTACCCCGAGATGGGCAAAGAGGAACACTGGAGGCGCATGCTGGAGCACCTGCAGGAGAAGTATGCCGAAGGCGGATACCTGAAGCTGCTGATTCCGGAGTCGGACAACGCGCGCAGGCTCGAAGAGCTGAGGAGCCTGATGAAGGACCGGAGCAGGCTGCGCGAGATTTTCGAGAAAGAGTATTCCGAAGGGGCCTGAGCCCCGGAAACAACAAGGGCTGGCCTTTCAAGGTCAGCCCTTTTGGTGCGCGGGATGAGAGTCGAACTCACACGTCGCAATTGACACTAGCTCCTGAAACTAGCGCGTCTACCATTTCGCCACCCGCGCCCGTATGAGGACTGCAAATATACAACTTTTTTCAATATCTGCAAAGCGTATTTCTCTCTGCCGGAGAAATGGCAGGTCTTTCCTCCCCAGTTTAGGAAGAAGCGCTGGATTTGCCGAAATATTTGATTATAAGTCGTTTACAAAGAGACAATGGTCCCTCGTACTTGCAATTTGGTCGACTTAGGAGCAATAGGTTCGGCGAAAACGGCCTTACAGACGCCTGCAGGGCCGTTTTCTCAAAACAGGCTGCTCCTAGGTCACACGCCTTCTTCAGCTGTCATGAACCTCTGCCGCCGGGCACGCGCTGCGGGGAGCTCCGCGGAGGGATCTCCTCGCGCGAGCCTGACTCAGAATCTTTGAAACGCAGAAAGCCGCCGCGGTGGAGTCGGCCTGCCGGCAGTATAGGGCTGTGCGGTGGTTCTTACTGCCGGCAGGGCGGACTCCGCCGGCGGGGCAGGCACCAGATTGCAAGAACTCTGTAAGGTAGAGCATGACTGATTACAA
>JADILW010000066.1 GCA_017695095.1 Candidatus Cryptobacteroides avistercoris | reverse complement strand
TGGTTAGAGCGCCACACTGATAATGTGGAGGTCCGCGGTTCAACTCCGCGCGGGCCTACATTTCAAGGGGGTATAGCTCAGTTGGTAGAGCACCTGCTTTGCAAGCAGGGGGTCAAGAGTTCGAATCTCTTTATCTCCACATTGAAAGGCGTCTGCGGTTTTCCGCGGATGTCTTTTTTCGTATCTTTGCATCATGCAGAAATTTTCGTACTGGCAGCTGTTCCTGGTGTTCGCCAAGATAGGCACTTTCACCATAGGCGGCGGCTATGCCATGATACCCGTGATCGAACGAGAACTCAGCAGGAGGGGCTGGATAGGAGGAAGCGACCTCGACGACATCGTGGTGCTCGCCCAGAGCGCTCCGGGGCTGCTGGCAGTCAACATGGCCATCTACGCAGGCTACAAGGTCAGGGGAATCAGAGGGAGCATCGTGGCCACGGTCGGCGCGGTGATTCCGTCGTTTCTCATCATCCTGCTCATCGCGATGTTCTTCACGAACTTCAAGGACAACGAGATCGTCAGGCGCATCTTCCAGGGCATACGCCCCGTGGCGGTCGCGCTGATTCTCGTCCCCGCGGTGGACATGGCCCGGAAAGGCTGCACCAGCTGGTGGACCTGGCTGCTGGCCGCGGCGACCCTGGCCTGCGTAGCCTTCCTCAAAGTCTCCCCCATCTGGATAATAATAGTCATAATCGCCTGTGCCGCCGGCATGAGCACCCTAAAGCGCAAGAAGTGATGCTGCTGTTGTTCTGGCAAATTTTCTCGACCTTCTTCCTGATAGGTCTCTTCAATTTCGGAGGAGGCGGAGCCATGCTCTCGCTGATCCAGGCGCAGGTCGTGAGCATACACGGCTGGCTCGACGAAGGCACCTTCACCGACATAGTCGCAATATCGCAGACCACCCCGGGGCCCATAGGCATCAACTGCGCCACCTACGTCGGCTTCGAGGTCTTCCATTCGGCAGGCTACGGCATGGTCACGGGGATACTCGGCTCGCTGGCGGCGACGCTGGCCGTAGTGCTGCCCTCGTTCCTCGTGTTCTTCTTCATAATGAAGCTGTTCAACCGTTTCCACGAAGCTCCGGCCTTCACTGCCGCGATGACGGCGCTGAAGCCCGCCGTCGCCGGACTCATAGGCGCGGCCGCTCTGGTGCTGATCATGGACTTCAACTGGAACGGAGGCTCCCCCGCCGTGCGCCTGCTCACCGACAACTTCCCCGACTGGAAGGCGTGGCTGCTCTTCGCAGGCGCCTTCATCCTGTCCTACACCAGGAAGGTCGGCCCCATAGCCCTGATATTGATATCGGCCGCAATCGGCCTGCTCATCTACTGAAACCTCTGCTTATGAAACGAATCCTCCTGTTCGCCCTGCTGCTCCTGTGCCTCGACGCGGCCGCCGTATCTCCGGAGCGCGTCGTGCCCGGAGTCCGGGATGCGGAGCTGCTGAAAGGAAGCCTGAGAGTCTCCGGCATCCCTTTCAAATGCGACCCGGCAATCGGTTCAGCCGGCCGTAAAGCCGCAGCCCGCCTTGCCGCCGACCTCTCGATGGCCTGCGGCAGGACCAGCACCGTCACCTCCCCCATAGGGCTCGCCGCCAGCGTCGGAAGCGGCTCCGCGAAAGGAATCATCTTCCTGCACGCCGACGGCATGCAGCCCGGAGAATACCACATCTCGATAGGAAGCAGGTGCGCGGTGGTTTCGGCATCATCCGACGAAGGGATAGTCCACTCCGCGCAGACCCTCAGGCAGCTGCTGCCCGAAAGCATCTACGGGGCCGCGGACGGGGAGAAAGCCAGATGGGTGCTGCCCTGCTGCGAAATTCACGACGGCCCCGGAATGGCCTACAGGGGGCTGATGCTCGACTGCTCCCGGCATTTCTGGAGCACCGCCGAGATACGCCGCTGCCTCGACCTCATGGAAGCCTTCAAGCTCAACAGCTTCGTCTGGCATCTGAGCGACGACCAGGGCTGGCGCATGGAGACCGACACGTTTCCCCAACTCAACAGCATCGGCAGCTGGCGCGAAGGCACGGCCACGTCCGACGGCTCCAGCGACCACGAACGCTACGGAGGGTTCTACTCCAAGGACGAAATACGGGAGATCATACGCTACGCAGAGGAGCGCGGCATCACCGTGATTCCCGAAATCAGCCTGGCAGGACACGTGATGGCGGCTCTGGCGGCCTGCCCCGGAATCGGCTGCACCGGCGGTCCCTACGAGGCCGCAACCGGATGGGGGATCTTCGACGAACTGATCTGCCCCGGCAAACAGCAGAGCTACGAATTCGTGCAGACGGTGCTCGGCGAGGCGGCCGCGCTCTTCCCCTCGGAATACGTGCACATAGGCGCCGCCGACTGCCCCACGACCAGGTTGGAAACCTGCCCCGACTGCCAGGCGAAGATCGGCGGACTCGGCCTGCACGACCGCCCCGGCTCCACGGCCGAGCAGCAGCTCCTGGGGCATTTCGTCGGGCAGATGGCCGGAATGCTCGCGTCTGCCGGGAAGAAGGCCGTCTGCAGGGAGGACGTGCTCGACTGGATGACGGCGGAGCAGCTTCTGGAAAGCGGAATAACCGTAATCTGCGACGACGCGGCCAGGGGAGCCTCCACCGCGTCGCAGGGCATCCCCGTGATATTCACCTCAGCCCCGGCCGAGGGGACCGCAGCCCTGGGAATACAGGAAGATGTCTGGACCGAGAGCATCTCCACCCCGGAGCAGCTTGAACGCAGATTGGAGGACACCCTGCCGCAGCTGTCCGAAAAACAGTGGAGGGCATCCTCCGATCCGGAAAAAATCAGTAACTTGGAGAACCGCAAAACAGAATAAGGAAATGTTCGATTTGGCGATACTCGGAGGCGGTCCCGCGGGATACGTCGCCGCCGAAAGAGCCGGAGCCGCCGGCCTGTCGACCGTGCTGTTCGAGAAGAAGGCGCTAGGAGGAGTGTGCCTCAACGAAGGCTGCATCCCCACCAAGACCCTTCTCTACAGCGCGAAACTGTACCACCTCGCCCGGGACGGAAAGCGCTACGGCGTGCATGTCCCCGAAGCCGGCTACGACTATGCCGAATTCCTCAAGCGCAAGGAAAAGGTGGTCAGGAAGCTGGTGGCCGGAGTCAGAGCCACGGTAAGGAACTCCGGAGCGGAGACCGTGGCGGAGCATGCCGTGATCAGAGGACGCTGCCCCGAAGGCATACGCCTCGAAGCCGGAGGGCAGGAATATCTTGCTAAGCGCCTGCTGATATGCACAGGTTCCGAAGCCTTCGTGCCGCCCTTCCCCGGGCTCGCCGAAGCCGGCGACGTCGTGATGACCAGCCGTGAGATCCTCTCCCTGAGCGCACAGCCGGAGGAGCTGGTAGTGATCGGAGGCGGAGTCATAGGCATGGAGTTCGCGGCGTTCTTCAACACCATAGGCACCCGGGTCACGGTGGTGGAGATGCTTCCGAAGATACTCGGCCCCATGGACGGCGAAATCAGCGCGATGCTGCAGAAGATCTGCACCAGGCGCGGAATACAGTTCCGCCTCGGCTGCAAGGTGACCGGAATCGAAGGGAACACCGTGGTGTACGAGACCCCGGAAGGCGAAGTCTGCCGCGTGAGCGGAGACAGGATACTCGTCTCCGTGGGCAGACGGGCGGTGCTTGAAGGCTACGGGCTCGAAACCCTCGGTCTGGAGACCGGAAAGGGCATAAAGGTCGACGACAGGATGCGCACCAGCGTGCCCGGAGTCTGGGCCGCCGGCGACGTGACCGGTTTCTCGATGCTGGCCCACACCGCGAGCCGCGAGGGCGAGGTGGCCGTCGCCGACATGCTCGGAGAAGACGACAGGATGCGCTACGACGCCATCCCTGGCATAGTCTACACCAACCCCGAAGTCGCAGGAGTCGGCGTCACCGGAGAGCAGGCCGGCCCGGAACACGAGATTCTCAGGCTCCCCATGGCCTATTCCGGCCGTTTCGTGGCGGAGAACGAAGGCGGCGAAGGCCTGTGCAAGATAGTCGTGGAGAAGGACAGCCGCAGGGTGGTCGGAATGCACATGCTCGGCAACCCCTGCTCGGAAATCATCCACGGCGCCTGCATCGCCATCGAGGCGGGAATGACGGCCGACCAGCTCAGGAAGGTGGTCTTCCCCCATCCCACAGTTTCAGAAATCATCAAGGAGACTGCCTGGCAGTCGGCAAACGAATAAACACCTGATACCATGAAGAAATCCATTCTGCTTGCACTGGCCCTGGGAGCCGCGACGCTGCTCCAGGCTTCCGCCGAAGAGGCCCGGCTGCTGCGTTTCCCCGCAGTCGGAGGCGACAAGATCGTGTTCAGCTACGCCGGAGACCTCTACAGCGTGGACATCGACGGAGGCGACGCCGTGCGCCTGACCTCCCATCCGGGATACGAATGCTTCGCGAGGATATCCCCCGACGGCAGCACCATTGCCTTCACCGGCCAGTACGACGGCAACACCGAAGTCTACACCATGCCCATAGAGGGCGGAGAGCCGAAACGGCTCACCTGGTCGGCCAGCGTGGACCGCGACCAGGTCGGAGAGCGCATGGGGCCCAACAACATCGTGATGGGCTGGACTCCCGACGGAAGCAAGATAATCTACCGCAGCAAGCAGTACTGTTTCAGCGGACTCAGGGCCAACCTCTGCCTCGTTGACGCGGAGAACGGCGGAGTGCCCGAGATCATCCCCGCGAGCGAGGGAGGCTTCTGCTCCTTCTCCCCCGACGGAGAGAAGCTCGCGATGAACAGGATGTTCCGCGAGTTCCGCACCTGGAAATACTACCGCGGCGGCCAGGCCGACGACATCTGGATCAACACCGTCGGCACCACCGAGCTCACGAAGATCACCGACAACGACGCACAGGACATCTTCCCCATGTGGGTGGGCGACAAGATATTCTACCTCTCCGACAGGGACAGGACCATGAACCTCTTCGCCTACGACACCGTCAGCGGCAGCACCGAGAAGGTCACCGACTTCAGCGAATACGACTGCAAGTTCCCCTCCTGCTCCGCCGACTGGATAGTCTTCGAGAACGGCGGATGGATCTACAGGTACGACGTACGTGGCGGCGGCGAGCCTCAGAAGGTGGAGATCACCCTCGAAGCCGACGACATCTGGGGCCGCAGCGAATACCGCGGCAGCGTGGGCAGGCTCAGCGACTTCAGCCTCTCGCCCGACGGCAGACGTGTGCTCGCGACCGGCCGCGGGGACATCTTCTCCCTCCCTGCGGAGGAAGGTCCGGTCTACAACCTCACCCGCTCCCCCGGCTCCCATGAACGGGAAGCCTGCTGGAGCCCCGACGGAAAGCACATCGCCTGGTTCTCCGACACCGACGGAGAATATCAGCTCTACGTCGCCCCCTGCGACGACATCGCGGCCGCGAAGGCGCTGACCTCCTTCAAGAGCGGCTACCCCTCCGGCCTGCAGTGGAGCCCCGACGGCGGCAAGCTCTATTTCCTCACCGACGCCCGCGAAGTCTACGAAGCCGACCTCGCCCGCGGACGGGCCGAACGCATACTCGTGAGCGAGCTGGACGGATTCTACAGCTTCACGCTCTCGCCCGACGGGGCCTGGGCGGCCTACACGACCCTGCTGCCGAACAAGAAGTCGGCCATCTGGCTCTTCGACATCGCAGCCCGGGAGAGCTACCAGCTCACCGACCGCTGGTTCGACGCCTGGTCGCCCATGTTCTCACGCGACGGGAAATACCTCTTCCTCTCCGCCGACACCGACTTCAGCTACAGCTACTCCTCCCTGGAGTGGAACGCCGCGTTCAGGATGAGCGACAAGCTTTTCGTGCTGCCGCTGGCAGCCGGCACTCCCAACCCCATGGCCCTGAAATCCGACGAATACAGGCCTTCGGAGCCGGATGAGGCCAAGGACGGAAAAGCGAAGGACGCCGGCGGGGAGCAGAAGGCAGTGACCCGCGTGGACCTCAAAGGCATAGCCGGGCGCATCACCGCGCTTCCCGTCAGGGCGTCGCAGATTCTGCTCTCCGACGACGACAAGCTCTGGTACTCCGACGGCGGAAGCCTCAAGATCCTCGACCTCAAGACCATGGAGGTCAGCGACGGCCCCTCCGGACGCTACCTCGCCTTCACCCCCGACGCATCCAAGGCCCTGGTGCACACCGGCTCCGACTACAAGGTGGTGAACTTCGGCAGCTCCCCCGAATCCGCGAAGGCCGTGCCCGTGGATGACGCCGACATCGTGGTCGACCACGTGGCCGAATGGCGCCAGATCTTCGACGAGAGCTGGAGAATCACCCGCGACGGTTTCTACGTGGAGAACCTCCACGGCGCCGACTGGGACCATGTATATGAGAAATATGCGCAGATGCTCCCCTACGTGAGACATCGCGACGACCTGACTTACCTGATAGGCGAGATGCTCGGCGAACTCAACGTGGGCCACGCCTACATCACCTCCGGAGAGACCCCGGAAGTGGAGCGCGTGGCGACCGGACTGCTCGGAGCCAGATATTCGAAGGACGCCCGCACCGGCGCTTTCAGGATCGAGAGCATCTTCGAGGGTGCGGACTGGGACGAGCGCCTCTCGTCTCCTCTGACCGCTCCCGGAGTTGAAGCGAAGGCGGGCGAATACATCACCGCCGTGAACGGCATCCCCGCCTCGGAACTCAGCGACGTCGGCCAGGCCCTCGTGGGCAAGGTCGGAAAGACCGTCTCCCTGACCCTGGCGTCCGACGCCTCCGGAAAGAACGCACGCACCGTCTATGTGGTGCCCGCCGGCGACGAGTCGCAGCTGGCCTACTACGCCTGGGTGAAGCGCAACATCGAGATGACCGACCGGCTCTCCGGCGGGAAGATAGGATACATCCACATCCCCGACATGGGTGAAGCCGGACTCGAGATGTTCGCCCGCCTCTACTACAGCCAGCTCGACAAGCAGGCCCTGATAATCGACGACAGGATGAACGGCGGCGGCAACGTGTCCCCGATGATACTCGAACGCCTGCAGCGCGAGGTCTACAGGATAAGCATGTACCGCAACGGCAGCAACGAACCCGTGCCCAACCAGGCCTTCTACGGACCCAAGGTCTGCCTCATCGACAAATACTCCTCCTCCGACGGCGACCTCTTCCCCTACGGCTTCCGCAAGCTCGGCCTCGGCAAGCTTATAGGAATGCGGTCCTGGGGCGGTATAGTGGGCATCTCCGGCTCCAAGCCCTTCGTGGACGGACAGGACATGCGCACTCCCTTCTTCACCTCGTACTCCACCGACGGTGAGTGGATAATCGAAGGCCACGGCGTCGACCCCGACATCGAAGTCGACATCAACCCCTTCGAAGACTACCTCGGCAAGGACGCCCAGATAGAGAAGGCGGTCGAGGTCCTGCTCGATGAACTCGAGAACTGGGAGCCTCTGCCCGGCACTCCCGCGGCACCGGTCAAGAACTGACGCAAATGAATCTCAAGTCACTCGCCAAGGACACGGCCATCTACGGGCTGAGCAGCATAGTGGGGCGTTTTCTGAACTACCTGCTGGTGCCGCTCTATACCTGGAAGATCACGGCGGAGAGCGGAGGCTACGGCATCGTCACCAACCTCTACGCATACGCGGCCTTCTTCCTTGCGCTGCTGACTTTCGGAATGGAAACCACCCTCTTCCGCTTCGCCTCGAAGGAGGGGGAGGACGGGAAGATGGTCTACAGCAACGCGCTGAGGATGGTAGGCGGCGTGGCGCTGGTCTTCGTGGCGCTGGTCGCGGTGTTCCTGCAGCCGGTGAGCGGGGCCATGGGTTACGCTGACCATCCCGAGTATGTGCTCTGCTTCGCGGTGATAACCGCGTTCGACGCGATACAGGCCATAATGTTCAGCCGTCTCAGGCAGCAGCACCGGCCCGTGCGCTTCATGCTGCTGAAGTTCGCCTACATCATCCCGAGCATACTGCTCAACCTTTTCATCTTCCTGGTGATGGACAGGATTCCCGCCTGCGAGGGCGTATTCCACCGTTTCAACGACGGCGTGGGGCTGATCTTCTTCGCGAACCTGATATGCACCGCAGCAGTGACGGCCGCCTTCATCCCGGAACTGAAGGGTCTTAGCTACGGCTTCGACAGAGGGCTCGCCCGCCGCATGCTTTCATATTCATGGCCGCTGCTGCTGCTCAGCCTGGTCGGAATCCTCAACCAGGTGGCCGACAAGATGCTCTTCCCCTGGCTGATGCCCGGCGAGGAAGGCATGCGGCAGCTTGGAATCTACGGCGCCTGCGTCAAGATAGCCATGATCATCTCCCTGCTCACCCAGGCCTTCCGCTATGCCTACGAACCCATCGTGTTCGGCTCGGCGAAAGACCGCAACAGTCCGGAGACCCTGGCCGACGGAATGAAGTACTTCGTGGTCTTCTCCCTCCTGGCCTTCCTGGCGGTGATGTTCTACATGCCGCTGCTCAAGTATCTCGTGGGCCAGGACTACTGGTCAGGACTCAAGGTGGTGCCGGTGGTCATGATGGCCGAAATCTTCATGGGCGTCTACTTCAACCTCTCGTTCTGGTACAAGCTCACCGACCAGACCTGGTGGGGAGCCATAATCAGCGCCGTCGGAGCCGCCGTGATGATAGCTTTCAACGTGCTGCTGGTTCCGGAAATCGGCTACTGGGCCTGCGCCTGGGGCGGGTTCGCGGGCTACGGCACAGCCATGCTGCTGAGCTTCCTTCTCGGCAGGAAACGCTACCCCGTGCCCTACGACTGGAAAACCATAATGCTGTATGCCGGACTCGCACTGGGCCTGCTGATCCTCTCGGCCTTCCTGCCGCAACTCATCGGCAGAGAACTCCCGACGGCGGCCACGCTCGCGGTCAACACCCTGCTGCTCGCCGCCTACTGCCTGCCCGTAGCAAGGAAATTCATCTTAAAACATAAAACGACATGAGAAAATTAATCACTTTCAGCCTTTGTTTCATCGGCGCCGCGGCGCTGCTGTGCAGCTGTGGCAACAGCTCCAGGAAAGCACAGGAACAGCAGGCTGCGGAACAGGCTGCCGCAGACTCCGTCGCCGCCGCACAACTTGAAAAGCAGGTTATGGAAAAAATCGCAACTCTTCCGGCAGAACCGGTATTCGACATCATCACCAGCATGGGCGTGATCAAGGTGAAGCTCTATTCCGACACCCCCAGGCACCGCGAGAACTTCGCGAAGCTGGCCCTCGAGAAGTACTACGACGGAACCCTTTTCCACAGGGTCATCAACGGCTTCATGATCCAGGGCGGCGACCCCCTCTCCAAGGATCCGGCCAACAAGGCCAAGTTCGGCACCGGAGGCCCTGACTACACCGTTCCCGCCGAGTTCGTGCCCGAGCACACCCACAAGAAGGGCGCTCTCGCCGCAGCCCGCCGCGGTGATGCCGCCAATCCCCTCAAGGAGTCCTCAGGCTCCCAGTTCTACATCGTGCAGGACGCCGCTGCCTGCGCCGCCCTTGACGGCGATTACACCGTCTTCGGCGAGACCGTCGAAGGCTTCGACGTGATCGACGCGATCGCGGCGGTACAGACCGACGCAAGGGACTGCCCTCTGCAGGACGTGAAAATTATTACCGTAAAACTTGACGAAGAGCTTTGAAATCAAATATAAGTTTCATATCTTAGCACTCGAATAGTTTTTTCATAGGTTTAATTTTAGGTTAGAATTGCCGACAGGCCCCGCTGAGAAGCGGGACCTGTTCTGCGTTATTGCAGATATGGATTTTATAAGGTAATTTTGAGATTGCAAGAAACTTACGGATATGTCGGAATGGAGAAAGCTCACGGAATCTGAAATCCGGACCCTGGCGGAGCGCGGCAACACCGCCGACAATTGGGACGACATCCTGGTTGCCGGAAACTTCGACGCCACGCTGGTATCCCGCTCCCATTTTTCAGGAGAATGCCGGATAGCGCTGGGCGCCACAGGCCTGAGAAAGGCCGGAGGGCTCGAACTCCCTGTCGGAATCAGCAACTCGCGCATCCGCTCCTGCACCATAGCCGACGGCTGCGCCATCCACGACGTCCGTTTCCTCTCCGGCTACGGAATCGGAAATGACTGTCTGCTCTTCAATATAGGGCAGATGACCGCAGAAGGCGGATTCAGCGCCCCCGTGATAGAGGTCATGAACGAAAACGGCTCCCGCCGCGTACACTCCTTCCCGGGCATGCGCTGCTCTGACGCATTCCTGATGGCCGCCTGGCCCGAAGACTGCGGGATGCAGCAGAGACTGGAAACCTTCTCGAAGGCACGCGGGCTCAGGCCGGAAATAGCCGCAGGCTGCGCAATCACCAACGTCCCCCGCATAGAAAGGCTGCAGTGCGGCCCGGCATGCACCATAGACTGCGCCGTCAGCATCGACAGCGTCTGCGTGTGCTCGACAGCCGTGGAGCCGGTGCACATCGACGGCAGCTGCGTGCTCCGCAACGGCATCGTCGGCCCCGGCAACCGCATAAGCGGAGGCTGCATCGCCGAAAACTTCGCGACCGGGGCCGGCTGCACCCTCTCCGGAGGCGTGCGCTTCTTCAACTCGGTGCTCGGCGACAACAGCACGGTCTCCTGCTGCGAGCTGGTGTGCAACCTGATCTTCCCCGCCCATGAGCAGCACCACAACAACTCCTTCCTCATAGCCGCCTGCGTGGGCGGACAGAGCAACATAGCCGCCGGGGCGACGGTGGGCTCCAACCACAACGGCAGGACCGCCGACGGCGAAATCGTCGCGGGGCGCGGCTTCTGGCCCGGACTCTGCGTGTCGCTGAAACATTCCTCCGTCTTCGCCTGCCACACCATGCTCGCCAAGGGCGCCTACCCGGCGGAACTCTCGATACCGTTCCCCTTCTGCCTCGTCGCCAACAACGAGCATGAAGGGCGCCTGGAGATAATTCCCGCGTTCGCCTGGCTGTACAACATGTACGCGCTCGCCCGCAACAGCACGAAATACCGCAGCCGCGACCGCCGCAGGGACAGAAGCCAGCACATAGAATTCGACATCTTCGCCCCCGACTGCATGCAGGAGGTCGCCGACGCACGCCGGCTGCTCGAAGCCTGGGCGGAGAAATACTGCGGCTGGAAGCCCGGAGACGCCTTCCCCGAGGAGATCGTGCTGACCGGCGGAGAGGTCGAGAAGAGCTCGCGGCCGGTCGCGATACTCAAGGCCGGCAGGGCCCGGGAGGCCTACGGACAGATGCTTCTCCACTACGCCGCAAAATGCCTGCTGGAGCGCTTCAAGGAGACCGGGCAATTGCCGGAAGCCGTGGAAGCCTCACTCGGAAGATGGATCAACTTCGGAGGCCAGCCTCTCAGGGAGGCCGACGCCGACGCACTGCGCGAAGACATACGCGAAGGCAGGCTGAACGATTGGGACGACATCCACCGGCGACTGGACGCACTCTGGGCGGAATACCCGCAGCTCAGGCTGGAGCACGCCTTCGGCCTGACGGGGCCCGGCTCCGGCACGACGTCCGTTGCGGAACTGCTGGACAAAGAGCGCAACATTCTGGAGCTCATGCTCGAAAGGGCCGTGCAAAGCCGCGCCAAGGACTTCGCCAACCCTTTCAGGACCGCCACCTGCCGCAACGCCGGAGAATTCAGGGCCGTATTCGGCACGCTTGAAGACGACGCATCCCTGTCACGCCTGAAGAAGGACACCGGAGAGTACATGGAACTCATCGCAAAACTCAAGGATTCATGAAAATTCCCGCAACAGCAGCCCTGGCGGCATTGTTCCTGCTGTGCCCGGCGCCACTGCCGGCCCAGATTTCATATCAGATCTACGGAAACACCATGAATTTCAAGCCAGTCGGAGCAAGCGAACTCGAGCTCCAGCCAGGTGATTATTCCGGAGACCTCGTAATTCCGGCCGGAATCCGGGAAGACGGGAAACTATATGTAGTGACCTCGCTCGGGGCGGGTTCTCTGGCATCGTCGAAGATCCGGACCGTCATCGTGCCCCATACCGTGACCACTCTCAACGACCCCTTCCGCGACGGCAGTTCGGTTTCCACCGGCCTGGACTCGATCAAATTCTTCTCATGGCCCGTGAATTTCAACGGCGAGGTCCCCGACCAGACCATGTCGATGATCGGACTGCGGAATCCGGATATCGAGCCCGGCGGAAACTATATCACCCCCGCCCACGTGGTCGAGGATAAGCTGCCGCGGTACCACCTGCTGTCCGTCAGGTTCAACGGCAAGCTCGGAATCTGCTCCTACGGGATGAACCTGATTCCGTATGAATACGACGACTACGGCGGAATGTACTTCAGCGGAACCGACCCTGACATCGCCGCCGTCGCGCTTGAGAAGAACGGGAAATGGGGTCTGGTGGACTTCAACGGCAACGCACTGACTCCCTTCAAGTACAACTCCCTCGAAGACATGGGCGACGCGAAGAAGATTTCCAGAACGATAGCCCGGGCCTTCGACAAATTCTACGGAGATTCTGCGCCGGCGGCGGCCGGCGAACTCGCCCGCACGCTCTCGTATTCCGGGATACCCTATATCTTTTACATGACCCGCAGCATACCGGCCGACTCCGTCTCGATGGAAATCTTCGACCAGGTGGACTCGCTCCTGGACGTCGGGCAGACGGACGCTGCAAGAAGTCTGTACCGCCGGACAGCCGGCCACAGCTCATATTCCGCCGAAGTGGAGTCATTGTTCGCCGAGGCGGGAGCTCTGACCCACGAGACAAGCAACACCGAATTCATCCGCGACGACTTCTCCTATTCAGGGCCCGTGGATGAATTCGGGCTCATGCACGGATATGGAGAAGCATTCGTTGAGGAGGGCAAAGACGGGCTGTCCCTTTTCGAAAAAGCCATAGGCACCCCTTTCCACTATCAGGTGAAGAAATACAGCGGTCTGTGGGTGAAGGGCAGGAAATACGGGCCTTTCGAGGTCGAATCATACGACGTGTTTCAGGAAGGGACCAGAAGAGACAGCACCTTGCTCCGTAAATTCTCCGGATATCTTGTTGACGGAATCCCCGCAGGATTGTGTAGTTTGGAATACTGCTATCAGGACATAGCGGACACCAGCTCTCTGTGGAAAAAGTATTACGGCGAACTGGACGAGGACTGGAACAGGGTAGGAACCGGCGCATGCACCTCATTCGGCGGGGTGCTCTATGTCGGACAGTGGGAGAATGACATGCCGCACGGTTACGGAAGGATGGAATTACCGGAAGGCGACTTATATGAAGGTCAGTTCCTATACGGAGAGTTCATCTCCGGAGAGGTGAGAATCAGCTATGCGGACGGAAGCACCTTCGAAGGACAAGTCGATACGCTGCGCGAAAACGGCTCCTGGAACGGCAGGGGCAAATTGACTTTCGCCAACGGAAACACATACGAGGGGGAAATCAGAAACAGTCTGAAACACGGAAGAGGAGTTCTGAAAGAGACTGGCGGCGACTTCTCCGATGGAATATTCGAGGACGACAATTTCATCAGCGGTCTTGTACGGATGAGCTACTCCGACGGAAGCAGGTACGAAGGCATGCTGGAAAACAAACGGTACAACGGCCACGGCAAGTTCACCCTCGCATCCGGAGAGACGCTTGAAGGCAATTTCAAGGATGGGAGCCCTTTCGGGGACTTCGTAATCACGGACGAGGAAGGCAATGTCAGGAGGGAGACCTTCGGAGAGGCCGCCTACCTCAACGTGAACGGCCGAGTCGAACTGAAAGAGACCGTGTCATGTTCCGCTCAGACCAGGACTTACGAGGTCACGACCGACTGGGAGACCTTCGAGGTCTCCGGACTGCCCGACTGGATAGAGCTCTACTCGCAGTCCGACGGATCGTTCAGCTTGAGAATATCCTCCAACAACTCCATACATGAGCGTTCGGGACGGGTTCTGGTCAAGGCAGGAGGCATGACGGTGCCGATATACATAGACCAGGAGGCGGACGAAAATGCAGTCTACGGCGAAATCAAGAGGACTTGGGAGAACGACGCGCTGCGCGGAACGGGAATCTTCGCCACCAACGGCAAGGAAATCCACCTTGAATTCGACGTGTGGAACCTGCTCGGGAAAGACTGCGAAGCCGTGGCCTTCTTCGAATTCTCCACCGGTCAGCGACTTGACGACACAAACGGACAATACCGGTCCAGCGACGGCCAGGTTGCGGCTTTAACCAGGTTCCGCCCGGCGTACGAATGGACGACTTACCACGACTTGACTCTGTATATCCCCTATGCGGAAATGCACCTCGCCCCGGGACAGCACAACCTGAGATATATAGTGCAGATCTTCTCCGGACCGGGGGAGCTGGTATGCAGCACTGATTACATCTACTGCACGGTAAACATCTTCTGAGAATGAGGTTCCTCTCCAACCCTTCGACGGACCCGTACTTCAACATGGCCTTCGACGAATACTGCCTTCGGAAATTCGGGGCGGAGGGGCCGCTGTTCTACCTCTGGCGCAACAGGCCCTCGGTGATCATAGGCCTGAACCAGAACGCCTACGGCGAGGTGAACCTCGACTTCCTCAGGCAGCACGGCATACTGCTCGCGCGCAGGGTCACAGGAGGCGGGGCGGTCTACCACGACCTCCAGAACCTCAACTACAGCATAATCGGCCGTGGAGTGAGCCCTGAGCCCATAGTATCGGCCTTGCGCAGCCTCGGCGTCGACGCCGCGCCCAGCGGCAGGAACGACATCTTCGTCGGCGGCAGGAAAATATCCGGCTACGCACGCATGGTCTGGCGTGGACAGGAGCTCGTCCACGGCACCCTGATGTTCGACGTCGACCTCGACACTCTCAGTTCGGCGCTCAACGTCAGCGGCTCAAAATTCGAAGCCAGGGGCGTTGCCTCCGTGCGGAGCCGGGTCGCCAACCTGAAGGAGTTCCTCCCCTCCTTCGGCTCGGTCCAGGAGTTCGGGGAGGCGCTGCACGGGCTGCTTGCGGGAAAGGACCCGGAGTTCAGGCTCGGAAGCGGCGACATCGCCGCCATAAAGACGCTCGCGGAGACAAGGTTCGCAAGCTGGGACTGGATCTACGGACATTCAAGGGAGATAAGCCTGCGTCGCAGGGCAAAGCTGGCCTGCGGCACCGTGGAGGCCGGAATAAACCTCGACAAGGGAAGAATCTGCGAGCTCGTCTTCAGCGGAGACTTCCTCGGCGACGAGCCCTCCGGATTCGTGTCCCGGAGGCTGAAGGGGGTCAGACTGGAACGCCAGGACATACTCGAGGCTCTGGACGGATGTCCGGTGGAGAAGGCCTTCTCCGGCGCGGAGGCTGTAGACCTGGCGGAGCTGCTCGCGGGCAAGACCGAATAAGAAAAGGGCGGCCGGACGGCCGCCCTTTCTCTATAGAGTCCTTTCGGATTAGTCGTTGAGAGAGAAGCGCTTGAAGCTGAGGACCTTGATGTCCTTGTCGACAGCGGCGATGACATCCTTCACGGACTGCTTGCCGTCGCCCATCTGGTACTCCTGCTCCATCAGGGTCTGCTCCTTGAAGAACTTCTGCAGACGTCCGTGGGCGATGTTGTTGACCATCTGCTCGGGAAGGCTTGCGGCCTTCTGCTCGGAAACGGTCTTGATGATCTCACGGGCCTTGTCAGCCTGCTCGGGAGTAAGCCATCCCTTGGCGGTGTTGGACTCGATATGGTCCTCGCTGTCGACGTGGGCGGGATTGATTC
Organism: Candidatus Cryptobacteroides avistercoris; assembly: GCA_017695095.1. GTDB lineage: Bacteria > Bacteroidota > Bacteroidia > Bacteroidales > UBA932 > Cryptobacteroides > Cryptobacteroides avistercoris. The sequence continues at coordinate 112,202 of JADILW010000066.1, read as the reverse complement.
CGGCCTTCTCGAGAGCGGCGTTGACCGCCTTCTGCACGAGCTCCTCCCTGGTCTTCTCAACGGCCACCTTGAGCTCGTTGTCGATGACTGACTGGGGGCACTCCTCAGGAGAAACGGCTACGGGATTCATGGAAGCGACCTGCATAACGATGCCCTTTGCGAGCTCGGCGGGAACCTCCTTGTTGAATCCGACGATAGCTCCGAGCTTTCCGTTCAGAGTATGTACATACTCGGCCACGTAGGGAGCCTCGATGAGTGCGTAGTATGCAAGCACGTGCTTCTCGCCGGTCTTTCCGGTCTGGGCCTCCACTGCCTCCTCGACGGTGTAGCCGTCGGGCATGCGGCAGGCCTTCAGGGCCTCGATGTCGGCGGGGCACTGTGCGATGGCGACATCTGCGATGGCGTTGGCCAGGTTCTGGAAGTCAGCGTTGCGCGACACGAAATCGGTCTCGCAGCCAAGGCACACGAGGAGAGCCTTTCCGCCTGCGATGCGGCTCTTCACCGCACCCTCGGAAGTCTCGCGGTCCGCGCGCTTGGCCGCAACGAGCTTGCCTTTCTCACGAATGATGCCGATGGCCTTGTCGAAGTCGCCGCCGGCTTCCTCGAGGGCCTTCTTGCAGTCCATCATTCCCGCAGAAGTCATCTTACGTAACTTCATTACGTCTGCTGCTGTAATTGCCATAATATCTGTCTCTAAACTAATGGAACTTTATTCGGCTTTCGCCTCTTCGGCGGTCTCTGCAGGCTCTTCGGCCGCAGCCTCATCCGCGGGCTTGCCGCCCTTGCGGGCGCGGAGCTTGCGGGATGCGGCGGGCTTCACGGCGTTCTCGTCCGTGGCGGCTGCCTCCTTGTCCTTCTCGAGCTTGCGCTCCTCAAGGCCTTCCTGAATGGCTTTGCAAAGAATGTCGACGATGCACTCGATTGAGTTCACGGCATCGTCGTTTGCCGGTATCACATAATCAATAGGGGTGGGATCGCAACAAGTATCAACCATTGCGAATACCGGGATGTTGAGACGGTTGGCCTCTTTCACCGCGTTGGCCTCCTTCTGCACGTCGACGATGAAAAGTGCTGACGGCAGACGGCTCATGTCGCGGATTGAACCGAGGTTCTTCTCAAGCTTGGCCCTCTGGCGGTCAACCTGAAGGCGCTCTCTCTTTGCGAGCTTGTCAAAGGTTCCGTCCTCCTTCATCTTGTCGATGGTGGACATCTTCTTGACAGCCTTGCGGATAGTAGGGAAGTTGGTAAGCATGCCACCAGCCCAGCGCTCGGTGATTGAAGGCATATTGACGGCTGTCGCCTTTTCCTTGACAATATCCTTCGCCTGCTTCTTGGTGGCTACGAAGAGAATCTTGCGGCCGGACTTTGCCAGCTGCTTCATCTCCTCGGCCGCCTCGTCTATCTTGACGACCGTCTTGCGCAGGTCGATCACATGGATTCCGTTCTTCTGGTCGAAGATGTAGGGAGCCATCTTGGGGTTCCACTTCCTGGCCAGGTGACCGAAATGAACACCTGCATCAAGCAATTCTTGGAAATTTGTGCGTGACATTTTTGTGTTTCTGTTTTTTGTAAACTGTCCCCGTTCCGGGGTCTCTTTTCTTCAAGGCGGAGTAGCGGAGTTCCGGTCTCCGGCCTTTTCCGCAGCAGGGCAGCCATCTCCTGGATGGTTTGATAACCGCTGCTGTGCCGTAAAACAACGATATGACTAACGTTTGCTGAACTGGAAGCGGCGACGTGCACCGGGCTGACCGGGCTTCTTGCGCTCAACCTCGCGGGAATCGCGGGTGAGGAAGCCTGCCGCCTTGAGTGCAGAACGATATGCTTCTTTGTTCACCTCGCAGAGGGCACGGGAGATACCGAGACGGATGGCTTCGGCCTGTCCCTTGATGCCGCCGCCGTTGATGGTGACCTTGACATCGAACTGACCGAGGGTTCCGGTAACTTCAAAAGGCTGGTTCACAACGTAACGGAGCGACTCGAGAGGGAAATAGGTCTCGAGAGGGCGGTCGTTGACGGTGATGTTGCCTGTGCCGGCCGTGAGATAAACGCGAGCCACAGCTGCTTTACGTCTTCCAAGGGCGTGTGTCTGTTCCATTTGCTCTGTTTAAATTTCGTCCAACTTGATAACTTTAGGGTTCTGTGCCTGGTGAGGATGCTCGGGGCCTGCGTAGATGTACAGGTTGCCAAGCAGATCAGCTCCGAGGCGGGTCTTGGGGAGCATACCCTTAACAGCTCTCCTGACGAGTTCGGTGGGTCTCTTCTCGAGGATCTCCTTGGGTGTCGTGAAACGCTGTCCGCCGGGGTATCCGGTGTAGCGTGTATAGACACGGTCGGTCATCTTCTTTCCGCTGAGCGACACCTTCTCGGCGTTGACGACGATGACATTGTCACCGCAGTCGACGTTGGGGGTGAACCCGGGCTTGTTCTTGCCACGAAGAACGAGCGCCACGCGGGATGCGAGACGACCAAGAGCGAGATCAGTAGCGTCAATCACGACCCACTTTTTGTCAACGGTCGCCTTGTTCAGCGATACCGTTTTGTAGCTTTGTGTGTCCACTGTCTTGATCTTTAAATAGTTAATAAAAATTGCGATCCCTACACAAAATAGGGGTCGCAAAGATAATCAAATATTTCTGAAAATCAAAAACCGTGCTTCCTATGCGAGCATGCGGGCCTCGATGAATCCGTTGACTGCAACTACTGCGAGCAGCACGCAGATCAGGGTGGCTACGATGACGCCGATGACCTTGATGCGCTTGAACCACACGCTGCCGTCCCAGCCTACGGTCTGGAACATGCTCCAGAAGCCGTGGGTGAGGTGGAACCAGAGAACCACGAACCACACGAGGTAGATCGCGAGAACCCACCAGCTGCCGAAGGTGGCCATGAGCAGGTCGTAGGGATTGTCCTCATAATTGCCTATGCCGAACATCTCGGGGAGCTGCATGTAGGCCCAGAAGTGGGTGAGGTGCACGGCGATGCCCAGGATGATGAGCAGACCGAGCACGAACATGTTGCGGGCAGACCATGAGTCGGTGGCGGCGCGGCTCTTGACCTCGTAGCGCTTGTAGCCGCCGCGGGCCTTGATGTTCTTCCAGGTGAGCCAGCATCCGTAGATGATGTGGACCAGGAATCCGAGAGCGAGCACCGGAACCAGGATGGAGATGACGGGGGTCGACATGAAGTCGCAGCCCAGCTTGAAAAGTCCGTCTCCTGCGCTGAACAGCTTGTCGTCAGCAGCCACCGCGCCGAACTTGCCGGTGCATGAGTCGATCACCGAGAAGAAGTTGATGGTGGTGTGGAGAAGCAGGAAGATGATAAGAAACGCGCCGCTCACTGCCTGGACGAATTTCTTGCCGATTGATGAATTGAATATGAACATTTTTCTGATATTTAGTCTCGGATGTTGTATTCCACAGGCTGCAAATATAGCCCTAATCTTGCAAGTTTCATAATTTTCAAATACTTTTGTTATCCAAAGAAAGCGATATGAGAGTACTTCTTAAACTCAGCGGCGAAAGCCTCGGAGGCCCCCAGGGCCGGGGGATAGACGGCCAGAGCCTCGTCGGATACGCCCGTGAGATAGCGGAGGCCGTGAAAGCCGGCCACCAGATAGCCGTGGTCAACGGCGGCGGCAACATCTTCCGCGGACTCCAGGGCGTCGGCAAGGGCTTCGAGAGAGTCACCGGCGACAGGATGGGAATGCTGGCCACGGTGATCAATTCGCTCGGCCTCGCCTGCGCGCTGCGCTCCGAAGGAATCACCGCCGAAGTCTTCACCGCGACCCCGATGGAGCCGATAGCCAGATACTACAGAAAGGAGGACGCCGTGAAGGTGCTGGAGCAGGGCGGAGTGGCCCTGATTTCCGGAGGCACCGGCAACCCTTTCTTCACGACCGACTCCGGAGCCGCCCTCCGCGCGCTCGAGATAGGAGCCGACGCGCTTCTGAAAGGCACCCGCGTCGACGGAGTCTACACCGCCGACCCCGAGAAGGACCCCGCGGCCGTCAAATACGAGGAGCTCACCTTCAGCAAGGCCCTCGCCGACCACCTCAAGGTCATGGACGCCACGGCCTTCGCCCTCTGCGAACAGGGACCCATACCCATAGTGGTGTTCAACGTGGAGCAGAAAGGCAACCTGGGCAGGCTTCTCGCCGGAGAGAAGATAGGAACCACCGTACACGCCTGACAAGACAAAAGCAAAAGATATGTTGACAGACAGAGCCAAAGAAATCGTCAATCTGACCGATTCCAAGATGAAGGAAGCCGTCAGCTTCCTGGAAGAAGATCTCAAGACCTACCGCGTGGGCAAGGCCAACCCCCTTGTGTTCAACGGAGTGACCGTCGACTACTACGGCACGCCCACCCCCATCCCCCAGGTGGCCTCAGTCACGGCGCCCGACGCCAAGACCCTCGCCATCCAGCCCTGGGAGAAAGGCATGATCTCCAAGATCGAGAAGGCCATCATCGACGCCAACCTCGGAATGACTCCCCAGAACAACGGAGAAGTGATACGCTGCACCGTGCCCGCCCTCACCGAGGAGCGCCGCAAGGAACTCATCAAGAAGGCCAGGACCGCCGGCGAGAACGCCAAGATCGTGGTGCGCAACGCCCGTCGCGACGGAATCGAGCTCCTGAAGAAGGCCCAGAAGAACGACGGGCTTTCGGAGGACGCCGAAAAGGAGGCCGAGGCCGAGGTTCAGAAGCTCACCGACAACTGGGTGAAGACCATCGACGGCCACGTCTCCCTCAAGGAGAAAGACATAATGACGGTATAGCCGGGTCTCAGAGACTCACTATCCTGTCCCTGAACACATTCCTCTCCACCTCGGAGAGGAATTCTGTTTCTATGGGCACCATGAACAGCCTCTCGGCAATCTCCTCGGGCATTCCGGGGAAGTCGAGCAGGCGCTGGGCGTCCTTCTCGGTAGTGAAGACTGAGGCGGTGGGGTTCTTGCGCAGGGCTATCTGGATCTTGGTGATGTCGGACCAGCGGTATTTGTGGTGGTCGGGGAAGCCGAAGCGTTTCTCTATCTTGTAGAAGTCGCTGAGATAGTCCCGCAGCGGCGTGTCCTTCGCGATTCCGCTCACGAGTATGATCTTCTTGGAGTAGACGTAGCGGGCCTCGGTCTTCGGGTAGACCCCCACCGGCTGGCCGTACCTTATCTTCGCGAACAGCACTGTCTGCCTGCGTCCGCGCGCGCTCACCCCCTCGCAGGTCTCGGAAGAATAGCCGGTGATTCCGAGCCTGGACGCGAAGGCCTCCCGCTCAGCCGCGTTCAGCTCGGCCGGGCACTTGGTCACCACGAGGATGTCGGCGTCGCCCGCCCTTTCTGGAAGGTCGCGCAGACGGCCGAAAGGCAGCAGCATGTCCGAGCTGACCGGACGGTTCCAGTCCACGAGCACCATGGTCCTCGCGGCCTTGAGCTTCCTGTACTGGAAGGCGTCGTCGAACACTATGAAGTCGGCCGCGGGAAACTCCCGGTACCAGCATTTCTTCGCGTTCTTGCCGGAGGCCAGCCTCTCGGGGTGCTGCAGGAACTCGCAGCCCTCCACCCTGTTCTTGTCCACTGCGACCGTCACCCCGGGGAACTTCTTCTTTATCTGCAGGGGTTCGTCGCCGAACATCGACGCCGCTCCGTCGGCCACCACCTGCTGGAAGCCCCTGCTCTCGCGCTTGTAGCCGCGGGAGAGCACGGCGAGGTTCTTGTCATCCCATTCCTCGCTGTCCTGCAGGGTTCTGAGCACCAGCTCCACCATGGGAGTCTTTCCTGTGCCGCCGGCAGTCACGTTGCCCACGCAGAGCGAAGGCACGGCGGGCGTGTAGAACTTGCGTCCGGGTTTGCTGTAGTATCTGTCCCTCCACTTGAGAATCAGGTAGTAGGGGAAGAGCAATATTCTGTCTATCATGGTCAAATAGGTCTCGTCTTGGAATAGAGCCACTCGCGCTCTTCGGCGGGAAGCAGCCTGCCGAGGGTGGCGAACACCCGGTCGTTGTAGGAATTCAGCCATTTCCTCTCATCGGCGTCCAGCAGCTCCGGAAGCAGGGCCGAGGTGTCGAAATGGCAGAGGGTGAGAGTCTCGAACGCCCTCCAGGAGCCGAATTCATTGCTGCCGGCGTCGACGCAGAGCAGCAGGTTCTCGTGGCGGACGCCGTGCCGGCCCTCGCGGTAGATGCCCGGCTCGTCGGAAGTTATCATTCCGGGAAGCAGCGGCGTGGAGTTGAAGTTCTGCCTGATGTCCTGGGGGCCTTCGTGGACTCCGAGGAAATATCCTATGCCGTGCCCGGTGCCGTGGCCGAAATTGCGGTAGCTTCGCCAGAGAGGCTCGCGCGCGAGGGCGTCAATCTGGCAGCCTGCGGTTCCGGCCGGGAACACCGCCATCGCCAGGGCTATGTGGCCCTTGAGCACGAGGGTGTAGTCCTCCTTCTCGAGCTGGCTGCACTCTCCGAGAGGCACGGTGCGCGTGATGTCGGTGGTGCCGCAGCTGTACTGTCCGCCCGAATCGCAGAGATACAGGCCCTGCTCGCAGAGCACCGGCGAACCTTCGCGCGGCGTCACATAGTGGGGAAGGGCGGCCGAGGGTCCGTAGGCGGAGATGGTCTCGAAGCTGTCGCCCATATACTCGGGAATCTCGGAGCGGAATCTGCCCAGCATCACCGCGGCGTCCCATTCGCTGATCTCCCTGCCTCCCTGCACCGACTTCTCGAGCCAGTAGAGGAAGCGTTCCATCGCGAGTCCGTCCTTGATGTGGATGCCGCGCATCCCCTCGATCTCGAATTCGTTCTTCACCGCCTTCCGCAGACCCACCGGACTGGTGCCCTCGAGCAGCCTGGTCCCGGCGCTCGAAAGCTCCTCATAGAGGCTCCAGTTGAGGGTGGAAGTGTCCACGAAAAGTCTGCCGGAGAATCCGCGCAGCGCCTCTCCGATCTCGGAATAGGGCAGCACCGCGACTCCCTCCGACTCCAGGATGCTGACGGTTGCAGCCGTCTGGGGATCTTCCTCCCCTCCCTTGGCCTCATACCATTCGGCTCCGCCGGAGGTGACGAGCAGATAGCTGATCACCAGCGGATTGTATTCTATGTCGGCGCCTCTGACGTTGAGCAGCCATGCTATCTCGTCCAGCGCGGTGAGCAGCATGCCGTCGCAGCCCATGTCGGCAAGCCGGTCGCGCAGCCAGTCCAGTTTGGACTCGCGGCTCTCGCCGGCCTGCACGGTGAACACCGGCGTATGGGGGATCTCAGGCCTGTCGGTCCAGAGCAGGGAGAGGATGTCCGGCACGCCGACGACCGTCCCCGGAATGCTCCTGGCGAAGTCCACCCCCGTGCAGAGCCCGTCCACGGCTATGATGCCGTCACCTCCGAACTGCCGTCCGAGCCATTCGGGAATCAGCACCTGCTCCGGCACGCGGGTCTTGTGAAGCTCCACTCCGGTGCCTTCGAGCTGCCGCACCGCCTGGATGAAATAGCGGGTATCGGTCCAGAGACCCGCATGGTCGAGGGTCACGACGAGGTCGCCGGCCTCCCCGGTGAAGCCGCTCAGCCACTGCACCTGCTTCCAGCGCTCGGCCGGATATTCGCTGCCGTGGGGGTCGCCGCCCGTGATCAGCACGGCGTCCCAGTCCTTGGCTCTCATGAGCTCGCGCAGCCTTTCGATTCTCTCCCGGTAGATATTTTCCATATAACACAAAGATAAGTTTTTTCCGTGTTCATTTTGTATTTTTGCAGTCTATGAAAATCGGAAATCTCGACCTTGGCGAACGCCCGCTGCTGCTGGCTCCGATGGAAGACATCACCGACCTCTCCTTCCGGCTGCTCTGCCGCGAACAGGGGGCCGACATGGTGTATACCGAGTTCATCCCCTCCGACGGCCTGATACGCGACGCCGCCAAGGCGCTTGCGAAACTGCGCACCGCCGAAGAGGAGGCGCCCGTGGGCATACAGATCTACGGCCACATCCCCGAGTCCATGGTGGAGGCCGCAAGAATGGCCGACCGCGCCGCCGAGTTAGCCGGAGGCCACGGGGCCGACGTGATAGACATCAACTTCGGCTGCCCGGTCACCAAGATAGCCGGACGCGGCGCGGGTTCGGGCATGATGCGCTACCCCGACAAGATGGTGGCGATCACCAAGGCCGTGGTGGAAGCCGTCGGCAAACCCGTCACGGTGAAGACCCGGCTCGGCTGGGACGACAGCTCCAAGATCATAGTCGAACTCGCCGAACGCCTTCAGGACGTGGGCATACAGGCTCTCACGATCCACGGGCGCACGCGCTGCCAGATGTACAAGGGCTCCGCGGACTGGACGCTGATCGGCGAGGTGAAGAACAACCCCCGCATGCACATCCCGATCATCGGCAACGGCGACATCACCGACGGCCCCTCGGCCCTGCGGGCTTTCGAGACCTACGGGGTCGACGGTATCATGATAGGCCGCGCGAGCTTCGGCCATCCCTGGATCTTCCGGGAGATAAAATATTATATGGAGCACGGCGAACCTATGCCGGAGCCGTCGGTGGCCGAAAAGGTGGCGCTCGCCCGGCAGCATCTCGCGCTGTCGCTGAAATACAAGGGGGAGCCGCGCGGCATCTACGAGATGCGCCGGCATCTGAGCAACTATTTCAAGGGCCTGCCGGACTTCAAGGAGCTGCGCATGCGCATGGTCACCACTCTCGACCCCGCGGAACTGGAGCTCATCTTCGAGGAGATTCTGCGGAGGTACGCGTAAACTGTGCGCTGCCGCGACGGAGTTCGCCCTCCGGCAGTAGGAACCAGCCGCACAGCCCTATACTGCCGGAGGGCGAGCTCCGTCACGGCTAAGAGAGAAGCAATTTTACTCCGGCTGCTCTGCGGAAAAAGGCGAAAAGTCCGGGTCCCAGTTCACGTATCGGAACCGCATGGTGAGGCCGCTGTCGTCGAGAATCAGGTCAAAAGAAGGAGTACCGCCCGTTTCGGTCAGAAGATCTGTCTCCATCAGTTTCCCCTGGCACTTGATCTTGCTGATCTCGAAGTTGATGCCGCCGTAGAAGACATCATCGTCACCGTCCGTGTTTTCATCTATGACAGATTCTTCCTGCGCATATTCCTCATATATACACGTCAGATCCGTGCTGTAATCTCCGATGCAGACACGAGTTTCCGCCGTGCCGACAGACAGAGCCACAGAAGGGTCGATTGAAATCATATCGTTCACATCGGGTCTCGCGGGCCTGAAAAAGATGCTGGTCATCGCCTCGCCATCGCTGTTAGTACTTTCTTCCGCCCTGAAATTTATTTCGGAGTTATCTTCCATATTGACAATACGCACCGCCTTTTCCGAATTATCCGATGAGAAGTCGTACAGATTTATGCAGATTCCAGTCTTCACCCACGAATCACCAGCGGGCGTGTACCCCGGATCTTCCTTGCTGCAGGATGTCAGTGACAGGACAGCCGCCAGTATCGGAAACGAAAATAGAAAATCACTGTTCCGGAATTTCATAATATCCAAGATTTATGTACATATGCGTATTCAGTTTGAAACTTATATCACCTGTACCATCTATCGATGTCCACACTTCATCCATAGCAGAATACCAGCCATTACCTTTTTCCGGACCCCATCCCCAATTCATATACAGGCGGTCATCATATTCGTTCCACCTCTTTATGACAATTCCCAAGAATTTCTTGACCACCTCATAACCCTGTTCATAATATCCGTCACAGAACCATATATGACTAGTACCACCGTTTATATCGTCCGCGCCGAGAAGCACTCCTCTTTGACAGCCTGTCCCGTTTTCATCCGTCTCCGCATAGGCAATATTTTTATATAACATATCTAAGTCATACGGCTCCATAGTCGCTTTGATATAGCCCAAATTCTTCAAACCAGCAAGCACATCACTGGCGCGCGCACCACTTGGTATTCCGTTTGCCCAGCCCCAACTATAATTAGGAATATAATCAGCTATTTGTTTCAATACTTGTGCTACATGAGAAGACTTCGTCGTATCTGGAATCGCTTCCTTATCCTTATAATCGAAATACGGCATAGTTGGTGTATGATTTCCAGACAAACGCTGTTCGGTATCATATATCAGCATGCCTATAGCCAAAGCCGGACATCCGATCTTCGCTTTCCTAGGAGCATAATAGTTATATCCTGCCGTCTGACACCATAAATCAAGATCATACCCCGTATACGGATAAACCATTGCCCGTCCTGAAGAATAATCTCTCCTTGCTTTCGTATCCGGTCCCGGAGCACTGTTAACCGCTGTTATCTCATATTCATAGCCGTCCTTGCCAAGATCTTTCCAATTCTCGTAATATTCCGAATCGGTACTGGAAGCATGACTGAGATTGTACTTGATTCTTTCTTTGATTTTGCTCAAATAATAATAAAATGCACCGCTTCTGTCAATATCATCAAAATGAATATTTCCGATTTTCGAATGAGCCAATATCGGAAATGAGCTATTGTCAGAGCCTATCAATAAATATCCTCCATCGTTCTGATAGTTGAAGGCATACATCAGAGTATCACCATCTTCAATAAAGTAATCAATATCTTCGAGAATCTTTTCCTGACCGGATACGGCCTTTGTGGCCTCATTTTCACCATTTTCTACATCTGACAAAAAAGGAGCAAAGATAGACGCATATAGTTCCACCTGATCTGCATTCATGCCAAAAGAATCATTTGGCATCACCCCAGGGGCCTCATCTTTGGTACAGGCGACTGACACACTGATGAGAACAAAAAACGAAGAAAGGAAAATAGTTTTATTCACAATTATATGATTTAATTCATGCCGAAGCAATATACTGTTTTTCCTTTATAAATACAAATATCAAGGAAATGAACTCTCGCAAGACACAAGACGGTGCAAATCCGCGCGCGGCCCTATATCAGCTCCGCGATGATTTCATCCGAGACGAACCAGCGGGACTCGGGAATGCGCACGCGGTCCGGCAGGAAGCCTTCCGGCGCCCTCCGTACAGGGACAAGCGCCCCGTTGGAAAGGCAGCGCCGCAGATCTTCCTCCCGGCACCATCCGGCAGGTATGCCCCTAGCTGTGCGCAGACCGAGCATTATGTCCTCCTCCCTCGCTTCTTCCGCGCCCAGAAGTTCGCCGGAACGCATCCATCCTGAAAGCCGGCTGCTGTTCCAGCTTCTGCGCTCCCCGTCGAAAGAATGCGCCCCGGGGCCGAAGCCGACATACGGCACCCGCTCCCAGTAGGAGGAATTGTGCTTCGCCTCACGGCCCGGCAGGGCCCAGTTGGAAATCTCGTAATGCACATAGCCGGCAGCCCGCAGTCGGCTGCAGATCATTTCATACTGCTCGGCGCAGAGCTCCTCCGGAGCCTCCGTGAAGCGGCCGTCCACTGCCATCGCCGCAAGGTCGCTTCCCTCCTCGACGCTCAGCTGATAGGCGGACACGTGCTCCGGCCGCAGCCTGCAGATACCGTCGAGCGTGTCGGAAAGCATCTCCCGCGACAGTTGAGGCAGACCGAATATGAGGTCCAGGCTCACGTTCTCCACCCCGGCATCGCGAAGAATGCCGAAGGCCCGGCGGGCGGATGCGGAGTCGTGGCGCCGCCGCATCCAGCGCAGGATGCCGTCGTCGAGCGACTGCACGCCCATGCTGACGCGGTTCACCCCGAGCTTCAGCAGCTCCGACACGTATGCGCCTCCCTTCTCCGCGATGTCCTCCGGATTCACCTCGACCGTGAACTCGTCGAAAGGTCCGCAGCCCAGCGCCCCGACGATGCGCTCAAACGCCGGAGGAGGCAGCACCGACGGCGTACCTCCTCCGAAATAAAGCGTATTGACCCCGAGGGTCCGGGCTGTCTCCTCCCGGCGGGCGGCAATCTCGGCGCAGAGAGCGCCGGTGTAGCCTTCGATCTGTCCGGCATCCCGCCCCCGGCACGCGATTTCCGAATAGAAGTCGCAGTAGATGCAGAAACTTCTGCAGAAGGGGACGTGGACGTAGACCATTACCTGAGCATCAGCTCGGCGGAACCGAGCAGCGACTGCTCCGTGTAGGCCTGGACGGTGTAGATGCCCTTGACGAAATCGGGGATGTTGTTCACGTAGATGCCCATCTCGACCTCGTCGCCCTGGTAGTCAACCTCGCGCGATGCCGTGGCGTCCAGGGTCTCGCCCTCGAAGGTGAAGGTGGTTCCCTTGCCGTCGAGCAGCAGATTGCCTGAAGGGTCGGTCACCCTGACGTAGACACGCACCGGCCCGCGCTCAGCCAGCTCGTTCTCCACGAGGCTCAGCGTCACGAGCAGGCGCACCACCCTGTTGCTCTTGTCGACCACGCGGTCGTTGGCGTTGAAGGCCTCCATCCTGAGGCCGCGCGCCTTGAGTATGGAGCCCACGGTGACCATGTCGGTCAGGTCCTCCACCTGCTGCGTGAGCTCGGCGTTCATCCTCCTGCTGTCGGCAGCTTCCCGGCGCGCGGACTCGGCCTCGGCGGTCAGCTGCTTGTTGAGGGTGTTGAGCGAGTCTATCTGCTCGATGTAGCCGCGCATGATGCTGCGCAGGGTTCCCAGCTCCTTCTCGTACTGGCGTATCTTGGTGCGGTTGGTCGCCTCGGTGGTGCGTACCCTTTCGATGAGCTGGGCTATCTCCTCGCGGGAGGAGTCGAGCTGGTAGTTGATGGTATCGTATTCCGAGGTCAGGTCGGCGTAGTCGTTCTGGAGGGCGACCAGCTGCTCGGTAAGGTCGGTCTTCTCGTCGTTGAGCTGTCCGACCAGCCTGCTCTTGGAAACCATCACGTAGGCGAGGGCGGCGGCAAGTCCCACCGCCGCCACTATCATTATGATCATTACGGTCTTGAGACCTCCGTTGGCCTTCTTCTCGGCCTCCTGGCGTTCAAGCCTCTCGAGCGGATCTTCTCTTTCCATGATTCTGTGTGTTTTAAGTCAATGTACAAAAATAACAAAATTTGCTAATTTTGCGTCCATGAAGTATTTTATCCGTTCCGTCAAGTACTTTTTCTACTTGCTCGTGATTCTCGCGATCATCATCACCGCGCTGGTGCTCGCCGGCTTCGTGGAGGCCGACATCTCCAAGATATTCATCAACGGCTACGACTCTCTCTGGCAGATCTGCCTGATAATGGCAGTGTTTGCGGCGATATACCCCAGGTTCGGCTTCTCAACCAGGACCGCACATGTCTACGGCTCCCCCGAGGATGTCAAGCCCCTGGTCATGAGAGTGATGGACCTCCACGGCTACAGGCTGGAGAAGGAAGACGCCGAGTCCATGAGCTTCGTGAAGCGCTCCGTGGTCTCACGCCTGCTCAAGATGTGGGAGGACCGCATCACCATCAGCTACGACGTCGCCGGCCTCAGGCTCGAAGGCATATCCAAGGACCTTGTACGGCTGGTTTCAGGCCTTGAGGCTAGTCAGAGAGAAGATGTCTAGCGGCCTCGTCGAGGGCTGACCAGAACTCTTCGCCATAGCTGTCCGTGAGCGGCTTGCGCAGAAACTGATATACGCGGACATTTTCTCTGCGGCCTTTCTCGAAAGCCGGCCTGCAGATTTCCCAGTGATGCACGTTGAGAGCCAGCGAGCCGCCGGTGAACTTCGTGACCCTTATAGGGTAGAGCGAGCAGGACACGGGTTTCCGGCATCCGGCCATCTCTATTGCGCACAGGGCCTCTCCGGAGGGTCCGGAATGGCAGAACGCGCATTCGCAGCTGCCCCTGACCAGCGGGGTCACGATGTCTCCGTCGCGGTCGACCTCGAAGAAGTCCGAGCTCTCGGCGGCCTCGCGCCCCGCCGGACTCATGAGTGCGCTGAACCTGGGATAGTCGCGCTCCACGGTCTCTATCTCTTCCTCCTCCATGGGGGCACCGCTGTCGCCTTCGATGCAGCATACGCCCTTGCAGGCCTCATAGTCGCAGGCGAAATATTCGGTCACGACATCTTCCGACACCAGAATGTCGCCTATCTGGATTATTGTTCCGAACTGTCTTTCCATCAGAGTACAACATATTCCACTCCCGCCCCGTGCTGCAGGTCGGAGAGTATTTTCCTTATGTCATCGGCAGTCAGCCCGTCCACGGCGCGTCTGAAACCGCTCACGAGGTCCTTCCCGTCGCCGTAGCGCAGCAGCACGGCATCCACGATACTGCCGGGGTCAGAGTTCATTCTCTCGAACTCGCTCGTGAGCTGCTCCTTGAATGCCCGGAGCTCCGCCTCGGAAATCTCTATCCGCTCCAGCTGCGAAGTCACCCTGCGCACTATGCCGAACATCTCCAGAGGTCCGCAGGCCGACACGGAGGCGGGAAGTCCGGAACTGCGGCAGGGAAGGCAGCTGACGTGGACCCACATGCGTTCGTCGGGGAACACCTCCAGGCTGTCCTCTATCTCGAGATACGCCCCGCAGCCGGCCAGGGCGCCGGCGAGCTTCCTGTCGATGCAGGCCACGGCGGCCTTGAAGGCTATGTAGTTGTCGATGCTGTAGGCTATGTCGGCCGACATCCCCATGTGGACCCCCGCGTCGCCGTCGGCCACGCCGGGCAGAGACTCCACGATATAGGTCACCGAACCTGAGGCGAACCGGCTGTTCACCTTCGGCCTCCTCGCATATTGCTTATGGCAGCTGAAGCCTCCGAGGGTGCGGACGAGCTCCTTCTTCAGCTTGTCCTCGTCGAGATCCCCCACGAGCACGAGCAGGCCGTCGTTGACCCTGGAGAAAGCCGAAGCGAAATACTTCTCGGCCCTTTCGGGGAGGTCTTCCCCGAGATTCTCGATGCGCTTGCGGCCGGTGTAGAAGTAGCCGGGGCGCATTATGCTGTCCATCAACGAATTCACATTCTGCTGAGACAGAGCGTCCATTTCGATGCGCAGGGCTTCGGAGCTACGGTAATATCCGAACTCCTCCATGTCGGGCCCGCGCTCTCCGGAAATGGCGAGAAGAGCCTGCATCAGCAGCGGGAACTTCGCTTCCGGAGCCTTTCCCGATATCCGGAGACCGGAGAGACCGGCCTCGAACTCCATAGTGATTCCTTCGGCTTCGAGCATCGACAGGAAGTCTCGTCCGGGGACGCCTGCGACCGTACCGAGCGCAAGCATGTCGCCCACGAACGCTCCCTCTCCCTCGCCTATGCCGGGCACGGAGGCGATGCCGTCACGCAGCATCAGCGCATAGCGGAATTCACCGCCGGTGTCCATCTTCCTGAACACCGTCCTGATTCCGTTGGCGAAGGTCCACAGCCGTCCGCCCGACACCGGTTCTGCGGTTTCTGAACGGAGCCTGGCCCGCGGCGGTTCTGCGACGCAGGCCTTCAGCACCTCGCCCAGGCGTCCGGTGGCCCGGGGTTCCGGACTGTCGGGCGACGCCCAGGCCGCGGAGAAGGTGCTGCGCATGAGTCCCGCGTCCAGCCTGCCTCCCGGCACCTCGTAATGCAGGCTGAGGTTGCGGGCTGAATCCAGCAATGCGTCCACGAAGCCGTTGAAGAGTATCAGCTCTCTTGCGGAGGAAAGGCTGCGGCCGGTAAAATATTCCCTTATGGAGGACTCGGAAGCCAGGTTCGAGCCGTACAGATAGGCGGATACGCACCTGGCCACATATTCACGGTTGGTACGCGGGCCTCCGTTGCGCGCTTCCGGCTTCAGCCGGGACTTGGCGTCCTCGAACTCGGCCGCCGAGGCGCCTTCCCTGTCGAGCGTCGAAAGCACCGAGGCGAGAATCGAAGTCGCCTCTGCGACATGCCCGGCCGAAGTGGTCAGCAAGACGGCATAATGTTCGTCCCCCGGGCCGTCGGCGCTGCCGTGGTAGTCGAAAGCCACCTCCGCGAGCGGAACGCCGCGGCTGCGGAAGCTGCGTTCGAGCCTTTCAGAGACAATCCGGCCGAACATGTCGGCGTAGACCTGCGAGACGAGCGGCTGCAGGGTGTTCATCATGGCTTCGGGCATTCTGCGGGCACGATATACCGCGCTTATCACCGCCGCCTCACGGGTCGGGCCGCAGGTGACCGCCAGCCTGAGGGAGTCCTCGGGAATCCAGCGGTAGTCCGTCCGCGTCCTGTCCGCTCTCAGCCGCGGGACCGTCATGGACAGCAGGTCGAGCCTGTCGAGCACCTTGGCCACGTCGATGTCGCCGCTGACTATCACCGCCTGCGGGCTGCGCGAGGCGGCGGCCATGTCCATGAGCAGCAGCATGGTCGAATCGGCGGTCTCCTGACTGTAGACCGGGACGCTCCTGAGCGAGACTATGCCGGCTTCCGGGCGTTCGGCGACATATCCTTCGGGCGAATAGTTCACTCCGTTGTCGGCGAGGAAGCGGTAGGGGCTGCGGGGCCCGAAATGCGGCAGCGAGTCGAGCAGACTGCGGAAACTCACGTCGGGTGTCCCGGACTTCCTGACAAGGGCGAAGTCGGCGAAACCCTTCTCAGCCGCGTTGACCACAATATAATACCTGAGCCCGTTGGGGAAGGAGCCCGTCTTTATCTCATCCGCCACGCCGAGCTGCGGCATCATCTGTGCTGAGGCCGGAAACAGTGCCATGAAGAAAGTCAGGCACAAAATATGCAGTCGGTTTAACGGCATGTTTATACAAAATTAAAACTTTTTTATTAGTTTTGTTTTTGCTCGGATTGCAAACAGTAAAACATCTATAAAATCATTATGAAGAAACTCTTTGTTACCATCGCTTGTGCCGTATTGGCAATCGGCTCCATGAACGCCCAGGATCTTTCCCAGGCGACCGAAACCTACAACAACGGAGCCACCTGTCTCAGCAGCGGAGACTTCGAAGGCGCCCTTGAGGCGTTCCAGCAGGCCTACACCATCGCTTCCTCCCTCGGAGAGGAAGGTCAGGAAGTGGCCGACAACTGCAAGAACGCCATCCCCGAGGTCAGCCTGAACCTCGCCAAGAGCCTCGCACAGAATGACGACATCGACGGAGCCGTGGCAAGACTGAACAGCACGGTCGAGCTCGCCACCGAATACGGGAACCAGTCCGTTATCGACGAAGCAAAGGCCCTGATCCCCCAGCTCCTGCTGCAGAAGGGCAACGACCTGCTCAACAGCAAGGACTATGCTGGAGCTGCGGCTACCTACAAGCAGATTCTCGAAGCTGACTCAGCCAACGGCGTGGCGGCTCTCCGCCTCGGCATGGCGCTCGGCGCCACCGGAGACACCGCCGGAGCCATCGAGGCCTTCACCACCGCAGCGGCCAACGGACAGGAGGCTGCAGCCGGCAAGCAGCTCGGCACCCTCTATCTCAAGAACGCGCTCGCATCCCTCAGGGAGAAGGACTATGCCGCCGCCATCGACGAGGCCGTGAAGTCCAACGAATACAGCGAGAGCAGCACCGCCTACCAGATCGCAGGCCAGGCCGCACAGCTTTCCGGCAAGAATGACGACGCCATCAAGTACTTCGAGAAGTACCTCGAGCTCGCCCCCAACGCCAAGAACGCAGGCCAGATAGCCTACACCGTAGGAGCCCTCTACCAGACCGCAGGCAACATCGAGAAGGCCAAGGAGTTCTACAACAAGACCCTCAGCGACCCCACCTACGGCCCTGAGGCCCAGAAGCTCCTCGACGCCCTCAAATAAATGAGGTTCCTCGAACTGCTCGCTCCGGCGAGAAACGCTGAAATCGGCATCGCGGCCATCGACTGCGGTGCCGATGCAGTATATATCGGAGGTCCCGACTTCGGCGCGAGGAAGGCAGCCGGCAACAGCATCGAGGACATACACCGGCTCTGCGCTCACGCCCACCAGTTCGGGGCCCGGGTTTTCGTGACCTTCAACACCCTGCTGCGGCCGGACGAACTCGAGGATGCGAGAATCCAGATGCTCCAGGCCCAGGAGGCCGGAGCCGACGCATTCATAGTCAGGGACCCGGCCGTCTTCGGATGGAAGGACATCACCGTGCCGCTGCACGCCTCCACCCAGTGCGCGATACGCACTGTCGAAAGGGCCAGGCTCTATGAGTCCCTCGGCTGTGCGAGGATAGTGCTCGAAAGGGAACTGCCGCTGAGCACCGTCAGGGAGATTGCCTCGGCGGTGAACTGCGAAATAGAATTCTTCGTACACGGGGCGCTCTGCGTGTGCTACAGCGGAGAGTGCCGGCTGTCCGAACACATCAACGGCCGCAGCGCCGACCGCGGAGAATGCATACAGGCCTGCCGTTCCCTCTATGACCTCGTCGACGGCGACGGACACGTGCTGCTGCGCAACAAGGCCGTGCTCTCGCTGAAGGACTACAATCTCCGCAACCGGCTGGAGGACCTGGCGGAAGCCGGGGTGAACTCCTTCAAGATAGAAGGAAGGCTGAAGAACCTCTCCTACGTGAAGACAGTCGTGCGCGACTACGACATCGCCCTCAACGAACTCACGGCCAGACACCCCGGACTCTATTCGAGGGCCTCCTTCGGCCGCGTGAAGTGCGGATTCACGCCCGACAGCGCCAAGACCTTCAACCGCGGCTACACCGAACTCTATCTCGACGGACGCCGGGGCAGGTGGTCTTCGATGGACACCCCCAAGTCGGTCGGGGAGGAGGCGGGCACGGTCATACGGCTCCGCAGGCCGTCGCAGCAGACCATGACCGTGGAGCTCAGGCCCTCGAAGAAAAGTCTCCAGCTGCACAACGGCGACGGGTTCGCCTTCGTCACACCGGAAGGCCTCACCGGCTTCCGCGGCGACGTCTGCGAAGGCGCGAGCATAGTCGCAAGGAACGTTCCCGGACTGCGTGAGGGCATGACGCTCTACCGCAACATCGACACCGCCTACGAGAAGCAGGTCGAAGCCTCCGTCTGCCGCCGGGAGATTCCGGTGTCGCTGAGACTGCGGATACACGGGAAATACGTGATCGAGACCGAAGCCGTCACCCAGGACGGAAGAACCAGCGCCAGCACCTTCCACACCGACCTCGAAACGGCGGAAAACGGCGACAGGATAAAGGCCATGCTCCACGAGCAGCTGTCGAAGCACGCAGGAATCTTCGCCTTCTCGCTCGACTCCCTTGAAATCGAAACTGCCGGCGGCAGACTGCCCCTGCTCAGCGCCTCAACCATCAACGGCATCAGGAGGATGATAGCCGAAGACCTTCAGGCCCTGCCCTGCAGGAAGATTCCGCTTGAGACCGGCATAGCGGAACCGGACGCCGCCGCACTGGCGGGACAATTGGAGAAGCGGACGCCCGGCGAACCCCTGATGCGGACAAAATACTGCGTCCGCTACGAACTGGGGATGTGTCCGGTGCACCAGGGCGCCGCATCGTCCGGAAATCTCTACCTGCTGAACAACGGAAGGAGGCTCACCCTGAGCTTCAACTGCAGGGACTGCGAGATGAGCGTCAGCGAAGAGCGAAAGTGACGACCACGTCGCCGAACCGGCCCGAGACCTCATCCTTCCCCTCGAAGAAGGAGCGCGAGAGCTGCCCTCTCCACACTATGTCGTCGTTGTCGCGGTAGGGTATGCTTATCTCGAAGCCGTAGGATTTCGAATTGTATTTCACGACGGCGGAGCACTTCCACGACGTGGACTTGCCTCCGTCGTCCTCCGTTATCAGAAACGCTATGTTCTCCATCTGAGGAGTCAGGCTGGTGAGCAGCAGGGCGTCGAGAGGAATGATCTTGCCGACCTGCCGGCGCTTCACCACCACCATGAAATCGGTCACGGACGGGGTGTAGGTCTTGAGCTCGGCGTCGGTGGCCGCCTTGAAGCCGTCGACCGCACCGCACTTGATGAAGAATTCCGACGCGCCTCCGAACCAGGAGTCGTAGTTGCGCAGAGCCTGGAACGACTTTATGAAAAGCATCCTGCTCTCTTCTTCGCCCACCAGGGACTGACCGGGCTCAGGCTTCAGCGCCAGGTCGGCGCCCGAGCTCTTCAGGAACATCTCCAGCGGGGTGAAGCCGGAATCGTCGTTGCGGTTGATCACCCATACGGGGCGCGACATGGCCATGGCCTCGTCCACCAGCACGGTATCCACCACCTCAGCCCCGTTTTCGCCATAGGAGAGCACATAGCCCAGGTTGGTCTCGGCTCCGTAGCCGGGGTCATAGGTGATCACGGGCAGGGTCGTGCCGTCCCAGTCTTCGGAATAGGGCCAGTATATCTGGACGTCGGACGCCGAGAGGAAGTCCATATATTCCTCGGCGCCGTCAGCTCCGGCCCTGGTGGCGGCTCTCCGGGAAAGATATTCGGCAAACAGCTCCCTTATAGGTCTGGAATAGGAGGGCGCCCTGGTTCCCAGGCGCCTGTCTCCCACCCCGGAGCCTGGCGACCCGAACAGGTCGCTCATCATGTATTCCTCGTCATAGCCGTTGCCGGACGAGGAGGCCACGGCATTGTAGACCTCCATCAGATGCTCCTCTTCATAGGGAAGCCTCGACATTATCTCCGCGACCTCGGAAAGAGTGGCCGTGGAAGTCTCCGTGTCGGGAAGCGGACCGTCCGCCTTCTCAAGGCAGGAAACGGCAGAAAGCGCCGCCAGCGCAAAGAAAATGAAATTTTTCATGGTTCGAGTCGTATGTATGGCGCAAATTAAGCCTCCGTTTTCCGATTTTTTGCTTAAAAATCGAAAAACCGGCAGTTGTGACGAAAAAGCGGCTTCGGCGGCGGCGCGGCCCGGATTCAGACCCGTGAAGAAAAGCGCACGAACCGGTCTTTTCCGAAAATATCGCGCAGAATTTCCGTTTTTTTGTATCCCGCAGTCTCGAAGACGGCCGCGGTCTCAGGTCCGAGGGCCTCGTTGATCTCCACGATGCCGGTTCCGGAAGAATCCAGAAGCCTCAGGGAGACCGAAGCCAGGGCTCGGTAGAAAAGGAGCGGGTCGTCGTCCGGAACGAAAAGTGCGATTCCGGGTTCGTGGTCCAGCACGTTGCGCCTCATGGCCGCCTTCTCCTTCTCCATCACATAAGGAGGATTGGAGAGCAGCAGGTCGAAGCAGCCGCATATCTCCCGGCAGCCGCCGAGCAGGTCGGAGCAGACGAATTCCGGAGCGTTCGCGCCGGAGGAGACATCTTCGAACTGGCTGCGGGCGAGCGCGAGCGCGGGTTCGGATATGTCCGCGGCAATGACCGACACTCCGGGCGCCCCGAGAGCCACGGACCATGCTATGCAGCCCGAGCCGGTGCAGAGATCAAGCACCTTTGCCGGACGGCCCATGGCGGCGAGCAGCTTCAGTGCCTCGTCGACCAGCTGCCCGGTCTCCGGCCTCGGAATGAGCACCGACGGGCCCACCTTGAATTTCCTGCCGCAGAACTCCGTGTAACCCAGCACATACTGTATGGGTTCTCCTGCGGCAAGTCTGGACATGCCGGCCTTCAGGCCGGGAAGCGCGGCCTCAGGTATTTCAAACAGGGGTTCGACTATGTGGGTGTAGCTCCTGACCCCGAGCCTCTCCTCGCAGAGCATCAAAACCAAACCCCTCGCCTCGGGCGAAGGGTAAAGCTTCTCGAGAGCCGGGACCGACTCCCTTATGAACTCCGCGAGCAGCACTACGCGCTTTCGATTATGCCCGAAAGGAACTCGGTCATGTCAATGCCGGCCGCAGCAACCATCTTGGGCACGAGGGAGGCGCTCGTCATTCCGGGTATCGTGTTGACTTCAAGGAAGTAGAGACCGTCCTCCGCGAGAATGTAGTCGACGCGCACCACGCCCCTGCAGCCGAGGTGGGAATATATCCTGCACGTAGTCTCGGAGAGTTCGGAAAGAATCTCCGGGCTCAGCTGTGCCGGACAGATCTCCTGGCTGTGGCCGTTGTACTTGGCATCGTAGTCGAAGTAGTCGTTGTCGGTCACTATCTCGATAGGAGGCAGAGCCTTCACTTCTCCGTTCGTCCTGTATGCCGCCACCGTGAGCTCCCTGCCGCTGACACCCTGCTCCACGAGCACTGAGGCTCCTTCCGAGAAGGCGAACTTCACCGCCGCGGCCAGCCCGTCGGGGCTGTCGACCTTGGACACGCCGAAGCTGGACCCGCCCTGGGTCGGCTTCACGAACACGGGGAAACGAAGCTTCGACGAAGCCTCCCCGACAAACTTCTCCAGGTCCATGCCCTCCCTGACGAAGGCGTCGGGGGCGAACCTGACCCCTCCCATTCCGCGCAGGTAGCTCTTGCATGCGTATTTGTCGAAGGCTATGGTGCTGACATAGGCGCTGCAGGTGCTGAAAGGCACGCCCAGCATCTCCAGATAGCCCTGAAGCAGGCCGTTTTCGCCGGGGGCGCCGTGCTGGACGATGTATGCGAAGTCGAACTTCACCTTCTCTCCGAGCACGTTGACGGAGAAGTCGTTCTTGTCGACCTCCGGACGTGCGCCTTCGGGGAAGGTGACCTTCATGGAACTGCGTTTTCTGCAGGCGACGAGAGACCACCTGCCGAAGCGGGCGAAGATCTCATAGATGTCGTACTTGTTTCCGTCGATGCGTGAGGACACGAACTCACCGCTGCGGCAGGACACCTCCGACTCGGAAGTGTCGCTTCCGTAGATGACTGCGATTGAACGATATCTGCTCATACTGCTAGTTGAAATAATAGTCTTCTTCTTCGGAAGCTCCGGTCACGGACTCCGAGCCCACGTAGTCTTCGCTGTAACCGCCGAGGAATATGCCTTCGGTGTCACAGTCGAAAGTGAGGGCTCCGGTCGCGGGCGGAGCGAATGTGTCGAATTCCGACCAGCCTATCGTGGGGTCGGCCAGGCATTTCTTCATCCAGATGCCCCAGATGGGCAGCGACATGTTGGAACCGCTTCCGAGGGCGAGCGAGTTGAAGTGCACCTGCCTGTCCTCTCCTCCGACCCAGACGCCGGCGGTGATGTTGGGCGTGTAGCCTATGAACCAGCCGTCGGAGTTGTCGTTGGTGGTTCCCGTCTTGCCGGCAATCTCCCCCTTAAGCCCGTAGACGGAGCGCAGGCGCGTGCCCGTACCCTCGTTGATCACGGCCTTCATGAGGTCGACCATGAGGTAGGCGGTCTGCTCGGAGATGGCCTCGCGCTTGCGGGTCGAATAGCGTCCGATCTCCACGCCTTCGCTGTCGGTGATTCTCGTGACATACTGCGGATACACGTAGGTGCCGTGCGAAGGGAAGGTGTTGTAGGCCGAAACCATGTCGAACACGTTGACTTCGGCAGGCCCCACGCAGAGCGAATAGACCTCGTCGATGTGGGTGGATATGCCCATCTGGCGCATCATGGCGGCAAGGGCGGAAGGCCCGAACTCCTTCATCAGGTAGGCGGAGATGTTGTTCGAACTCCTGGAGAGACCCCAGCGGAGGGTGACCGTCTGACCTATGTACTCGGCCCTGTCGGTGCTTCGCGGCGTCCAGGTGGTTCCGTCGTAGAGCACGAAGGTCTGGGGGAGATTCACCACCTTGTCGCAGGGGGTCATGCCCTCCTGCATGGCCAGGGTGTAGAGGAAAGGCTTGACCGTGGAGCCGATCTGGCGCTTGCCCTGGCTCACGTTGTCGTATTTGAAATATCTGTAGTCGGGTCCGCCGACATAGGCCTTCACGTGTCCGGTGCCCGGCTCTATCGCCACGAATCCGCATCTGAGTATGGACTTGTAGTAGCGTATGGAGTCGTCGGGGGTCATGGTGGTGTCGACGTATCCCTTATCGTTCCATGCGAACACCCTCATCCTCGCCGGCTCGCTGAACTGGGCGTAGATCTCGGCGTCGCTCTTGCCGGCGCGGTGCTGCAGACGGTAGCGGTCGCTCCAGCGACGCGCCTGCTGCATCAGCATCTCGGCCGTCTTGTCGTCGACGCTGTTGGCGAAGGGCTTGTTGCGCTTCCAGCGCACCTCCTGGTCGAAGAGGTGCTGCAGGTGGCCTCCGAGGTATTCGTCGACCGCCTCCTCGGCGTACTGCTGCATCTTGTAGTTGATGGTGGTGTAGATGCGCAGCCCGTCGCGGTCAAGGTCATAGCTCGACCCGTCGGGCTTCCTGTTCTTGTTGAGCCATCCGTATATGGGGTCCTCCCTCCAGCGGAGTGAATCCTGGGCGTAGTCCTCGGCGTACTGGTACTCGGAGCGCTCGGGCTTCTCGGCGTTCATGTCGCGCCGCAGCATGTCCCTGAAATAGGGGGCGAGGCCGGCGTTGTGGTCGAGGACCTGGTACTGGAGCTGTATGGGTATGTTGCAGAGGGAGTCCCTCTCGGCCTCTGTGAGATAGCCGTTCCTCTCCATCTGTCCTATGACGAAGTTCCTGCGCTGCAGGGAGTAGTCGGGGTTGAGGACGGGGTTGTAGCGCGTGGGCTTGTTGACCATTCCCACCAGCAGGGCGGCCTCCTCCACGGTGAGGTCGGCGGGCTCCTTGCTGAAGAAGGTCTCTGACGCGGCCTTGACGCCGTAGGCGCCGCTGCCGAAGAAGATGGAGTTCAGGTACATGTCCATGATCTCGTTCTTCGTGTAGTCGCGCTCGAGCTTCACCGCGGTTATCCACTCCTTGAGCTTGGTCTGGACCATCACCACCGCCGACCAGCCGGGTATCCTGCTGTTGACCTGGCGGCGCGGATAGAGGGTCTTGGCGAGCTGCTGGGTGATGGTGCTGCCGCCTCCCTGGCTGGAGTCCTGCATGAGTATGGTCTTCACGAGCACGCGGGCGAGACTCTTCATGTCGATTCCGGAATGCTCGTAGAAACGGGCGTCCTCCGTGGCCACCGCCGCCGCCACCAGATAGGGGGAGAGCTCTTCGTAGGACACGTAGGTTCGGTTCTCTATGTGGAACGTCGTCAGGACTTCGCCGTTCTCGGCTATGACCTGGGTCGCAAGCTTGTTGTCGGGGTGTTCAAGCTCTTCGAAAGAGGGGATCTCCGCAAAGAGTCCGACAAGCGTGACGGCGAGTATCAGTATCGCGAAAGGCGCTGCGACGATTATCCAGAACCACTTGATTATCTTCTTCTTGACTGTATCTTTCATCGGCATCTGTTTTTGCCGCGGAATGCCGGCGGCCAAAGCAAAACAATCACAAAATTAACGATTAAATTTTGAATTTTACCGAGTTTGTGATTTTCTTTGCAGAATGAATTTGTAATGAAAAGCAATGGAGGGGAATTTAGTTATTGTGGAGTCGCCCGCCAAGGCAAAGACAATTCAGAAATTTCTTGGCGACGGCTATGTGGTGAAATCCAGTTTCGGACATATACGCGACCTGCAGGACAACAAGCTCAGCGTCGACGTTGAACACGGTTTCAAGCCGGAGTACGTGATTCCGGCCGACAAGAAGAAAGTAGTGGCTGACCTCAAGAAGGCGGCGGCGCAGGCGGAGACGGTATGGCTCGCGTCCGATGAAGACCGCGAGGGGGAGGCCATCTCCTGGCACCTGTCAGAGACGCTCGGTCTCGACAGCTCCCGCACCAGACGCATAGTTTTCCACGAAATCACGAAGGACGCCATCCAGCACGCGATCAGGAACCCCAGGGAGATAGACCTCAACCTGGTCAACGCCCAGCAGGCGCGGCGCGTGCTCGACCGTCTCGTGGGCTTCGAGCTTTCGCCCATACTCTGGAGAAAGATACAGCGCGGACTCTCCGCCGGAAGAGTGCAGTCGGTGGCGCTCAGGCTCGTGGTGGAGCGCGAGAAGGAGATCATAGCCTTCGACAGCACCCCCTACTATAAGGTGGAGGGCGTGTTCGAAGCCGGCGGGACCAAGGTGAGGGGCGTCCTCGACACCAGGTTCAACGACGCCGCGGCCGCAAGGGCCTTCCTCGACGACAGCGCAGGGGCAAGCTACACCATAGCCTCCATCGACAAGAAGGAGGCGACAAGGCACCCTGCTCCCCCGTTCACGACCTCGACCCTCCAGCAGGAGGCCGCACGCAAGCTGCACTTCCCCGTCAGCCTGACCATGAGGGTCGCCCAGAGCCTCTACGAGCGCGGTCTCATAACCTACATGCGTACCGACTCCACCAATCTCTCGAACCTCGCGCTCAACGCCTCCAGGAAATACATCTGCGAGAACTTCGGGGAGGGATACTCCCACACCAGGCAGTACCACACCCATTCCAAGGGCGCGCAGGAGGCCCACGAGGCCATACGCCCGACATATATCGGCAACACCTCCATCGAGGGCACGACGCAGGAGCAGAAACTCTACAGCCTGATATGGAAGAGGACGCTCGCATCCCAGATGGAGGACGCCCGCATCCTCAACACCAGCATGAAGGTCGCCTCCGACAGGCGCAGCGAGAAGTTCAACATCCAGGCGGCCGAAGTGCTCTTCGACGGTTTCCTCAAGCTCTACATCGAGGGCTCCGACGACGAGAGCCAGGACGACGGCAACACGGTGCTCCCCACGCTCAGCGCCGGCGAGAGCATCAGGGCCCTGAGCATCGACGCCGAAGGCAAGTTCTCGCAGCCGCCCTACCGCTACTCCGAGGCCACTCTCGTGAAGAAGCTGGAGGAACTCGGAATCGGCAGGCCGTCGACCTACGCCCCGACCATCAGCACCCTGACCACCGGCCGCGGCTACCTCGTGAAATCCGACATAGCCGGACGCAAGGTGCCCGTGACCAACTTCCGCCTCAAGGACGGCAAGGTCGTCGAGAGCGCCGGCAGCGAGACGATCGGGGCCGAGAGGGGCAAGCTGATGCCCCAGGAGATCGGCATGATAGTCTCCGACTACCTGGTGGAGAATTTCCCCGGCATCATGGACTACGACTTCACGGCCAACGTGGAGAAGGACTTCGACAGCATAGCCGAAGGCAAGATGGCATGGAACGCCCTGATCTCCGAGTTCTACGGAGGTTTCCACAGGAAGGTCGAGGAGACTCTGAGCAACGGCCAGTACAGCCATGTGGAGAAGGTGCTCGGCACGGACCCCTCCGACGGCAAGACCGTCGTCGCGAAGTTCGGCCAGTACGGAGCATACGTTCAGAAGGGAGAGGGCGACGACCGTCAGTCGGCCAGCCTCGCCAAGGGCCAGCTCATCGAGAACCTGACCCTGGAGGACGCGCTTGAACTCTTCCGCCTGCCCCGCACCGCCGGCCAGATAGACGGAACCGACGTGATAGTGACCAAGGGCCGCTTCGGCCCCTACATCAAGTTCGGCGAGAAGAACGTGTCCATCCCCCGCGGGACCGACCCTCTGACCATCAGCCTCGAAGCCTGCGCCGAACTCATACGCAAGGCGGACTCCGCCCCCGCGGCGAACCAGGTGCTCAGGGAGTTCCCCGATTCGGGAATCAGCATAATCAACGGCCGCTACGGGCCCTACCTCAAGCACGACGGCAAGAACTACAAGCTGCCCCGGAACAGCGACGCCGCGACGCTCTCCGAGGAGGACTGCCGCAAGATAGTGGAGACCCAGACCCCGACCTCCCCGAAATACCGGCGCCGGAAGAAATAAAGCCTATTCGGAATTATGTCAAACAACTACCATATCGACGAGATTGACAGAAAGATTCTGTCCTTTCTTGTAAACAACGCGAGGATGCCTTTCCTCGAGATTGCGAGGGAGTGCAACATCTCCGGAGCCGCCGTCCATCAGAGAGTCAAGAAGATGGAGAGCAACGGCGTCATCTCCGGCTCGCGCATGGTCATCAAGCCCGGAGCCCTGGGGCTCAATGTGTGCGCGTTCATCAGCGTATGCCTCTCCGAGGACAACAAATATCCCGAGGTGGTGACGGCGCTCAAGCACGTCCCCGAGATCGTGGAATGCCACTTCATCACCGGCAAGGCGGCGCTCTTCCTCAAGGTGTTCTGCTTCGACAACGAGCACCTGATGAACATCCTGATCAACACGATCCAGCGCATCCCCTACGTGCAGTCCACCGACACGATGATCTCCCTCGACCAGTCGTTCGAGCGCGAAATCTGGGTCAAGGACTACAAGAGCACATCCTTCAGGGCCGTCTCAGTGAAAGAATAGCCTCCCCGAAGACCAGGTCCTCGCGGGTGGTTATCTTGATGTTGAACCTTTCGCCTTCAGTCGTGGCCACGGGGATTCCCGCCCTGGCGGCCACGGAGGCGTCGTCGGTGAACGACAGGTCGTAGGGCTGCCCGTAGGCCTTCCTTATGTCTTCCGAAAGAAACATCTGCGGGGTCTGGACCGCCACGGTATCGGCCCTCACCGGGTCTGGCACGGAAGGGTCGAGCGACTTCAGAGTGTCCACCACCGGGACCACAGGTATCAGAGCCCGCACTTCTTCCGACATCATCGCCCGCATGCGGCGAATCAGTTCCGGGCCCACGAAGGGCCGGACGCCGTCGTGGATGGCCACTACCGCACCGTCGGGCACCTTGGCGAGGGCGTTGCGCACCGAAAGGAAGCGCGACATCCCCCCGGCCACCAGAGTCTGCGGGCAGTCGAAGGACTCGGCCACACACATCTCCTTCCACTCCTTCATCCAGCGTCTGGGGAGCACCGTGACCAGCTTCACGTCGGGCGCCGCCTCCATGAAGCTCTCGAGCGTCCTGCGCAGAATCGGTTTCCCGTCCAGCCGGAGAAACTGCTTGGGCACGTCGGCGCCCATCCTGGAGCCGCTTCCGCCGGCCACCACCACCGCATAAAACTTTCTGTCCATCAGCTTCAGTCTTTGAGCAAAATTAAGCATTTTTCATTATATTTGTAAACTGACTTTCATGAGCTGAAATATGGCATTTTCATTCTTAAACCAGGAACTCGCTATTGACCTCGGAACGGCCAATACCGTCATATACCAGAACGACGAGATAGTGCTGGACGAACCCAGCATCATCGCGATCAACAACAACAGCGGAAAGTGCATCGCGCTCGGCCAGCAGGCCAAGCTGATGCAGGAGAAGGTGAACCCCGGGCTGAAGACCGTGAGGCCTCTGCGCGACGGAGTCATCGCCGACTTCAACGCCGCCGAGATGATGATACGCGGATTCATCAAGCAGGCCAGCAGCCGCAGGCGCAGCCTGTTCACCCCCAACCTCAAGGTGGTCGTGGGCATACCTTCAGGCTCCACCGAAGTGGAGATCAGGGCCGTGCGCGACTCCACCGAGCATGCCGGAGGACGCGACGTGTATCTGATCTTCGAGCCCATGGCCGCAGCCCTCGGAATAGGCCTCGACATTGAGGCGCCCCAGGGCAACATGGTCGTCGACATAGGCGGAGGCACCACCGAGATCGCGGTGATCTCCCTCGGCGGCCTCGTGGTGCAGGACAGCATACGCACCGCCGGCGACGTGTTCACCAGCGACATCCAGTACTACCTGCGCCAGCAGCACAACGTCAAGGTAGGCGAAATCACCGCGGAGAAGATCAAGATCGCCGTCGGTGCGGTGATCCCCGACCTCGGGGACGAGGCTCCGGAGCCCTTCGTGGTGCGCGGACCCAACCTCATGACCGCACATCCGGTCGAGGCCACCATCACCCATCAGGAGATCGCCCACTGCCTGGACAAGTCCATCGCCAAGATAGAGACCTCCATACTTCATGTCCTCGAGAACACCCCGCCCGAACTCTACGCCGACATCGTGGAGAACGGAATCTATCTTTCGGGAGGCGGAGCCCTGCTCAGAGGCCTCGCGAAGAGGTTCAAGGACAAGGTGAACATCGACTTCCACGTGGCCGACGACCCTCTGCACGCAGTGGCAAGGGGCACCTGCGACGCCCTCAAGCATACCGACCGCTATTCTTTCCTTATGAGATAGGATGCCACAGGGACACAAGACTTCCATCCTGGTGAGCGCGGCAATCTTCATACTTCTGGAGGTTGCTGCTCTTGCTATGCTGGACAGGAGTTCCACCCTGCAGGACATCTGGATCAACCGCGCCTCGCACAGGGTCATGGCGGCGCTGTGGAGCAGCGGCGAGTCCGTGCGCAACTATTTCCGGCTCGAGGCGGCCAACGACGAGCTGGCCCTCCGCAACGCAGCTCTGCGGCAGGAGCTTGAGCGATACCACAGGGCCGACGAGGCCATGAGGGAGAGACAGGCCGCCGAAGGGACCCTCCCCGCCGGATACGGCGCCGTCTCCGGAGCCAGGCAGAGCTTCAGCTACACCCCCGCGACGATAGTCAAGATGAGCCGCAACCGCAACCAGAACTACGTGATCATCAACAAAGGCAGCGAAGACGGCATCATGCCCCAGTCCGGCATCATCAGCTCCAGGGGAATCATAGGGGTGATCAGTTCGGTGAGCCGGCACTACTCCTACGGACTCACGCTGATGAACCCCAACGTGACCGTGAGCACCAAGGTAGGCCCCGAAGGGATAACCGCCCCGCTCGTATGGGACGGCATCAGCTCCGACGCGGCGGTGGTGACCGACATTCCCCCGCACTACTCCGTCACCCCCGGCGACACGGTGTGGACCAGCGGATATTCGGCCATCTTCCCCGAAGGCATAGCCGTGGGCGTGACAGGGGAATCCCGCCTCGTGGACGGCTCCAACCAGCATGTCGAGGTGAAACTGTTCCAGGACTTCAGGTCGGCGCACTACGTGACCGTGACCTGCAACACTGACATCGGCGAGATCCGCGCGCTCGAAGAGGAAGCCGGAAAGGAGGGCGCGCAATGAACAGGTTCACGCTGAAATACCTGCTGCTGCTCGTGGCCCAGGTGCTGCTCTGGAACTACTTCAACTTCTCGCAGTTCCTGACCATCGCCATACTCCCCGTGCTGCTGCTCTGCATCTCCGTAAAGCGCGGCCCAGTGTTCAGCATGGCGATAGCGTTCGTCACCGGACTTGCGGCCGACTTCTTCGCCGGAGGCCTGCTGGGACTCACCTCCCTGGCCCTCGTGCCCGTGGGCCTGCTGCGGCGTCCGATAATCTGGCTGGTGTTCGGCAGTGAGCTGCAGGCGCGCGGAGAGGACATCTCCTTCCAGCGTCAGGGAAGCAGCAAGATGATGCTCGCCACCGCGATGGTGACAGCCGTCTTCCTGCTCGTCTACATCGTCGCCGACAGCGCCGGCACCAGGCCGCTGTGGGTCGACGCCGTCAAGTTCGCCGCCTCGCTGGCGGTC
Organism: Candidatus Cryptobacteroides avistercoris; assembly: GCA_017695095.1. Taxonomy (GTDB): domain Bacteria; phylum Bacteroidota; class Bacteroidia; order Bacteroidales; family UBA932; genus Cryptobacteroides; species Cryptobacteroides avistercoris. Next base: position 81,317 of record JADILW010000066.1, on the reverse strand, counting down.
AGCACCCTCATCTCCACCTACATCGCCTGGATACTCTGCTCCGAGAACAGCCAAAAATGGAAATAAACCGCAAAAACAAACTCCTGATAGGTCTCGCGGCGTTCGCCCTGCTGCTGCTCGGAAAGCTGTTCTACATCCAGATCATCAACGACGAGTACAAGAAGGACGCGTCCAACAACTCCATGGTCTACGCCGACATCTACCCTCCCCGAGGGGTGATCTACGACCGCAACGGCGAGATCCTGGTGGGCAATTCCGTCTGCTACGACATACTCGTGACCCCGAGGGACGTGTCCGAATTCGACACGCTCGAGCTCGCCCGTGCCCTCGACACGACCGCCAGCTTCATACGCGACAGGATGGCCTACTACCGCGAATACCGCAGCCGCATAGGCTACCGCACCGTGACCCTGCTCAAGCAGGTGTCGCCCGAAATCTACATGCAGTTCGCCGAGAAGCAGTATCTCTTCCCCGGCTTCCGCTCGCAGGCCCGCAGCATCAGGGACTATCCCTTCAACGCCGGAGGCAATCTGCTGGGCTACATAACCGAGGTCAACGCCGACGACATCGAGAACCATCCGGGCGAATACGAGGCGGGCGACTACATCGGGCGCACCGGCCTCGAGTCCTCGATGGAGGAGGAGCTCCGCGGGGAGAAGGGCTACCACATAATGCTCCGGGACTCCAGGAACAGGGTGCAGTCGGCCTATCTCGACGGCAGGGAGGACAAGGCCGCGGTGCCCGGGAAGAACATCGTCTCCACCATAGACGCCCACCTGCAGCAATACGGGCAGCAGCTCATGGCGGGGAAGGTCGGTTCGGTGGTGGCAATCGAACCCTCGACCGGGGAGATACTCGCGATGGTGTCGAGCCCGGGAATCGACGTGGACGTGCTGGCCGACATAGGCAGCCACTACGACAGCCTCTCCCGCGACCCGCGCAAGCCCATGTTCAACCGCACCGTGATGGCCTCCTATCCCCCGGGGTCCGTGTTCAAGCTGGTCAACGGCCTGATAGGCCTGCAGGAAGGGGTGCTCGAGCCCTCCGACAAGTATCCGTGCAACAACGGCTACTACTACACCCGCACCCGCAAGCTGGGCTGCCACGCCCACTCCTCCCCTCTCGACTTCGAGTCGGCGATAGCCACGTCCTGCAACGGCTACTTCTGCTACGTGCTGCGCGACATACTCGAGAACGACAGATACGCCTCCACCGCGGAGGCCCTCGACGCCTGGAGGGAGTACGTGCTGAGCTTCGGCTTCGGCGAGAAGCTGGGCAGCGGCATTCCTGCCGAACTCGGCGGCAACATCCCCACCTCCGGATACTACGACAAGCTCTACGGGAAGGGCAGGTGGCGCTTCCAGACCATAGTCTCCCTGTCCATAGGGCAGGGCGAGATCGGCGCCACGCCGCTTCAGATCGCCAATCTCGCTGCGATAATGGCCAACCGCGGCTACTGGTACGTCCCCCACCTGGTCAAGGACTCGGAAGGAGTCAGCATAGACCCCGCATACAAGGAGAGACACTACACCCTCGTGGACACTTCGTATTTCGCCACGGCGGTCGAAGGCATGTACAAGGCGGTCAACGGCGGAGGCTCTGCTGGCGGCACGGCTTTCGCTGCCGCGGTGCCCGGACTCGACGTCTGCGGCAAGACGGGAACGGCGCAGAACCCCCACGGAGAGGACAACTCCGTGTTCATCTGCTTCGCACCCAAGGACAATCCGAAGATCGCGGTGGCCGCATACGTGGAGAATGCGGGCTTCGGGGCCACCTGGGCGCTTCCGGTGGCATCCCTGATGCTTGAAAAATATCTGACGGGCGACATCTGCCCCCAGCGCAGATACCTCGAGCAGCGCATGCTCGAGACAAGATTCTTCTAGGCATGGACGCAAGAGGCTCATATTCCTACGGCAGGGGACTGCGGCAGACCATCGACTGGTGGCTGGTGTTCTGCTACCTCGCGCTCGTGGTGATCGGCTGGATCAGCATATACGCGTCCATCCATTCCAGCGAACCCAGTTCGATCTTCGACCTCGGAAGCCGCAGCGGGAAGCAGTTCCTCTGGATGCTCGTGGTGTTCGCGGTCGACGTGGTCATCCTGTTCGCGGTCAACCCGAAGCTGTGGGAGGTGCTGACGCCGCCGGCCTATCTGGTCGTGCTGGTGCTGCTGGTGCTCGTGATTTTCCTGAGCCGCGACGTCAAGGGCTCGCACTCCTGGTTCGAGCTCGGTCCGGTGAAGTTCCAGCCGGCCGAAGTCTCGAAGATCACCACCTCGCTGATGCTGGCGCTCATCATGGGGCGGCAGGGCTTCAGGCTGACCACGCCCCGGGGGTTCACCCAGGTCGCCCTGGCGATAGGCCTGCCGATGCTCGCCATTCTCGGAGAGAGCGAAACCGGCTCCGCGCTGGTCTATCTGGGCTACATTTTCGTCCTCTACCGCGAGGGGCTGTCGGGCTGGTGGCTGTTCGCGCTGGCCATGTGCATACTGCTGTTCATCCTGACGCTGACCGCAGGCTGGTGGGTGTCGGCCGCCGTGCTCGTGGCGACCTGCGCGCTGTGCTGCCTGCTGCTTCTGCGGCGGCGCTGGAAGACCTCGGCCGCCTACCGCCGCAGGGTCGTCAGATGGGCGCTGGCGGGTGTCGCCGCGGGTGCCATGCTGATCTTCGCCACGGGCTTCATCTTCAACAACGTGCTCCAGGACCACCAGCGCTCCCGCATCGAAGTGCTGCTCGGACTGAAGGAGGACCCCAGCGGAGTGGGCTACAACGTGCGCCAGTCGATGATAGCGATAGGGTCGGGCGGACTGACGGGAAAGGGTTTCCTCAACGGCACGCAGACCACCTTCGGCTTCGTGCCCGAGCAGAGCACCGACTTCATCTTCTGCACCATAGGCGAGGAGCATGGCTTCATAGGCTGCTTCGTGGTGATCTTCCTCTACGTGATGATGATATGGCGCATCATGCAGGACGCCGACAAGAGCCGCGAGGCGTTCACGCGCATCTACGGCAACTGCCTGGCGGCCTGCCTGTTCATGCATCTGTTCATCAACATCGGCATGACCATAGGCCTGATGCCGGTGATAGGCATACCGCTGCCGATGCTGAGCTACGGAGGCTCGTCGCTGCTGGCGTTCTCGGTGCTCATCTTCATTTTCCTTGCACTCAACCGGCAGGAAAACAAATATTTCTGAGTATCTTTGCAGGCGGATCGCCTTGGTGGTGGAATGGTAGACACGAGGGACTTAAAATCCCTTGGACAGCAATGTCCGTGTGAGTTCGAGTCTCATCCGAGGCACTTGACCAAAGGCCGGAATAATTTTGCCTGGTATGTTCGAAAAAGAAGTTTACATCGCCCGCCGCAAGGCTTTGACCGCGAGACTTGCCGGGGAGAAGGGCATCATTCTGATGCTCGGCAACGTGGATGCGCCCGCGCAGTACAAGGACAACTGCTACAAGTGGAGACAGGACAGCAACTGGCTGTACTTCTTCGGAATCGACGAACCCCGCTTCGCCGCCACCATCGACCTCGAGAGCGGCGACGAGACGGTCTACGCCGACGATTTCAGCATCGACGACATAATCTGGACAGGACCCATGCCCTCGGTGCGGTCGCAGGCCGAGGCGGTCGGAGTCGGCAGAACGGCTCCGTACTCAGCGCTGGCCGACGCCGTGAAGGGCCGCAAGGTCCATTTCCTGCCCACCTCCCGCTACTACAACGCCATGCTCATGGCCTCGCTGCTCGGACTGGACCCTTCGGAGGTCACCAGCGCCGGCAAGAAGGGCTGCGACAAGGCTTCGCGCCCCCTCGTGGACGCCGTGATAGCTCTGCGCCTCGTCAAGGAGGACAGGGAGATAGAACAGATTGACCACGCCTGCGACATCGGCTATGAGATGCACACCGCAGCCCGCATGGGCATCACGCCCGGAATCATCGAGCAGGAGATAGTCGGACGCATGGAAGGGGTGACCCTTTCCAAGGGTTGGGGCGTGAGCTTCGCCACCATCCTCACCCAGCACGGGGAGATCTTCCACTGCCACAGCCACGACTGCGTCGTGGAGCCCGGACGCCTTATGGTCATCGACGCCGGTGCGGAGAACAACATGCACTACGCATCCGACTTCACCAGGACCTACCCGACCGGAGGACGGTTCAGCGCCATGCAGCGCGACATCTACCAGACGGTCTACGAATGCAACGAACTCGCGTTCGGCATGATTAAGCCGGGCGTCGCCTACCGCGACGTGCACCTTGCGGTGGCCGCCCACATGCTCGACAACCTCGGACAGCTCGGGCTGGTCAGCGGCGATCCAGCCGAACTTGCGGAGCAGGGAATCGCGGGGCTGTTCATGCCCCACGGCCTCGGCCACAACATGGGACTGGACGTGCACGACATGGAGGATCTCGGCGAGGATCTCGTGGGCTACGACCCCGACCAGAGCCGCTCCTCCCTGCTGGGACTCGGCAGCCTGAGAATGGCCAGACGCCTGGCCCCCGGCAACGTCATCACCGACGAACCGGGTATATACTTCATCCCCGACCTCATCAGGCTGTGGAAGCGTGAGGGCACCGACAGGGGGTGCGTGAACTACAACAAACTTGAACCTTACTTCAGCTTCGGAGGAATACGACTCGAAGACGACGTCCTCGTGACTGCCGGCGGTGCCCGCAGGCTCGGCGCGAGACGCCTGCCGATCGCTCCCGACGACGTTGAAGCAGCAATGTCTAAAGACCAGAGTTAAAATGAAATTACTTGAAGGAAAAGTCGCCCTGATCACGGGCGCATCCAGAGGCATAGGCAAGGCCATTGCCCTCAAGTTCGCATCAGAAGGAGCAGACATCGCCTACACCGACGTGAAGATCAACGATGAGACCACCGCCGAAATCGCGGCTCTCGGCGTCAAGGTTGTCGCCTACACCTCCAACGCCGCAGACTTTGCGGACGTACACGCCACCGTGGAGAAGGTGCTCGCCGACTTCGGACACATCGACGTGCTCGTGAACAACGCCGGAATCACCAGGGACGGTCTCATGCTCCGCATGGACGAGGCCCAGTGGGACGCCGTAATCAACGTCAACCTCAAGTCCGCCTATAACTTCATCCACGCCGTGACCCCCGTGATGTCGCGCCAGAAGGGCGGCAGCATCATCAACATGTCGTCCGTGGTGGGCGTGAGCGGCAACGCCGGACAGTGCAACTATTCGGCTTCGAAGGCCGGCCTGATCGGCCTCGCCAAGTCCATCGCCAAGGAGATGGGCCCCCGCGGTATCCGCGCCAACTGCATAGCCCCCGGCTTCATCGTGTCCGACATGACCAACGCCCTGCCCGAGGCGGTGCGCGAGGCCTGGGCGAAAACCATCCCCCTGCGCCGCGGAGGCACCCCCGAGGAAGTCGCCAAGGTGGCCCTCTTCCTCGCCAGCGACCTCTCTTCGTATGTCAGCGGACAGGTTATCAACTGCTGCGGTGCGATGAACTGCTAGATGGATCCTCGGCTGACCGGACTTGACTTGAAAACTTCACTCTCGGCTCTTGCGGACCTCGTGCTGCCGAGAGTATGCGTGGCATGCGGAAGGACGCTGCTGCCGCAGGAGAGGCACATCTGCTTGGACTGCCTCGCCGACCTTCCCGAGACCCATTTCGCCACGCTCGGCCACAATCCCATGGCCGACAGGTACAACGCCCGGATTGCCGGAAATGAATATGAGCCGTATGCCTGTGCTGCGGCTCTTTTTCATTATCACGCGGACTCGAAGTACAGCCTCATCACGCAGGCACTGAAATACCACCGAGACTTCGGGGCCGGGAAGTTCTTCGCGCGCATGCTGGGAAGCCGTCTCGCCTCCTCGGAGCTGTTCGCGGGCGTGGACCTCGTGGTGCCCGTCCCTCTTCACTGGAGCAGACGATGGAGCCGCGGCTACAACCAGGCCGAAATCATCGCAGCAGAAGTCGCGAAGGCCCTCGGGGCACCCTGCGACACCGGCCTGCTGAGACGCTGTAGACGCACGGCCACGCAGACCCGCATCTCAGGCGAGGCCAAGGCCGCCAACGTGGCCGGAGCCTTCCGCGCCACGAAAAACGCCGCTTCACGGGTCTCGGGAAACGGCATTGGGCACATTCTGCTGATAGACGACGTCTTCACCTCGGGCGCGACCCTGGGCGAATGCCACAGGACCCTGCGGAAGGCCGTCGGAACGGCGGTGCGCATCTCCGCCGCCACCCTCGCCTACGCCGGAGAATAGCGCAGTAACACGGCCGCAGGCTGCAAAACGCAGCCGCAGTGGAGTCGCCCTGCCGGCAGTATAGGGTTGCGCGGTGGTTCTTACTGCCGGAGGGCGAGCTCACTCGCGGCTGCAGGACAGCAGCAGGCAAAGCAGCGCCGCCGGACGGCCATATCATCCACGAGCAGGCTTTTCTCGCCTGCGAGGGATGCTTATGGCCGCAGGAGGCATAAAGAATCCGGATGAACAGACACAAAAAAGCACCTGCATAAACTGCAAGTGCTTGGTTTTGAGAGTGGTCCCAGTAGGGCTTGAACCTACGACTCCCTGATTATGAGTCAGGTGCTCTAACCAACTGAGCTATGGGACCCGGAAGGGCGGTCTTGATACCGCCCGGTATCACACTTTGATTTCCACCTCAACTCCGGAAGGGAGCTCAAGCTTCATCAGGGCGTCCACGGTCTTGGCGTTGGAATCCTCGATGTCGAGCAGTCTGCGGTAGGAATCAAGCTCGAACTGCTCGCGAGACTTCTTGTTCACGAAGGTGGAGCGGTTCACGGTGAAGATCTTCTTGTTGGTGGGAAGAGGAATGGGGCCATTCACCTTCGCGCCGGTAGACTTCACGGTCTCAACGATCTTGGACGCTGACTTGTCAACGAGCATATGATCGAAAGACTTGAGTTTAATTCTGATTTTCTGATTCATATCTGATTTTTCTCTTTTCGTTAACACTATTCGTCCTCAGGAACCTTGTATCCGCTCTTCTCGATGATGTCCTTGGCCATTGCGGCAGGAACCTCAGCGTAGTGATCGAACGACATGGTGCTGGTGGCGCGTCCTGATGAGAGGGTGCGGAGCACGGTCACGTAGCCGAACTGCTCTGAAAGCGGAACGAAAGCCTTCACGATGCGGGCGCCGTTGGCGGTGGAATCCATGGCCACGATCTGTCCGCGGCGGCGGTTGAGGTCACCCACGATCTCTCCCATGTAGTCCTCCGGAGTCACGACCTCGAGATTCATGATAGGCTCGAGAATGACAGGGTGGCATTTGGGGCAGGCGTGGCGGAAAGCCATGCGGGCGGCAAGCTCGAATGAGAGCTGGTCGGAGTCCACAGGGTGGAAGGAGCCGTCGAGCAGGGTGACTTTGAGAGACTGAACCTCATAGCCGGCGAGCACGCCGTTGGCCATGGCAGACTCAAAGCCCTTCTGTACCGCGGGAACGAATTCCTTGGGCACGTTTCCTCCCTTGACCTGGTTGTCGAACTGCAGACCCTGTACGCCTTCGTCGGCAGGTCCGATCTCGACGATGATGTCCGCGAACTTACCACGGCCGCCGGTCTGCTTCTTGAAGACTTCGCGGTGCTGGGTGGTGGTGGTGATGGCCTCCTTGTAGTTGACCTGAGGCGCTCCCTGGTTGATCTCCACGCCGAACTCGCGGCGCAGACGGTCGACGATGATGTCGAGGTGAAGCTCACCCATACCGCTGATCACGGTCTGGCCGGTGTCGTGGTCGGTCTTCACGGTGAAGGTAGGATCCTCCTCCGCAAGCTTTCCGAGGGCGATGCCGAGCTTGTCGAGATCCTTCTGGGTCTTGGGCTCCACTGCGATTCCGATTACGGGATCGGGGAACTCCATGGACTCGAGGGCGATGTTGCAGCCTTCGGCGCAGATGGTGTCACCGGTGCGCAGGTCCTTGAATCCGACTGCGGCGCAGATGTCTCCGGCCTCGACGAACTCTATGGGGTTCTGGTGGTTGGAGTGCATCTGGTACAGGCGCGCAACCCTCTCCTTCTTGCCGGAGCGAGAGTTGAACACGTATGAACCCGCGTCAAGATGTCCGGAATAAACCCTGACGTATGCCAGACGTCCCACGAAGGGGTCGGTTGCGATCTTGAACACCAGTCCGCAGAAAGGCTCGGCGGCTGAAGGCTTGAGATCGACCTCCTTGTTGGTGTTGAGGTCGGTTCCCTTGGTGTCACCGATGTCGAGAGGTGAAGGGAGATACCTCATCACCGCGTCGAGGAGGAACTGCACGCCCTTGTTCTTGAATGAAGAACCGCAGCATGCGGGAACGATCTGCATTGCGATGGTTCCCTTGCGGAGGGCGGCGATGATCTCATCTTCGGTGATGGACTCGGGGTCCTCGAAATATTTGTCCATGAGGGCGTCGTCGCACTCGGCGGCGGCCTCCACGAGCTTGTCTCTCCAGAGAGCCACGAGGTCCTTCATCTCCGCGGGAACGTCCTTGATTTCGTAGTTCACGAGTTCTTCGCCGGCATCGTAGTAGATTGCCTTCTGGGCGATCAGGTCTACGATACCCTGGAACTTCTCCTCGGATCCGATGGGGAGGCAGATGGGCACTGCGGTGGCGCCGAGCTTGGTCTTGATCTCCTCGACACAGGCGAGGAAGTCGGCTCCCACGCGGTCCATCTTGTTCACGTAGGCAATCTTGGGCACATGATATTTGTCGGCCTGGCGCCATACAGTCTCAGACTGGGGCTGGACACGGCCGACAGCGCAGAAGGTAGCGACAGTTCCGTCAAGGACACGAAGAGAACGCTCGACTTCCACCGTGAAGTCCACGTGGCCCGGAGTATCGATCAGGTTGATCTGATAGGTCTCTCCGTTGTAATGCCAGAACGCGGTCGTAGCGGCCGAGGTGATGGTGATACCTCTTTCCTGCTCCTGAACCATCCAGTCCATGGTAGCGGCACCTTCGTGGACCTCACCGATCTTGTGGGTCTTTCCGGTGTAGTAGAGGATACGCTCGGAAGTGGTAGTCTTGCCGGCATCGATGTGGGCCATGATGCCGATGTTTCTCGTGTACTTAAGATCTCTTTTTGCCATCTGACGAAATCAACTAAAAACGGAAATGTGCGAATGCCTTGTTGGCTTCTGCCATCTTGTGCATGTCTTCCTTGCGCTTGTAGGCGCCGCCTTCGTTGTTGTATGCGGCGACGATCTCGGCGCAAAGTTTTTCTGCCATGGAGTGGCCTGAGCGCTTGCGGGCGAAGTTGATCATGTTCTTCATCGAGAGCGAAATCTTCCTTTCAGGACGCAACTCCGTGGGCACCTGGAAGTTGGCACCTCCGATACGGCGTGACTTCACCTCAATCTGAGGGGTCACGTTCTCGAGAGCCTTCCTCCAAATATCGAGAGGAGCCTTGTCAGAATCTTTCATCTTCTCGCCTACCAGATCAATGGCATCGTAAAAAATAGAATACGCGATACTCTTCTTCCCCTGCAACATGAGATTGTTCACGAAACGTGTAACCTGCGTGTCGTGATACTTGGGATCAGGAAGTAGAATCCTCTTCTTAGGCTTTGCTTTTCTCATCTGTTAAAAGATTAAATTTTGTTAAACCATCCCTTGCGGAGATTACTTCGGCCTCTTGGCGCCGTAGAGCGAGCGGGACTGGGTGCGTCCTTCAACTCCGGCTGTGTCCAAAGCGCCCCTGAGGATGTGGTAACGTACACCCGGAAGGTCCTTCACACGGCCTCCGCGCACGAGCACGATTGAGTGCTCCTGGAGGTTGTGGCCCTCGCCGGGAATGTAGGCATTGACCTCCTTGGCGTTAGTCAGACGCACACGTGCAACCTTACGCATTGCTGAGTTAGGTTTCTTGGGGGTCGTGGTGTAGACCCTGACGCATACGCCACGCTTCTGAGGGCAAGCATCCAACGCACGAGATTTTGACTTCACTTCAATAACCTCGCGTCCTTTGCGAACCAATTGTTGAATTGTGGGCATAAATGGTTGTAAATAAAAATTATAAAAGCCCCCATAATTTTGGGGGCTGCAAATATACGCAATTTTAAACAATTTGCAAAAGTATTGGATACAGAATTGGCGGACTACCTGTAGTTCGCGAATTCCACATCCTTTTCAGCCCTGGCGGCAAGCTCGGGGCAGGACGCCGCAACCTTGTCGAGGCAGGCGTCCACGGTGGAGGAGTCTCCCTCGCGGGCTGCGATCACGGCCTTGATGTAGTTGTCGAGGGCGGAGTCGCCGGTCTGCACCGCGGCCGCCTTGTCGAGGTCGCCGCTGAGAATGTAGGCCACGGCCTCGTTGTCGCTGCCGGTTCCGGCAAGGGTCGCCGCGGCGGCGTCATAGTCGCCCGACAGGATCTGCACCATGCCGAGATTGGCCTTGGCCTCATCGGTTCCGGCCTTCCTGAAGAGATCGGCGGCAGCCTTGAGGTCGCCCTTCTGATATTCGCACACTCCGAGGGCGTTGGTCACGTCGGCGTCGGGGTTCTCTATCGCCTTGAGGTAGGCTGCGGCCTCGTCAGGCTGACGGTCGCCGAGGGCGAGCACTGCAAGGTTGAACCTGGCCCTGTCGGAGCCGTACCTTGAAACCGCCTCCTTGTAGATGTCGGCCTTGCCGTCCTTGTCCTCGACGACTGACGCCGCGCGGAGCAGGGCCTCCTCGTCAAGCACCTCGATCGCGGAATCCACGAGCTCAAGGAGCTCGGCGTCGGAGAAGTTGCGGTAGTCCACGTCGGCGATGAACCTCGCGCGGCGCAGCTCAGGGAAGACGTCCTTGCTGATTTCCTGGTATATCTGGGACATATTGCGTATCTCCCTCTCGCGCACGGCGGGGTCGCTGTACATCGAAAGCACGCGGAGAATCAGGTCCTTGTCCTCGACGTCGGAATTCTGGACGGCCTCCTGGAAGCCCTCCCAGTCCTGGCCCACGCTCTGGACCTGCACGTCGCCGGCGGGCATGCCTCCGGTCACCTTGTCCCATGCCTTCTCAGCGGATTCGGCACGCCTGTCGGAAAGCTTGGCGTTCAGCTCCTCGCCTCCCTCGGGAGACGCGTAGGAGATGATCCTGGTTCCGGTCACGGTGTAGCGGGGGTCGCTCTCGATTTCATCGAGGGCGGCCTGCAGGCCCTGTACCGACTCCGAAGAGAGCTCGCTTTTCTTCACCACGGCGGAGTTCACGTCGTAGAGAACCTGTCCCTCGGTGCTCTCGTGGAGTATCTCCTGATAGTTGTCCTTCTTGAAGGACAGGCTTCCGCCGTTGTCGGCGAGCAGCTGGGTCACGTTGACTCCGTCGGCCACCTTGAGCGCGGGAATCTCCACAGCCGCATCCTTATAATAAAGGACGCCGCGGAGTTCGAGGTAGGACTTCTCCATTCCGTCGGCATAGTCGAAGCTGACGTTCTCCTTCACGGAGCCGCCGTCGTAGGACACCACTGTGTAGTTGTCCTTGACCTTCTCTCCCTGATAGGTGAAAGTCTCGCCGGCGACCTCGCCGCCCTCATAGACGAGAACGGGGGTCACCTCCAGAATCGTCTTGGGGTAGAAGTACCTTTCGGGGAAGGTAACCGTGATTTCAGCATCCACCTTGTCGCCTACGAGGGCGAGAACCTCGGGGGTGCATGATATTCTGACATTCTCGGCGAGAGCCATCTGCTCGGTCCTTGACTTTCCGCAGGAAGCCGCGGCGAGAATCACTGCACTGAATGCAAAAAGTTTAATAACTCTTTTCATAACCAAACTAGTTTATTGAAACGGCCATCAAATTTCCGGCCTGAAAGCAAAAATAAGGAAATTTCCTTAACTTTGCTCCTATGGATTCCCAAGAACTCCAAAGACTGAAGAACAAATACGACATCGTCGGAAACGACCCCGGTCTGAACCGCGCCATCGAGACCGCGGTGGCCGTGGCCCCGACCGACCTCACCGTGCTCATCACGGGCGAGAGCGGTGTCGGCAAGGAGAACATACCCCAGATCATACACCAGCACAGCAGGCGCAGGACGGGCAGGTACCTCGCAGTCAACTGCGGGGCGATTCCCGAAGGTACCATCAACGCCGAGCTCTTCGGCCACGAGAAGGGGGCTTTCACCGGAGCCATAGGCGAGAGGAAGGGTTATTTCGAAGAGGCCGACGGAGGGACCCTCTTCCTCGACGAGATCGGGGAGCTGCCGAAGGAGACCCAGGCCCTGCTGCTCCGAGTGCTCCAGAACGGCGAATATATAAAGGTGGGCTCGTCGAAGGTCGAGAAGACCGACGTGCGCGTGATAGCGGCGACCAACGTCAACCTGGCGTACGCGGTGGCCACCGGGAAGTTCCGCGAGGACCTCTACTACCGCCTCACCGGCATCCAGATTCTGATGCCCGCGCTGCGCGACCGGGAGAAGGACGACATCTACCTTCTGTTCCGGAAGTTCTCCACCGACTTCGCCGAGAAATACGGGCTCTGCAAGGTCAGCCTCACCCACGAGGCGATAACCGCGCTGACCTCCTACCGCTGGCCCGGAAACATCCGCCAGCTCAAGAACGTGGCGCAGACCGTCACCGCCCTGGAGTCGAAGCCGCTCACCTCAGGCCCGGAGCGCGTGGAGATCGGCCCCGAGACCCTGCTGTCCTACATTCCCCGGGAGAGCGGCGCCCTGGTCACTTCCGGCCCGGAGAGCTCAGGCTCGATGTCGGACGACGACAGGCAGCGAATCATCAGCGCCATCTACGTGCTCAAGCAGGAGGTGGACCGCCTGCGCGGCATAGTGGAGTCGCTCCAGAAGCAGCCGCCGAAGGCGGAGGCCCCCCGGCTCATCGAAGCAAGGCGCGAAGACAGGCAACAGCCGGACGAAGCCGCGCCCGAAGAGGCCGGAGACGAGCCGATGTCGATACGGAAGGCCAACGACGACCTCATAGAGAAATGCCTCGCGAAGCACGGCGGGAAAGTCAAGCCCGCGGCCGCCGAGCTCGGCATATCCGAACGCACCATATATCGTAAACTGGCAGAAAAGAAGAACGGGAAATGAACATCAGAAGAGCAGCGGCCATAGTCACGGCGGCAGTCGCGATACTGTTCGGAACCGCCTCGTGCGGCATATACTCCTTCTCCGGAACTTCCATCCAGCCGGACGTCCGCACCATCACCATAAACTACTTCGAGTACAAGGCGCTCCAGGTGAACCCCACGCTCAGCAACGACCTCACCGAGGCCCTGCGCCAGCGTTTCCGGCAGATGACCAGCCTCGAGCAGGTTGACCAGGAAGGCGACCTCGAGATCACCGGCGAGATCACCGGCTACAGCGTGTCGGCATCTTCCGTGACCGCGCAGGAGGTGGCCGCGCAGAACCGGCTCACCGTGACCGTGAGGGTCAGCTTCATGAACCGCAAATATCCTGAAGACGACTTCGAAGGCTCGACCTTCTCGGGCTATGCCGACTTCGACTCGTCCCAGTCGCTCGACGCCGTGCAGTCGACGCTGTGCGAGGAAATAGTGGACAAGCTCGTGGAGGACATATTCAACGCGACAGTGGCACAATGGTAAACATCATCGACATACACAGGCTGACCTTGGAGGAGCTCAGCGGAGTGGTGGACCTCTACCCCTGGTACGGGGCCGCCCGGATGGAACTCTGCCGCCGCATGGCTGAACTCGGCGCGCTGTCCGAAAGCCAGGTCGCGCGCACGGCTCTGCACATCGCCTCCCGCCGCCTGCTCTACGAGCTCGTGAAGGGAGGGAAGAAGGCCGACTGCTCCGACAAGGACGCCAGGAAGCTCTTCGAGTCCTACGTCAGCAGCCCCGCGGAGACGCAGCAGAAACGGGTCCGCGCGGTCGGCGGCGACTACTTCTCGCAGGAGGAGTACGACACCGTGCGGCGCAGCGAAGACCGTATATTCTCGCGTTTCGCGACCAAGGCAAGGGAGGAGGGATACACCGACACCGATGACGACAGATTCATGGACTTCTGCACCGAGACTCTCGCAAAAATCTATCTTGAACAGGATTACAGGGAGCAGGCCATCGACATTTATTCGAAGTTAAGTTTGCGTTATCCGGAAAAAAGTGTTTACTTTGCATCCCTCATTGACGAAATAAAACAAAAAGAACAATAGAAAATGAACGTCCTGTTTATAATTCTGACGGTTGTCATCGTCCTCGCGGCTATTCTGCTCATCATCGTCGTACTGCTGCAGAACGGCAAGGGTGCAGGCATGGCGAGCAACTTCGTGGCCGGCAACCAGACCCTCGGAGTTCGCCAGACCGCCGACATCCTCGAAAAGATCACCTGGGGACTCGTGGCATTCATCCTGGTTCTCTCAGTGGCTGCGTCATTCACCACCGGAACCACCGCCGGCGCCGGCATCGACATCACCGACAAGATCGAGAACGTGACGGACAACGCACAGCCCGCCTTCCCTTCAGCTCCCATACAGCAGGAAGCTCCGACCACCGAAGGCACTCCCGAGGCTGCCGCAGAATAGTTTTCCGGATCACTGACAATTTGTCAGTGGAATGTGATTTGAACGGTTATCGCCGGTCCCACAAAGGGCCGGCGATAATTGATTATGGAAAACAGCAAGTACGAATTCTTAAGCAAATATGCCATCGACCTCAATGAGGCCGCGGCAAAAGGAAAACTCGACCCTGTCATCGGCAGGGACGAGGAGATACGAAGAGTCCTGCAGATCCTCAGCCGCCGAACCAAGAACAACCCTATCCTGGTCGGCGAGCCGGGAGTCGGCAAGACTGCGATTTCAGAAGGCATAGCCCAGAAGATAGTCAACGGGCAGGTGCCCGAGAACCTGAAGAACCGCAAGGTGTTCTCACTCGACATGGGAGCGCTGATAGCGGGTGCGAAATATCAGGGCGAATTCGAGGAAAGGCTCAAGGGAGTCGTGAAGGAAGTCGTTGACAGCGACGGACAGATCATCCTGTTCATCGACGAGATCCACACCCTCGTGGGTGCCGGACGTTCATCCGGAGCGATGGACGCCTCCAACATCCTGAAGCCCGCCCTGGCGCGCGGCGAACTGCGCACCATAGGCTCCACCACCCTCGACGAATACCAGAAGTATTTCGAACAGGACAAGGCGCTCGAGCGCCGCTTCCAGAAGGTGATGGTCGACGAGCCCACCCCGGCCGAGTCGATCGCCATCCTCAGGGGTCTGAAGGAGAAATACGAGAACCACCACAGGGTGAGCATCGAGGACGACGCGCTGATCGCGGCCGTGAACCTCAGCCACCGCTACATCACCAACCGTTTCCTTCCGGACAAGGCCATAGACCTCGTGGACGAGGCCGCCTCGAAGCTCCGTCTGGAGATGAACTCAGTGCCTGAGCCCATCGACGAGCTCAACAGCAAGATCCGTCAGCTCGAAATCGAGAAGGAGGCCATCAAGCGAGAGGGCACCAGCCTCAAGTCCGAGAAGATCGACGAGGACCTCAGGCAGAGCAAGACCGAGAGGGACGCGCTGATGAAGCGCTGGAACGAGGAGAAGGGCATAGTCACCGAACTCAACAATCTCCGCCAGAACCTCGAGGACTACAAGCGCGACGCAGCGATAGCCGAGCGTGAGGGCAACTACGGCAAGGTGGCCGAGATACGCTACGGCAAGATGGCCCAGGCCCAGAGCCGCATCGACGAGCTCTCAGCAAAGCAGGCTGCCATAAAGGACCCCATCATCACCGAGTCGGTGACCCCCGAGGACATCGCTGAGATAGTCGCCCGCTGGACCGGCATCCCGGTGAACAGGATGCTCGAAAGCGAGAAGGACAAGCTGCTGCGAATGGAGACCGAACTCCACAAGAGGGTGGTCGGCCAGGACAAGGCCATCAGCGCAGTTTCTGACGCCGTCCGCCGCAGCCGTGCCGGACTCTCCAACGAACACAGGCCTATCGGCTCGTTCCTGTTCATGGGCAGCACCGGCGTCGGCAAGACCGAGCTCGCGAAGGCTCTCGCGGAGTTCCTGTTCAACGACGAGAGCATGATGACCCGAATCGACATGAGCGAATATCAGGAAAGCCACACCGTCAGCCGCCTGATCGGCGCTCCTCCGGGATACGTCGGATACGACGAGGGCGGCCAGCTCACCGAGGCCGTAAGGCGCAAGCCCTACTCCGTGGTGCTGCTCGACGAGATAGAGAAGGCTCATCCCGATGTGTTCAACATCCTGCTGCAGGTGCTCGACGACGGACGCCTGACCGACAACAAGGGCCGCACGGTGGACTTCAAGAACACCATCCTGATCATGACCTCCAACCTCAAGGAGGAGGAGCTGAGGCTGCGCATGCGTCCGGAGTTCATCAACCGTATCGACGAGATCGTGACCTTCGACCCGCTCAGCAAGGACGACATCAGACAGATCGTGCGCATACAGATGGACATCCTGCGCAGGAAGCTCGAAGACGAGAACGTGGAGCTGAGCTTCACCAAGGCCTTCGAGGACGACATGGTCGAAAACGGCTACGACCCCGAATACGGTGCAAGACCCGTCAAGCGACTCATCCAGCGCGAGCTCGTCAACCAGCTCGCCAAGGCCATCCTCGAAGGGCGCATCCGCAAGGACTCGCGTATCGAGGTCGACTGCGAGAACGGGCAGACCGTTCTGAGGAACAAATAATTCCGCGACCTGCGGAAACCCCGGGGAGGGCGGCGCCATGCAAGGTGCCGCCCTCTTTTTTTTGCTTATCCGGAAATATTATGATTTTTCGGGAGTCCGCTCCTGAGATCTTTTAATATTTTCGGAATCCGTAGTCCGTATACGGCTTTTATGTTATTTTTACCGAGAGAAAGACTTTGTTATTATGATACGTCTGGCAACCCCCGAAGACGCTGCAGCACTGACGGAAATATACAACCACTACATCCTGACGACTACCGTCACCTTCGAGACGGAGCTGCTGAGCCAGGAGCAGATGCGGCGGCGCATAGAGGAAATCTCTGCGGAGGGGCCGTACTTCGTACACGAGAGCGGCGGCTGCGCGGACGGCTACTGCTATGCTCACCGGCTCGGGCAGAGGGCGGCATACGAGGGCAGCATGGAACTCTCGCTCTACCTCGCGCCGTCCAGCACCGGGAAGGGAATCGGCAGCGAACTGATGGGAAAGATGATAGAGGAATGCCGCACACGCGGCTACAGGGCGCTTTTCTGCCTGGTCACGGACGACAACGAAGCCAGCAAGGCACTGTGCTCCAGGTTCGGCTTCGAGAAGGTCGGCTGCCTGAAAGCCGCCGGAGTGAAATTCGGCAGACCGCTCGATCTCGGCTATTACGAACTTTTGCTGTAGCGGCAGAAGTTCTGGTATGATTGTCATTTTGGTTGGCGACAATGACAAAGATGGCTGGCTTCGGGTTCCGGCATGATTTGTAATCTGCTGCCTGCCGCCGGCGATGCTCACCGCTGGTGTTGGTTTCCGGTCTAACCAGCCGCCGGCGGAGCTCGGCCTCCGGCAGTAGGAACCACCGCGCAACCCTATACTGCCGGCAGGCCGACTCCGCCGCGGCTGGTGAATTTCAGAAATCAGCGGCAGATTACAAATCCGGGCGAACAGGTGCAGACAAGGCCGGGTCGCCGGAGGGCCACATCATCCGCGAACAGGCTATTCCCGCCTGCGAGGGATGCTTATAGCCTCAGCGCATTTCATCTAATTTCTTTATATTGCAGAATCTTAACAAGTTATAGAGGTTTCACCAACCAAAAATGTCAATTATACCCCAGCATAAACGAGACATACGAAAAAAGGCCACCGTTGCCGATGACCTTTAGTGGAGCGGAAAACGGGACTCGGACCCGCGACCTCAACCTTGGCAAGGTTGCGCTCTACCAACTGAGCTATTTCCGCAAAGTCACATTCATCAGGACGAACCCGTATGAATGGACTGCAAAGTTAGTCAAATTTTGTTTAACTCCAAAAATATTTTCAGTCGCACGAGAGAATTCTGCCGGAAGGCTGACGCTTCAGCTCAATCTGAACGTGCCGCCGAGCGGCGGATCATCGTCGTCCATCGTGAACAGCACGTCATTCCCTTCGTCGTCCCTGTCGATGCACGCCGCTTCGAGAGCGCTTTCGAAGTCCAGAAGTATATTGCGGCAGTCCTGCAGCGAGTCCGATTCATACAGGGTATAGTCCGTCAAGTCGTCGACGGCGTACACCCTGTACCTTGCACCTGTGCGCATTTCAGGACTTCTCTCCGATATTCCTATTCTGCTGACCTTGTCCAGGTTGACAAGCGTCCCTGAAGGCATCCTGAACCACATGGCGCTATTCTCCTTTTATATCTTCAACGCTTTCGTAGCCGAAATAGTTGCCCTTGCGGGCGTAGGGGATACCCGACTTCATCCAGACGGGCTCGGGAGCGCCCATCAGGAAATAGTCGAAGAACTGCTGCAGACGTATCGAAAGGTCCTTGCAGTTGCGTCTCTCCACGAGATTGTGGGCCTCGTCGTTGTACTCCAGCAGCCAGGCCGGTTTGCCGAGGCGGCGCAGCGACATGAAGAACTCTATGCCCTGGTACCAGGGAACGGCTCCGTCGGCGTCGTTGTGCATGATGAGCACCGGAGTCTCGACCTTGTCGGCGAAGAAGACCGGTGAGTTTTCGATGTAGAGTTCGAGGGCGCCGTCCTCCCAGAGAGTCTTGCCTATGCGGCTCTGGCCGAGCTCGTACTGGCTGATGCGGCTGTTGCCCGACTCCCAGCGGATTCCTCCGTAGGCGCTGGTCATGTTGCCCACGGGAGCTCCTGCTCCGGCGGCCGCGAACATGTCGGTGCGCGTCACGAGATAGGCGGTCTGGTAGCCGCCCCAGCTCTGCCCCTGAAGTCCCATCCTGTCGCGGTCGATGAAGCTGAACTGGCGGCACATGGCTTCGGCGCCGGAGCAGATGCAGTTGTAGGCAGATTCGCCGGGATGGCCGGCCTTGTAGACTATGTCGGGCACGAACACCACATAGCCCCTGCTCACGAAGAACGGTATGTTGATCACCGAGCGGCTGGGGGCCGGGCTCGTGTACCAGTAAAGTTCGTTGGAGCTGACTTCGTAGAAGTAGATCAGCATGGGATATTTCTTCGCGGGGTCAAGGTTCTCCGGAGTGTAGAGCATGCCCTTGAGAGGCGTTCCGTCGTAGGCCTCCCAGCTCACGAGCTGCACGTCGCCCCACAGATAGTCGGCCTGCTGGGGATTGATGTCGGAAAGCTGGGTCTCGCTCTCCCAGTTGTCATCGGTGAACCAGACATCCATGGGATTGCGGAAGTCACCCTTCTGATAGACGATCACGTCGCTGTCCGGAGCCTTGACCGGGCTGGAATATCCGGACTCGGCAAGGAAGCCCACCGGAACCGAGGGCGTCCGTGCGCTGGCGAGCGCGAAGCCGTTGCGCATGTCCTCCTCTCCGAAAGCTGTCAGATACAGCGGCTCATTGAGCGCGAACTCGATGTCGCGGCTATAGAGATAGGGGTTGTCACGGCGTTCCACCGAGGTGACCCAATAGCTGGTCCTGGTCCTGCGGCCCTCCCCTTCAGTCAGGTTCACCGCCTTCCTGCCGTCGGGCGTGAAGCGCCATACGTCGTAGCGGTCGGAAATCAGCACGTACTCCTCGTTCTCAGTCCACAGAGGATTGCTTACCGGAATATACCCGCAGGGCATGTCGTTCTTCTCGTCGTAGAAGGCGCAGCCGGTCCGGCCGGTAAGGTCGGCGAAATCCCCGCCCTTGACGAGGTCGCGGCAGTACCAGCCGGCGTCCTCGGGGTTGAACCACAGGAGATAGCGGCCGCTCGGAGAGACGGAGACCTGTCCGGTGAGGCCCTCGATTATCGTGCGGCGGCTGCCGTCGGAGAGGTCGATGACTGAATAGTCGGCGGTGCTGTTCTCCTCCCAGAGGTCGGCCAGGGCGTATTTGCCGCGGTCCGCAGAAATCGCGAAGGCGGCATCTCCGCCGGAGGGGAGGTCGATGTAGTCCTCAGGGTTCGTGGAGAGTGCTATCAGCCTGCCGGGAGAGTCGAGGTTGACTATCGCGGTCAGAGACTCGCTGAAATTGCCCGCCTTGTCCATGGGAGGGAGGTTGAGGCTGTCCCACACCCAGATGTCCAGCCCCGCGGCCTCGAAGTCCACCACCGTGGTGTCCTTGGGCGGATAGTGGCGGTAGAGTTCCATTATTATGCGCGAAGAGGCGTTGGAGAAACGGGGCCTCGTCTCCTCGGAGACCAGCCAGCCCTCCGGGAGCCCTTCAGGATGGTCGGAGAGTATCTCCGTCGTGTTCACGCTCTTGACCGCGGGCGCACGGCGGGTGGCCTTGCTGACCGTGACCTCCTCGCTCAGGAAAATCGAATATGCGGGAGTGCCGACGCTGTCCTCCTCCTCGTCGGTGGCGGTGAAAAGCAGCTTGTCGTCGGCGTCATTGAAAGAGAGGGCCGTATATTCCTCCTTGCCGGACGAAAGGCCGACATTCAGGCCCGCGGGGAAGTCATAGAACCTCACGGACTTGACCGTGGTGGAGTCGGGACCTTCCTCCTCCATGACCGCGGCCAGCTTCTCCCCCGACCTGGACACGGTGAAACTCAGCACGTTGCGCAAGGTGTCCACGGCGCCGGTGGCGGTGGTGAACATCAGAAGGTCGGAAGCCTTGCTGTCGTCCTTCTTGTCTTCAGAATCAGCATAGAGGGCCGCGAAGACGTAGGGAGACGCAGAATATCCTGTCTTGAAAGACTTCGCCGCACCCAGGTTCCTGAGCTCGAAACTGCCCAGATCCACCACCGCGACGCTGTCGCGGGGCATCTCGTCCGACTTTTTCTTGTCTATCTTCGCCTGACGGGTCTCGGCGAAGGGCGCCTTGATCGTAAGCACCGCGAATTTCGCATCCTTGGGGATCACGACTCCTCCTCCCCTCTCGACCTCCAGCTTGGCGCCGGTCTTGAGATTGTGTAAGACCAGGCGGCCATCGCCCTCCTGCGGACGGACCTGATAGGCCACGATGCCGCCGTCGTCGGTAAGTGTCAGTGAAGAAACGGACTCCCAGGAGTCGTAGACGTCGTGGTCGAGCGCCTTTTTCTGCGCCGAAGCCGCGGCGGGACACAACAGGAGCGCCGCCAGAAGCGGCGCCGCGAAGATTGACTTTTTCATACAGTAAGCAATTTGCTTACTAATATACGCTTATTTCCTCAAAAAGTTCCTATTCGTGCTCCGCGAAACGCTTCCACGCGAGCTCTTCGTACTTCGTGCCCGGGCGGCCGTAGTTGGCGTAGGGGTGGATGGAGATGCCTCCGCGGGGAGTGAAGAAGCCCGTGACCTCTATGTATTTCGGGTCCATCAGCGCCACGAGGTCCTTCATTATGATGTTCACGCAGTCCTCGTGGAAGTCGCCGTGGTTGCGGAAGCTGAAGAGATAGAGCTTCAGGCTCTTGCTCTCCACCATACGGACATCCGGGATGTAGCTGATGCGTATCTCCGCAAAATCCGGCTGGCCGGTGATGGGGCACAGCGAGGTGAATTCGGGGCAGTTGAACCTGACCCAGTAGTCGTTGCCGGGATGCTTGTTCACGAAGGTTTCGAGCACCTCGGGCGCATAGTCGTCCTTATAGACGGTCTTCCTGCCAAGTGACTGGAGACCCTCATTGCTTCTGTCGCTCATTGTATGTCGGAAATTTTAAACGGGTTGTAGGAAATGTCGCGGTCGTAGGTGTCGACTCCCTCCCTGGCCTTCAGGCGCTTCACGAACCACGCGGTGAAGGGCAGGATCACTATCTCGTAGAGGGTCTTGACCACGACCTGGGTGAACACCATTCCGGCTATCACCGAAGGACTCATGATTCCCCAGAACACGAAGGGGAAGAAAATGCAGGAGTCTACCAGCTCGCCGCCCACCGAAGACAGGACCGCCCTGACTCCGAAGGCCTTTCCGCCAGTGGCCACCTTCATCCGGCTGAGGATCCAGGCGTTCACGGTGGAGCCGGCGATGAAGGCCAGCAGCGAGGCAATCGTGGTGCGCGGGACCATGCCGAAAAGCGAGTTGAAACTGTCGGCCATGGGCTTGGAGCCCTCGTCGAAAGGCTCGGGCAGCAGGCAGACAAGGCCCGACATAACGGCGGTGAAGGCGCTGAGCGCGAAGGCAAGCCATATCACCAGCCTGGCCTTGCGGTAGCCGTAGACCTCCGTAAGGCAGTCGTTGATGATGTAGGATATCGGAAACAGCAGGACTGCGCCCGACAGCTGGAGAGGCAGGCCGCCCACCTGCCAGACTCTGGGTACGAAGAAATTTGATGTGATGAGGCAGACGGCGAACACGACTGCCATCACCAGGAATCTGGTGCTGAACTTTGACATTTTCTTGTTTTTAACGTGGTTTCAAGAACACAGGGCCCGCCGCGTCAATCCGGCGGGACCCTTAAAGCCTATACTTCGGGCGCAGCCTCGAACTCCTTGAGGAAGCGCAGGTCGTTTTCGAAATAATGACGCAGGTCGTTGACCCTCCACTTGAGCATCGCGATGCGCTCCAGACCCATGCCGAAGGCGAAGCCGCTGTACTTCTTCGAGTCGATGCCGCTGGCCTCGAGCACGTTGGGGTCGACCATTCCGCAGCCGAGGATTTCGAGCCAGCCGGTCCCCTTGCAGATGTTGCAGCCCTTGCCGTGGCAGATGTTGCAGCTCACGTCGACTTCGGCCGAAGGCTCGGTGAAGGGGAAGTACGAAGGCCTCATGCGGATCTCGGTCTCAGGGCCGAACATCTCCCTGGCGAAGAGAAGAATCGCCTGCCTGAGGTCGGCGAAAGTCACGCCTTCGTCGATATACAGACCTTCGATCTGGTGGAATATGCAGTGGGCGCGGGCGCTGATGGCCTCGTTGCGGAACACGCGGCCGGGGCAGACCACCCTGATGGGCACGTCCATCTTCTCCATGGTGCGGACCTGGACGCTGGAGGTGTGGGTGCGCAGCAGCAGCGGGTTGGGATGTCCGGTGGACACGAAGAACGTGTCCTGCATGTCGCGCGCGGGATGGTTGTCGGGGAAGTTGAGCGCCTCGAACACGTGGTAGTCGTCCTCGATTTCGGGGCCTTCGGCCACGTCGTAGCCGAACTTGCGGAAAATCTCGACTATCTCCTGACGGACAATGGACACGGGATGGCGCGACCCGAGGCCGAACTCGTCGCCCGGCATCGTGAGATCGGTTCCCGAGCCGGCCGAAGCCTCCTCCACCTCCACTGAACTGCGCAGCTCGTCGATCTTCGCCTGGACGGTCTTCTTGAGTTCGTTGAGCGAGCGCCCGAATTCCTTCTTCATCTCCTTGCTGACGTCGTGGAACTCGTCGAAGAGCGCGGTCACCTCGCCCTTCTTGCCGAGGAAGCGCACACGGGCCTCCTCAACCTCTTTCAGAGTCCTGCACTTGAGTTCGCCGAGCTCGGCGATTATCCTGTCTATGTCTTCTCTTTTCATCTTACTGCTGTCTTTTTGCCTCGCGCTTGTCGCGCAGCCTCTTGTCCCTCTGGGCGCCGGCCTTGAGGTACTTGTCCCATTGTTCTTCGTTAAACACCTTGCTGAACGACTGGTACATCTGCTCCATCCACTTGTCCTGCACGCGCTGGTAGACGTCGCTGTTGCTGACCCTGGCCTTCGAGAGGTCCTGGATCTCGTCGCGCATCGCGGTGTAGTCGTGGGTCATTATCGAGTCCAGATAGAACACCTGCCAGTACTCGAGGTCGAGAAGATTGGTGTACTCCTCGATCTGAGTGTCGATAGCCTGCCTGAACTGCTTCTCCTCGTCCTGCGGCGACTGCTGGGCCCAGAGTCCCAGGGGAAGAAGCAGCATAAGTGTAATACCGAAAAATTTCATAGATTTGTAATTCACAATCTGCAAATTTAATATAAAATCAGATAAAATGAGAAAATTTCTGCCCCTGCTCATCTCGGCCGCGCTTCTTTGCGGAAACCGCTCGGAAGCATGCACCAACGTGATCGTGACCCCGGGAGCCAGCGCCGACGGCTCCAGCATGGTCTCCTACGCCGCCGACTCCCACACCCTATACGGGGAGCTCTACTTCACCCCCGCCGGAACCTTCCGTCCCGGAAGCATGCTCAGCATCCGCGAATGGGACACCCAGCGCCCGCTCGGAAGCATCCCCCAGGCGGCCAGCACCTACCAGACCGCAGGCAACATGAACGTACACCAGCTCATCATAGCCGAGACCACCTGGGGCGGCCCTGAAGAACTCTCCGACCCCGACGGAATCATGGACTACGGCTCGCTGATCTACGTGACCCTGCAGCGCGCGAAGACCGCACGGGAGGCCATAGAGACCATAGTCGAGCTCGCCAACACCTACGGCTACCCCTCCAGCGGCGAGACCTTCTCGATAGCCGACACTGAGGAAGCCTGGGTCATGGACCTCGTGGGCAAGGGGCCGGACGACAAGGGCATCGTATGGGTGGCCCGCAGAATCCCCGACGGCTACATCTGCGCCCACGCCAACCAGGCCCGCATCACCACCTTCCCCCTCGACGACCCCGAGAACTGCCTCTATGCGCCAGACGTGATCAGCTTCGCCCGCGAGAAGGGGTGGTTTGACGGCGAGGACGCCGAATTCAGCTTCCGCGACGCCTACAACCCTCTGACCTTCGGCGGCGCCCGCGGCTGCGACGCCCGCGCATGGAGCGCGTTCAACATCCTCTGCGACGGCACCTTCACCTATGAGGAGGACGGACAGGAAGTCTCCCGCCCCGCCTCCGACTGGCTCGAGTACGCCATGGGCTACGACCTCGACGGAGAGATGCCCCTGTTCGTGAAGCCCGCCCGCAAGATCACCATGAAGGACGTGGCCGACGTGATGCGCGACCACTTCGAAGGCACCCCCATGGACATGACCCAGGACATCGGCGCCGGCGGCAACGGACTCCCCTACCGCTGGAGGCCCATGGAATTCGAATGGGAGGGAAAGACCTACACCAACGAGCGCGCCATCGCGACCCAGCAGACCGGATTCTGGTTCGTCGCCCAGTCGCGCGGCAGCCTGCCCGACGAGGTGGGCGCGCTGCTCTGGTTCGGCTGCGACGACGCGGCGACCTCCTACCTCACCCCCGTCTACGTGAGCACGACCGAAGTGCCCGAATGCCTCAGGGTGGGCAACGGGGACATGCTGCACTACAGCCCCACCTCGCAGTTCTGGATGTGCAACCGCGTGGCCAACGCCTGCTACAGGATGTATGACCAGATGGCCCCCGTGGTCAGGGAGATGGCCGACAAGTTCGAGCTTCAGCAGATGAACGAGATGATTCCCCAGATCGACGAAGCCGCCGCCAGGCTGGTCGGGAAGGGCCGGACCGACAGGGCGAGGAGGATGCTCACGGAATACACGGTGGCCATCGCGCAGCACCAGTTCGAAGTATGGACAAAACTTGAGGAGATGCTGCTCGTCAAGTTCATCGACGGCAACGTGAAGGCCCAGGCCGAAGACGGTAGCTTCCTGCACTCCGAATACTCCGAAGGCATACCCGAGGGACTCACCCAGCCCGGCTACACCGACATCTGGAAGGAGGCCGTAGTGCGCGACAACGGAGACATCCTGGAAGTCAGATAGCGCCCTCCCGGGCACTCAGAACAACCGTCCGTCGGAAACCTGTCCGGCGGGCGGTTTTTATTGCACGTCCGCGGCTCGGAATGGCGGAAATTTTGATAAATTCGCAGGCGATATACAATATCACGAGCCATGAAGAAATTCACACTCATATTCATTGCGCTGCTGGCCGCGACTCTGGCCGTGCAGGCGCAGGACCGCCGTGAGATCAAGGCCGTAAGCGGAAGCGCCTACGTCGCCGGACAGGGTTCCTACACCCCTTCCTTCAAGAACGACGGCAGCAACGCCAAGGTACGCAACGTGATCCTGCTGATCGGCGACGGAATGGGCCCGGGCGCCGTCAACGCCGCGATGTACGCCAACGGCGGAGAACTCACGATGACGAACCTCAAGACCATGGGCTACGTGCGCACCCAGTCGGCCGACAACTTCACCACCGACTCCGCCGCCTCCGGAACGGCCTACGCCACCGGACAGAAGACGAAGAACGGCTACCTCGGAGTCGACACCAGCGCCGTCGCCATCATGAACCTGCCCGAGAAGCTCTCCCCTCTGGGATATGCCTGCGGGGTGCTCTCCACCGACGACCTCAACGGAGCCACTCCGGCAGCCTTCTTCGCACACCAGCGCGCCCGCGGCTCCACCGCCGAGATCTGGGCGGACCTCGCGGAAAGCTGCCTGACCTTCGCCTCCGCAGGCTCGCAGAAGACCTTCCAGGACCAGTCGCTGAAGACCCGCGACGCAATCTCAGCCGAATTCGAAGTGGTCTATTCTCCTGACGACGAGGACGTCGCGGACAGCGACAGGCTGCTCTACCTGCCCGAAAGCGTGCAGTACGAAGACCGCGGCGACTACCTCCCCGCCACCACCGAAATGGCGATACGCTACCTCTCGGAGCGCGGCAGGAAGGGCTTCTTCCTGATGGTCGAGGGCGCGCGCATCGACAAGGAGGAGCACGGCAACGACTTCAAGGGCATGGTCGAGGAGACCCTCGACTTCGACAAGGCCGTGGAGGCCGCGATACGCTTCGCCGAACAGGACGGACACACGCTGGTGATCATCAGCGCCGACCATGAGACCGGAGCCGTGACGCTCGGGCACTGCAACCCCGGCGACGGCTACGCCTCCGGAACTTTCGCCTCCAGCGGACATTCGCCCATAATGGTGCCTCTCTTCGCCTACGGACCCCGTTCCCGCGAATTCACGGGCACCCAGGAGAACAGCGACGTGAGCAACAAGATATTCTCGATACTCACCGGGAAATAGTATTGCAAAACAAAGTTTTTGTTGTAACTTTGCCTTCCCGTTTGGAAACCAGAAGGGAAGACCTGGAGAGGTGGGTGAGTGGCTGAAACCACCGGTTTGCTAAACCGGCGTACGGGTTATACCGTACCACGAGTTCGAATCTCGTCCTCTCCGCAAAGAGAGAATGGAACCGCAGGAACAAATCCTGCGGTTTTTTTATTTTGTTTTGCCCATAATTTTATTAGATTTGTATGATGCGCTTGGAATTCAAGCAGAATCAGAATATAAAACTATAACCAATCAGAAAATGAAAGAGTACACAACCAAAGACATCCGCAACGTGGTCCTTCTCGGAGCAACAAAGTCCGGCAAGACCACGTTGTCTGAAGCCATGCTCTTTGAGGGCAAGGTAATCGACAGACGAGGCAGCGTCGAAGAGAAGAACACGGTATCCGACAATTCGGAGCTCGAGAAGCTCAACCAGCGTTCAATCTACGCATCTCCTCTGTATGCCGAGTTCCTCGGAGCAAAAGTGAATATCATCGACGCCCCCGGTTCCGACGACTTCATCGGCGGCACCTACTCCGCTTTCAGGGTATGCGAGAGCGGTCTGCTCCTGATCAACGCCCAACAGGGCGTCGAGGTGGGAACCGAGAACGTGCTCCGTCTGGCGGAAAGCAAGCAGCTGCCCCTCGTGATAGCGGTCAACCAGCTCGACTCCGAAAAGGCCGACTGGGACACCGTGCAGGCGTCCATCAAGGAGGCCGTGGGCCAGAAGGCCGTTTACGTGCAGTTCCCCGTGAACCCCGGACCCTCGTTCGACGGGTTCGTGGACGTGCTCATGATGAAATACTACCATTTCAAGGATGCGAACGGCACCCGTGAGGACCTCGAGATTCCCGCCGAACTGCGCGAGAAGGCTGAGGACTACCGTCAGAAGCTCATAGAGAAGGCCGCCGAATACGACGACACCCTGATGGAGAAATTCTTCGACTCCGGCGAGCTCACTGAAGACGAGATCCGCAAGGGCCTCAACCTCGGGATCATCGCCGGCGAGGCATATCCCGTATTCTGCGTGAGCGCCAAGAAGGACATCGGAACCAAGCGCATGCTCGAGTTCACCAAGAACGTGGTTCCCGCTCCCAAGTGCGATCAGAACGGCCCCGCATCCCTGTTCATCTACAAGAACGACGTGGAGCCCCACCTCGGAGAAGTATCCTTCTTCAAGGTCATGAGCGGCACCGTCACCGCCGGAATGGACCTCGAAGACCCCGTGACCGGCAACAAGGAGCGCCTCTCCGCCATCTATGCGGTCGCCGGCCAGAAGAAAGAGCCCGTCAACGCCCTGCATGCCGGAGACCTCGGATGCACCGTCAAGCTCAAGAACGGCAAGTGCAACACCACCCTCTCCCTGCCCGGCACCAACCTCGTCTGGGACAAGATCGAGTTCCCCGCACCCAAGTACCGCTGCGCGATCAAGGCCAAGGTGCAGCAGGACGAGCAGAAGCTCGGCGACGCCCTCAAGAGGATTTCCTCCGAGGACCCGACCGTGGTTGTGGAATACTCCAAGGAGCTGCGCCAGACCATTCTGAGCGGCAACGGCGAGCAGCACATCAACATCGTGAAGTGGATTCTCAACAACGAATACAAGCTCGACGTCGAGCTCTTCGCCCCGAAGATCCCCTACCGCGAGACCATCACGAAGATGGCCACCGCGACCTACCGCCACAAGAAGCAGTCCGGCGGCGCGGGACAGTTCGGAGAAGTCTCCATGCTCATCTGCCCCTACGAGGAAGGCGTCGACGCTCCCAAGACCTTCAAGATCAACGGCAAGGACCAGGTGATGAACATCAAGACCCAGGAGTCCTACGACCTTGAGTGGGGCGGAAAGCTGGAATTCTACAACTGCGTGGTCGGCGGAGCCATCGACGCCCGCTTCATGCCGGCGATTCTCAAGGGAATCAACGAAAAGATGACCGAAGGCCCTCTGACCGGATCCTACGCGCGCGACATCCGCGTCTATGTCTACGACGGAAAGATGCACCCCGTGGATTCCAACGAAATCTCCTTCGTGCTCGCAGCCCGCAACGCCTTCAAGGAGGCGTTCCGCAACGCCGGCCCCAAAATCATGGAGCCCATCTACAACGTGGAGGTGATGACCCCCGCCGAGTACCAGGGCGCCGTGATGTCCGACCTCCAGAACCGCCGCGGAATACTCGGCGACATGGGAGCGGACAAGGGCTTCTCTATCCTCAAGGCCCGCGTGCCCCTCGCCGAGCTCTACCGCTACTCCACCGCGCTGAGCTCGCTGACTTCAGGCTCCGCGACCTTCTCCATGGAGTTCGCAGACTATCAGCCTGTTCCCGGCGACGTCCAGAACAAGCTGCTTGAGGAATACGCCGCCGCAGAAGCTGCAGAAGGCTAGGAACCGGAAACGGCCGAGAGTGCCAGGACTATAACACGAAGATGGCCCGGATTTGAGATCCGGGCCAACTTATTATTCTGAAATCCGGGCCGCCGCCTCGTCGTCATCGTCCCGACCTGCGGTATTCCTCGATCAGCTGCTCGCCGGTATAGCCCAGTTCGCGCATGAGAATCCCGTCGAGGGCGGACGGAGCCACGCCGAGCCCGCGGCAGATGTCCTCGTAGCTCACAGTCTCATCCTCGTAGATGCGGTCCTCGTTCATCATCACGCCGAACTCTTCGTAGATTTTCTCAAGTCTGTCCATATTTTCCGCCTTTTGTCTATCAAAGTTGTACACTTGCGCACAAAAAAGCAACTCGAAACCGGCATATTTCGTCCCACGAAACAAAGAAATGTCTGTTTTTTATGCTTTTTGTACGTTTTTTATGAACATTGTGCCGAAAATCCGTACCGGCGCTTTGTCCGTCATTGTTTAGTTTTGGAGAAAACCGCTCCGGAACTATTATGGACTCTGACAAACTGCACGCAAATATCCGCAGATTCCGCGAAAATTCAGGATTCTCCCAGACCTCCATGGCCGATGAACTCGGAATAGGGCGCACCACATACATCAACTTCGAAACAGGGAAGACCAGAATCTTCTGCAAGACGCTGGAGAAACTCGCCTCGTATTTCAATGTCTCCGAGGAAGAGATTCTCTACGGATTCCAGTGCGAGAATCTTCTCAATGATAATGCCGGAAATTCGGCCGAAGAAGAAAAACGCGCCATCATCAGAGAATATGAGCAGAGGCTGTCGACGGTCGTCGAGAAGCTCGAAGCGGCGGAAAGAGTCATCAGGACCAACGAGAGGGCGATCAAGACTCTTTCGGAAACAAATAACTTTCTGTTGAGCCAACTCCACAAAAATGACTAACTTTGTGGCTTATGCCACGCGAAAACCACCTTTTGGGACCAGTCCGTCCGGAACTCGCCGAGGCCGGATGTGACGAGGCCGGGCGCGGTCCGCTCGCCGGTCCGGTCTTCGCCGCCGCAGTCATTCTCCCGGCCGACTTCCGCCACCCTCTCCTCAACGACTCGAAGAAGATGGGGCGCAAGGCCAGGGAACTGCTGCGCGAGACGATAGAGCGGGAAGCCGTGGCATGGGCCGTGGAAGCCGTGAGCGCCGCCGAGATCGACGAGATGAACATTCTCGAAGCCTCGATCGCCGGGATGCAGCGCGCCGTGAGGAAGCTAGGACGCAGACCCGACTACCTGCTGATAGACGGAAACCGCTTCCACCCCTTCGACGGGCTGCCCTACACCACGGTGGTCAGGGGCGACGCCACCTACCTGAGCATAGCCGCCGCTTCGGTGCTCGCGAAGACCTGGAGAGACGAACACATGCGCAGGCTTGCGGAGCAATATCCGCAGTACGGATGGGAGCACAACATGGGCTACCCCACCAGGGAGCACATCGAGGCGATACGCCGCTACGGGCTCACCCCGGAGCACCGCCGCAGCTTTCATCCGAAAGAACTTGAACCAACATTGTTTGATATATGAAAAGAATATTCCTGTCGCTCGCAGCCGCACTGATGCTGCTGCCTGCCAGCCGCGCCGACGAAGGCATGTGGCTGCTGCCCCTGCTTGAGAAGATCAACAGCGAGACCATGCAGAACCTTGGCTCACGCCTCACCGCAGAGCAGATCTACAGCGTCAACCACTCGTCCATCAAGGACGCCGTGGTACAGTTCGGAGGCGGATGCACCGGCGAGCTGATTTCCGGCAGCGGCCTGCTTGTGACCAACCACCACTGCGGCTACAGCAGCATCCAGGCCCTCTCCAGCGAGGAGCACAACTATCTGGAGGACGGCTTCTGGGCGACAAGCCTCGAAGAAGAGATTCCCGTGCCCGGACTCACTGTCAAGTTCCTGCAGTCCATGACCGACGTCACCGGCAAGGTGCGCAACGACAAGGCCCGCGAAAAGCTGATCAAGAAGGCAGAGGAGGAGAACCCCTACTGCAACGCCCAGATAGTCAGCTTCTTCAACGACAACGTCCAGTATCTGGTGGTCTACAAGATCTACCGCGACGTGCGATTTGTCGGAGCTCCTCCCGCATCGCTCGGAAAATTCGGAGGCGAGACCGACAACTGGATGTGGCCCCGCCAGACCTGCGACTTCTCGATGTTCCGCGTCTACGCCGGCAAGAACAACGAACCGGCGTCCTACTCCGAGGACAACGTCCCCCTGCAGCCCCGCCAGTTCCTGAACATCTCGCTCAAGGGGGTCGAGGAGGGCGACTTCGTGATGGTCATGGGCTATCCCGGCAGCACCCAGAGGTATCAGACCGCAGCGCAGCTTGAAGACATGCTCGCGATCAACGACATCCGCATCGACGCCAGGACCGTGCGCCAGGACGTGCTCTGGGACGAGATGCGCGCCGACGACAAGGTGAGCCTGCAGTATGCCAGCAAATACGCCAGCTCATCCAACGGCTGGAAGAAGTGGATAGGCATGCGCGACGCCTTCGCGAAGCTCGACGTGATCGGACGCCAGAAAGAAAAGGAGGCGGAGCTCGCATCGTGGATCGAGGCGAAGAATAGCCGCGTCAAGAAATACGGCGGAGCCGTTTCCGAGATCGCCGCAATCATGGACATGCGCGCCCGCGACTACAGGGCCTACACCCTGCTCAACGAGACCCTGATGAAAATCGAACTCCTCCAGCTCACCCGCAGCGCCGCAGCCGACCCCTACAAGGACTACGACGCCGAAGTGGACAGGAAGGTCGCCCTCGCCCTCGTGAAACACTACCTCGACAACGTCGACGAACAGGACAGGATAGACATCGACTCGCTCAAGGTGGAGCAGCTTTTCAGGGAGAGCGTATTCACCTCGCCCGAGAAGCTAGCCGCAGCCAGGGCTGAAGGCAGGAACCTCTCCGAAGACCCCGCACGAATCCTTGACGACGAGATACAGAGCAAGGCAATCGAACTCTACTCGACCGTGAGCGACGCCGCCGACGCCCTCAGGGAGCCCGCCAAGACCTACGCGGCCGCCCTGCTCGAATGGACCGCCGACGAGCCCAACTACCCCGACGCCAACATGACCTGCCGCCTCAGCTACGGCACCGTCAAGGGCTATGAGCCCCGCGACGGAGTGGTCTACAAATACTACACGACCCTCAAGGGCGTGATCGAGAAGGAGGAGCCCGGCAACTACGAGTTCCGCGTTCCCGACAAGCTAAAGGAAATCTACGCCGAAGCCGACTATGGCGACTACGCCAACGACAAGGGAGAGCTCGTGACCTGCTTCCTCACCAACCTCGACATCACGGGAGGCAACTCCGGCAGCCCGGTGATGGACGCCGACGGCAATCTCGTGGGCCTCGCCTTCGACGGCAACTGGGAGGCGATGAGCGGAGACGTGATCTTCGAGCCTGAGCTCCAGAGATGCATCTGCGTGGACATACGCTACGTGTTGCTGATTCTCGACAAGTTCGGAGGCGCCGGACGCCTGCTCGATGAAATGAACATCGTGAGATAATGACGACGAGAGAAGACATACTGCTCGCTCTCCAGGAGGTGAGACACCCCGGGAGGCAGGACAAGACCATAGTCGAGCTGGGAATGGTCCACGCGATCGACATCGGCGAAGAAGGGGTCAAGGTCACGCTGGCCTTCCCAAAGCGCCGCGACCCGCTTGCGGAATATCTCATAGGCAGCACCAGGGCGTCGCTGATACGCCATCTGCCCTCCGAAGTCAGGTCGGAAGTAGCGACCATCGTGGTGGATGAAGTGACTCCGAAGCCGAAGAAGAACATCAACGAGCTCGACCTCGACCAGATCGCCGGCGTGCGCCGCATCATAGGAGTGGCGTCCGGAAAGGGCGGGGTGGGCAAGTCTACGGTGGCCGTGAACCTCGCCTGCGCCCTCGCAAGGGCGGGCTACAAGGTGGGGCTGGCCGACGCCGACGTCTACGGCCCCTCCGTGCCCACGATGACAGGAACCGAGGGCATGACGCCCCTGGCCGAGGAGAACGACGGCAAGGAACTCATCCTCCCCATAGAGAAATACGGAGTGAAATGGATGTCCATCGGCTATTTCGCCCAGAAGGGGCAGGCCCTGATATGGCGCGGCCCGATGGCATGCAACGCTCTCAAGCAGATGATTCTCCAGGTCCGCTGGGGCGAACTTGACTTTCTGCTCATCGACATGCCTCCCGGAACGGGCGACATCCACATCAGCCTTATCCAGGACATCCCCGTCGACGGGGCCGTGATAGTCACGACTCCCCAGAACGTGGCACTCGCCGACGTGGAGAAGGGAATCAACATGTTCCGCAACGAGAATGTGAACCGTCAGATCTACGGCCTCGTGGAGAACATGGCCTGGTTCACTCCCGCGGAGCACCCCGACGAGAAATACTACATCTTCGGAAAGGACGGAGGAGCAAGGCTCGCGGAGCAGTTCGGAGTGGAGCTGCTCGGCAGGATTCCCCTGGTGCAGAGCATCCGCGAAAGCGGCGACCAGGGAGAACCGGCGGCCCTCGGAACCGGCCCCGACGGGGTCGCATTCATGGAACTCGCGGCCAGACTCGCGGAAAAGGCGGCATAGATGGAAGTCCGCGCAAAAAAGGCCCTCGGCCAGCATTTCCTGACCGACCAGAGGATAGCACGGACCATCGTGGACGCTCTCTCCGCCGGAAGCGTCAGGGATGTGCTTGAAATCGGACCTGGCACCGGCGTGCTGACCAGATACCTTCTCGAACGGGAGGACATCGACCTGAAGCTCGTGGAGCTGGACGAAGAGGCGGCGGCCTACCTGCTCACCCACTTCCCCGGAATGCAGGGGCGCCTCCACCTCGCCGACTACCTGAAACTCGACATGCACGAACTCTTCAAGGGTCCGTACCGCATCATCGGCAACCTGCCCTACAACATCTCCTCGCAGATCTTCTTCAAGATTCTCGACGACAGGGACAGGGTCCCCGAAATCGTGTGCATGATACAGAAGGAAGTCGCCGACCGCATTGCCGAAAAGCCCGGCAGCCGCACCTACGGCATACTCTCGGTGCTGCTCCAGACATGGTACGACATCGAATACATCTGCTCGGTGGAACCCGGAGCCTTCGCTCCGCCGCCAAAGGTGCGCTCGGCGGTGATACGCCTGAGGCGCAATTCCAGGACGGAACTTCCCTGCGACGAGAAACTTTTCCGCCAGACCGTCAAGACGGCCTTCAACCAGCGTCGCAAGACCCTGCGCAACGCCCTGAAGCCCATACTGCCGGAAGGCTTCGACAGTTCCGACCCGACATTCGACCTCAGGGCGGAAAGGCTCTCGGTAGAGGACTTCATAGCACTGACCGGAATGATTTCCGGCAGATGAAACTGCTGCTGACCGCACTCGGGACACTCTCCCTGATTCTCGGAACACTGGGAATCTTCCTTCCCGTGCTGCCCACGACGCCGTTCTACCTGCTCACCGCATGGTGCTACCTCAAGAGCAGCGACAGGCTCTACCGCAAGGTGATGGACAACCGGTTCTTCGGCAACATCGTGCGGAACTACTATGAAAAGCGGGCGGTCAGCCGGCGGACGAAAGTCATTTCAATATCCACGACTCTGCTGACCATAGGCATATCCATAGCCGTGGTCGACGTGACATGGATAAGGATACTGCTTGCCGTCATAGCGCTTGGCGTCACCGCACACCTTCTTTCGATGAAAAGCTGCGACTGAACATAGGCACAGGCTGGCCATCTCTCGAACGCCCATCGTCATACAACGGCATATACCCGAAAATCTCTAAGGCCTTCTGGTGCTTCTCGTTGATTTTGGCAAGGCGTTCCGACTTTTCAATGTCGTTCAGTTCCTTTGCCTTCTTGTTCGACTTCCTGCCACGGTCGAGATTGTGCTTCAAATCGTTGATTTTCGTATGGATAGCAGTGTAGTTTCCGGAATGGGCTATCCTATGCACATACTCGAAGTAGTCCGTCGTCTTGTCGTGGGTCAGAAGTTCCAAGGCAGCAAGCACTTCATCGTCCACACCTTTCCGGCGCAGATCATCAAGCGTCAAATCCGAGTCCTCGACGACATCGTGCAGGAAACCGGCCTTGATTTCCACGCCATTGTCTCCCATGATACCTACAGTTATAGAATGCAGGATAGCAGGCTTACCGTCCAAGTCCATCTGTCCCTTGTGCGCATCAAGCGCAATCTGTAATGTCTCTTCTATTGTCATATTTCGCCATGTTTTTCAATCATTCAACTCATAACCATCATCAAAGGCTGTAAGCAGGTATTCTTCACCGTCTTTCAAAGTATTCATCACTTCTTCAAGCACCCGAGGTTCCCAAGTATGATTATCTCGTACAAATTGTATCAAGTCCCGTTTCGTCTTTTTCAATACGCAACAACCCCAATCTGTCTGCACAGAGTCTTTATCGTCCATTATCGCAAAGTACAAGTGGTTCCAACCACAGTCAATATCAGACTTTATTATGCGGTCAGGACAATAAGTATAGTAAGTGGAATCTTTATACTGCCCGGAATACGGTTTGTAATAATCGAAATCCTTAGATTTGACTGCCCCTATATATACACTTAGCATAATCTCATTATGGTTTATTATGGCAACCAAACTTCATATTTATGTGTCAGTCCGTTTTCCTTGACAAAGTGATAGAAACTTTCGAATGCGTCTGACCTGCCATTATACAGCTTCTTCATTTTACGCCATACGCCATTTTCTGTTCGAACCTTCAATGCTTTTATCAATTCCTCTATCGGAATGTCTTCGATCCGTTCTGAATAGTCACCATAGAACGACAAATCCGCATAGTCATAAAAATCAACCGTCATCAAGCCACGCCAATAGGTCATTGATACTGTTCTGTGCACAATAACATTTTCACAAACTTTGTGAGGTCTGTACTCTGCGTAAAAGCACCACTCCTTCTCTTCCATCCTATAATGGGCCGGCACATATCCGTACTCTTTAGTCAATGCGTCATAGAATTCTTCATCATCTGCAAACGGGGTGGGCTGTCCGTCATTATACCAATCTTCCTCTTGTTTAAGGACTTCCTTTGGAACACCAAGATCTTCAGCATAAACAGTAAGGCTTCCTTTTGGCGGAATCATACCTGTTCGTCGATCATGGTATTTTCTAAACTCATCTTCTAATGTCGGCACAAATATCTGCTCTTCATTTCTGTTTGCCCGTTCCATAAAATCAATTATGAGTGATTGTCAAAAAGACAAACTGGATATACCTGACAGCTCAAAAGCAATACCGATATCAAAAACCTGTCCCGCAGCAAGACCGAAAACAAGAGCAAAGAATTTTATTGCGTTAAAAGCGGGACAGCCGTCTATATCCACCCGACGGGCGGATGAAAGTGAGTCGAGCAAATCATCTGTATTATGATTCTGCTGTTCGTAGCTGCCAGGCATATCCATTCAGGCCGGTTTCACGCAAGCGATCAGTCCGGCCTTATTTGTCATAATGCCTTGATTTTTCCGTATATGGGTTTCAACGAGTCCGGAATCACTATCCTGAGATTCTCGATTTCCTTTGACCGGTCCTCTTTCTCCCTCATGATCCTCTCCTTCAGCCTTATCATTGACTCCGACCATTTCTCGTGTTCCACCGACCACGCGTCAGACTTGCGTCTCCAGTCCTCATCGATGAGTCTGTTGATTTCGTTCCTCATCCCGTTGAGCTCGGCCTGAGCCTTGCGATGCTCGGCCTGCAGCTCGAAAAACAGCGCATCGATTTCCTGCCCGTCGATATTAGGATAATACGAATAGACCAGGGTATCCTTGCCGTTCTCGTGGAGCTCTTTCGGCGAAAGCATTCTGTCCGTAAAATGTTTCCGTGCCTCCGAGTATTCCCCGTCTGGATGTATGAACTTGCCTATCACCGCGCACCTCGTCTCCAGCCCAAGGTATCGGTTCCTCTCCTTTATCGGCCAGGAATCAAGAACCTGCTCGAATGTCAGCCGGTCTTCCTTTTCCGGCTCCTTCTCGGAAAGTTCATGAATCTCTTCCGCCCCATAGTCATCCAAATCCATCGTAAGCTTGTCCTTGGCCTTGATAGCTTCGCGCAGGTACGCTATCAGGCTCTTGCATGCGCATACCTCCTCAACCCATTTCCTTATCTGGGAGAACCTCTCGGGGCCGGTTCCGCACGAAACGACCGCCTCCTCGCTGTCACCGATGAGGCTGACGGCCGTCCTGTAGAACTCCAGCTTGGCCATCTGCCTTTCTATCGCCATGTAGTTTTCCTTCGCAATATTGGAAAGATGATTTGCCGACGTCGCCGTCAAACCGTTTTCCGCGAAAAACGCAGGGATAATAGTCTTTTTACTTTCCATAACCTTACTTCCTTAATTGAACTGAATCATCAACAGTCCAAAGGTAAGGTCATTGAGTGTCAAAACGCGGCACTCTATAAAATATTTGATACTAAAACCTATAAAAATTCAAATACGGCACTGCATGACGAACAGTTCACCGCCAAATTCCCCATTGGTTTAACGCCAAATGACCAAGTAAAAAGACGCCAAACGCCCAACCAAAATATCGCCAAATGGCAAAGTTACAAGCAAAACTATTTGAAGATAAGTGCTTTGTGATTATCTTAGCATCTGATTATTGACTTGATAAATTATAGGAGATGGCTAATAGTATTTACAGGGCGAGAATAGCCGACAAGTTACTCGCAGAAAAACTGGACGCCATGGGCGCAGTGCTTATCGAAGGAGCCAAATGGTGCGGTAAGACCACAACGGCGGAACAGGCGGCAAAAAGCGTGCTTTACCTGGCGGACACGGACATGTTCCGCCAGAATATGGAGATGATAGACTTGCATCCAAGAACGTTGCTCTCGGGAGAAGCCCCCATGCTTATCGATGAGTGGCAAGAGGCTCCGAAACTGTGGGATGCCGTCCGCTTCGAGGTAGACCACAGGGGCAAGGAGGGGCAGTTTATCCTGACCGGATCGGCGGCGCCAGGAAAAGAGAAACTCGAAGAGATCCACCATACCGGAACTGGACGGTTCTCGTGGTTGAAGATGCGCCCGATGAGCCTGTTCGAGTCAGGGGAGTCTGAGGGCACGGTCAGCCTAACAGAACTGTTTGACGGGAATACGGATTTTGCCGTGAAAGCCCCTGGCCATGAACTTAGGGACATTGCCTTTATGATGTGTCGCGGTGGCTGGCCCGGTTCTCTCCGGAAAAAATCAGCGGCAGCTGCACAGCTAGTGGCGACGGAATACTATCAGGCCGTAACGCATACGGACGTATCGAAAGTGGACGGGGTCTTGAAGAGCCCGGAACGCGTGAAGCGTCTTATGCGCTCCTATGCCCGTCATCAAGGCTCGCAGGCTTCGCTTGCCACTATTGCCGAGGACATTTCGACGAACGAGGTGGAACGGCTGTCGGAAAATACAATCGCGGAATATCTCGTGGCGTTGAAAAAGATATTTGTGGTGGAAGACGCCATGGCGTGGAATCCTAACCTGCGCTCGAAAACGGCTATCCGCAGCAGCGACACCCGTTATTTCGTCGATCCGTCGATAGCCGTGGCTGCATTGGAGCTGGGGCCCGACGACTTGCTTGATGACTTGAATACCATGGGGCTGCTCTTCGAGACGATGGCCGTGCGTGACTTGCGCTGTTATGCCGACGCCCTCTCCGGAACCATATACCATTACCGGGATAAAAGCGGTCTGGAGTGCGATGCGGTAATGCACCTGCGTGGCGGACGCTATGGGTTGATAGAAGTGAAACTGGGAGGCAGCACGGGCATAGAAGAGGGAGCTGCTACGCTGAAGGCTTTGGCCGCCCGGATTGATACCGATAAAATGAAAAGCCCCTCGTTCCTTATGGTTCTTACATCTGTCGGGCAGTTCGCCTACACGCGCAAGGACGGAATTATGGTCGTGCCTGTCGGCTGCCTGAAACCATAACCCGGGCGGGGCTAACTCTGAATGCTTTTCATTCAGCTGCAATAAGGCATCTGTATCATGGATGCTTTGCCTGGTTCCGCACTATTATTCCGTGTCGGCTTGGCTTCGGATATAATCAATAAACAGCATATAATGACCTACAAAATTGGACATTCCTCAACTGGTCTGTCACTCTTCAACCACTTGTTGAACTTTTCAAGTTCCTCGACGGAGTAGCAGCCGTGAATGTGAGCCTTCACCTTGCCCCACACCTTTTTCTGAATGTCGAAGAAGTCACGGTCGTTCCTTATAGGAATTGGCTGACCGTCGTTCATCCATTCGTCACGGGCTCTCAGAAGCGGAGCGTCCCCAAGTTCGTCCTCATATATCTCGGCAGAAACAACAAGCTACTTAGCCACAGCAATTTCAAGGAAATACCAACTGTCCTTCTCTGCACTTCCATACTTTTCCCAAGAAATTCCATATTCGTTATTCAAAGACACTACCCTATCTTTGTCCGAACCTTTCTCGGGATGATAGACCACTTGCTTGTCCACCTTGTCTCCGTTTAGTCCGAAAGACTTATACTTATCCTGCTGTTTGGATTTATTGATATATGCAGGCTTTTGGCAGTAGTCGTTGTTATTTGTAATGAAATAAAAACGTCCTTCGGAATACTTGTCCATACCTTCATCACCTGCCGCAAGCACTTCCGATTCAAGGGATTTGATATCCTTATATATCGCAAAAAGGTTATGAGGCAAAGCGCCGTAATCCGCTCTTTTGAATTTAAGTTCGATGGCACAAGCATATTCAGGTACACTATTACCGAGTTTATAAAAGCCGCAGGTAATGTCTATATATTTTTTCTTCCCCTCTGATTTATCATCATGGCTTTCCCATTTGGTTTCCAAGTCAACATAGAATGTCTCTCCATGCAATACATACATATTTCCTATCGATCTGATTATCGATGCAAAATGCAGTTGAAAAGGCGCTTCATTTTCAATATCCTTCACAAAGGCCTTGTTAATAAACTGCCACTTGAAAACCTTCCATGATTCGCTGAGGATTTCATCCATCCTTGACCGACAGTCATTTGAAACTAATTTTAACTCTTCCATGATCATTATGTTTTTAATGTTAATAGAATCCTACCGTATCGGTTTCATAATAGGCAACCTGGCTCCTAAGGGCGATACCGCGCCTTTCCTTTCCGACAGCGCGATACGTGTCCGACTTCGAGAAATATCTTATCAGTTTTCCGTCCTCTATCCTTACCCTCAACGTCCTGCCGCCCATTTCCTCAGCATTGATTGCGAGAAAATCGCTGAGGACATCGCATATCGCGGCAGACGCCGAATTGCCCACTCTTATATCCGAGGCATACAGGATCTTGCCTTTCTCAATAGTCCACGGCTGAAGCTCCGCCTTTTCGAAAGGCGTCTCTGAAAGCCGGAACGCAGCCTCGAGACCGTCATCGGAATTTCCGCCGATAAGATCTTCGTACTCTCTTTCCGATATTATGCTGTGCTCATATATCAGGCCACCGTCGTCGTGGACGCGATAGACTCCGACAATACAGTCCATGACCTTGTCGAGGTCGATTTCAAGGAAATGCCAGTCCGGCCGTTCTCCAGTCCGCGTATACCAGCTGACGGGATATTCCTTCCTGAAGAAGAGTTCCTGTCTCTCTCCGCTACCGCGGGCATCGTGATACCTGACATATTTCGCCGTTTCGGGCAGGTTCAGACCGAACTCCGGGAAGTCTTCCGACTTGGTCTTATATGCAGGCGTCTTCCTGAACGCTTCGACAGGGGTGAGCATATAGAACC
The DNA here is from genome assembly GCA_017695095.1 of Candidatus Cryptobacteroides avistercoris. Lineage (GTDB taxonomy): Bacteria > Bacteroidota > Bacteroidia > Bacteroidales > UBA932 > Cryptobacteroides > Cryptobacteroides avistercoris. Next base: position 40,360 of record JADILW010000066.1, on the reverse strand, counting down.
TGCATTCGGAATATCCGCACGCGCCCTCTTCCTGCCGCTCCATGAGGCTTTCGAGGAAATGCAGGTCCTTGTATATCCTGAACATCTTGCCCGTGAAGGCGTTATTGTCCTTGACAGACCTCAGCAGGATAGCGCAGGAACACAGGGGCTTTCCCGCCGCCTCGAATCCGCACGCTATATCCACCTTTTTCCGACGGGCAGAATCGGGGAAGACATCGGTCCGGACGAAAAATCCCGTCTCGCCGGATGCCTGCCGCCTGATGATATCGGCAAAAAAACGGCAGCATGAATCCCTGTCACAACCGTTCTCCGCGGATATCGTATCACGGAATATCCTCCACGATTCATTCAGGATCTCTGACATTCTGGTCGGCAGCGAGCAGTCCCGGGAAGGCTCTGTGTCTTGGGAGGAATCATCGTCACAGCCGGATCCGGACTGCTTCAGACCTTCATACCACCTGTCAAGATGCCCCTGCATCCACAATGCCCCGCCTACGGACTCCCCTGTCTCAGGCTTCGGATTGTCCTCCCCGTCAAATATGGATTCGCGGACAAAAAGAGGTAAAGGAACCCTGTCGCCCTCATCGAGACCGACATCCACGGATATTCCGATGAAGAGCATCCGGACACCCATGGTTTCAAACGCTTCGACATACTGCACCGGCGACAGGAACTGATAGTCATCTTTGTAATCCTCACTTATCGGAAGCAAACTCGTCATTTCAGACATATCAATAGTAATCGGAGATTCATCATGTTCGTCCTCGCCAATCTTTGCCCTGAAATTGCTTGCAGCGTCGCCTTCCAGCCGGAAAGACAGCCTCCCTGTATCCTCCACCTTACATTTGTACGCAAAGGCAGCAAGCCTGACATCGCAATACCTTCCGGGCCGGTATTTATCCTTATTGATATGATAGTCGGTGGCAAAGAAACTTTTTTCACGACCCTCGCCGAATTTCATGGTCACCACCGCCTCCTCATTGTTGTTCCATATCTCGATGTCGGTAATCAGTCCTCTAAGCAGTGCTCCCTCACCGGCAAACGGATACGCGGACACCAGTTCATTGGCACCGTTATCGTTGGTAAGGATAGTCATGTAGTGCACAGGACATTCAGATATCGAATCCAAAAGTTCAGATGTCGGGCCCAGAAGTGTGAGCACATCCTTTGCCCCCAGCACCCCGCTGTTCAGTACGATTTCGTGGAGAGCATCGGCGACGCTTTCCTGTCCCAGCACTGTCTCCCAGTGGCTGCCATGTCCTTGATCTTTCATTGCATATCAGTCTTAATGTCATTACGGCGCAAAAATACCCTTCACGGTGCCACACGGTGGCACTATACCCGCCTATCTTTACCGACAGAAAAGCGTGGGCAATCCCTTCGGCTGTTGAGGTCCTGACAAACCTTTGATGCACGGAAGGAGAGCCCACGCTACGCGTAAGCAGACCTCATCTTTTGCATCAATTTGAAATTGTCAGGTTCCAACAGGCAAGATGAAGCGTTGCGGTATTTGTATCAAATATACGAAATTTCCGGAGACTTTACATATCCCCCGCATCCGGGATGCCGTTCCGTTCCAGAGCCTTTCTGTAGACTTCGCAGAGTTCCTGGCGGAGATGATCGGGAGCAATGACGGTCAGGACATCGCTCTGCGCCAGGAGTTCCTGCTTGAAGTCGTATGTAATCTTGATTTTCAGGCGGATACGGAATTCCTCGTCATTGTCGATCAAAGTCTCCTGCGACGAATGCAGGGGAAAAGCATCAATGTATTTTCCGCCTTTCGGCGAAAACGAAAGTATGACCTCCTCGACAGGAAGGTCCTCCCTCGAATAGGCGCCCACCACGTCTCTGAACTCCTTTTCGGGGTCGATTTCAGTATTTCTCACAAACCGCCTGTCCGTAACTTTCAAATCCCGTATGCGGTCGAGCCCCCAGCTTTTGATTTTCCCTACATGGCAGACATCGTCTTCTTCCTCGACCGCAAGCAGATACCACCTGCCCCTGCCTTCTTTCAAGGCATAAGGCATGACCTTCCGGACACTCGGGCGCGGATCCTTGAACTTCATATACGTGAACTCTACGATCAACCCCCTCTTTATCGCATGAATCAGAGGAGACAGATTCTCCGTACCGCGGGGCTTGCGCTTTTCCGGAAACACAAACTCGGACAATTCTTCACGGGCGCGAAGCGACGTCAGCAGGTCATACTGCTCCAAAACCCTTTCGATGTCAGAAAACTGGTCTTCGTCGTCCGGTATGTAATAGCCATTCTCCGTCCGCGAATACTCTATGCTGATATTCATCCCTGAGCGGATTTCCCGCAGGTCACGCAGAATCGTCCTGCGGGAGACTCCGACATCGTCAGCATCATCATAATACCCCAGGCCGTCTTCGACTCTGCGTATAAGTTCCGGAAGCGAAATGTAACGATTGTTCCGTATTATCCTGATGATCAACAGGTACCGCAGAATGAACCCTTGTTTTGACATGGCATCCTCTTATTCATTCCGACTAAACCTTGCAGCAACCGGGAAACACTCTATTTCCGTTTTCCGGATAGAGCCGGCACGGCCACAAAGCCGGCGGCAAGCAGCACCACGAGCACGATAGCTATCGAACTTGCGCGCGACACCGCCTCGCCTGTCCTGTAGGAAGGAGGATCGAAGCGCATCACGAGCGTGTGCTCCCCGGCGGGCACGACCGCGCTGCGCAGAATGTCACCCTCCAGTTCGATGGGCAGCAGCTCACCGGTATCCTCGACCGTCAGCGTCCAGCCCACAGGATAATAGACCTCGCTGAACACAACCTTCCCGCCTTCTGCGGAGCTGTACGCATAGCGCAGCTCGTTGGGGGCGTAGGAGGTCAGCTCTATGCTGCCGCCCGCAGCGGAATCAGCATCATCCGCGGATGCCGTCGGCTCGAACCATGCGTTGCCGGCAGCGTGCCGGTATCTGAGCGCCAGGTCGTCGGCGATGATTATGTAGCGGCAGTTCATCTTCGCGAGCCCTTCGAGATAAGGCATGTTCTCCTCGGCCTCCTGGACGGTTCCAGCCGCGGAAATCGCCGAGAAGAGTTCGTTGATCTCCGGAGTCAGGGTGCTTTCGATGAACTCCTGGTAGCGCTGGAGCTTGGCGGGCGAGTAGCCGCCGATGTTCTTGTGCCAGTATGAGGGATGAGAGTCGTTGAACACGTTGACCGTCAGGTCCAGCACGCGGTACGAGAGGTCCGGGTCGGAGAGTATGGCCTCGTCGACCGGACGCTTGTCGAACTGGCTCTGGAAGTTCCTCGGCGTGATGAAGTCGTCGGCGTTCAGGTAGCGCTTGCCTGCAAGGCAGAGATCGCCGAGCGCGAGTATGCAGACCAGAAGCACGGCCGTGCGGCGCTGTACGAACGCGGCATTGCCGGTAATTGCGGCCTTTGCGGAGTTCTTCCTGAAGCCGGAGACTCCCCATAGAAGAATCAGGTATGCGGCGGCGATGAGCAGCAGCGAGCGCAATGCGTCGGAGACGAGCAGCTGCTTCCTGTCGGCCTGCAGGGCCTCCACCAGGATGTCAGGCTGGCCGGCGTCCGAACTTCCGCTGAAGGTTCCGGCAAGAGAGGGGAACACCACGAACAGCAGGCAGAACAGCCCGGTAATCAGGAAGGCCCACAGACCCTTCTTCCTGAACTCCGCGGCGGAATTCTCGTCCTTGAGAACCTTGTCGAGAGCCAGGAAGCCGAGCAGCGGCAGGGTGAACTGAAGCACCACCAGCGCCATCGACACCGTCCTGAACTTGTTGTAGAGCGGGACGAAGTCGTAGAACAGCCTGGTGAACCACATGAAATGGCTTCCGAGCGCCAGGAACACCGCCAGCACCGTGCACACCACCATCCACCACTTCTCCTTGCCCTTGTAGAGGAACAGGGCCAGCACGAACAGGAAAATCGTCACCGCGCCCATGTACATCGGTCCGGCGGTGAAGGGCTGGGGGCCCCAGTACAGGGGAAGAGCGTCGGCGAGCGAGCGGGCCCCGGGCTGCCCGGCCGACTCCAGCAGGGCTATGGTCTCAGACTTGTCGGGATCCACCGAACCCGACGAAGAACCGCCGTTGAAGTTGGGTATCAGAAGGTTGGGCAGTTCTTCCCAGCCGTAGGACCAGGCGGTCGCATAATCCAGATCCAGCCCCCTGGTCTCCTTGTCGCCGTCGGCGTCGGCGGTGCTGCCTCCTCGCATGGAGTACGGAGTATATTCAAGGGTGGGCAGCAGCTTTATGGCGTTGGTCGCTATTCCGGTGCAGCCAAGCACGAGCAGCAGGCCGGAGGCGGCGAAGAAACGGCCGAGAAGACCGCGGCGCTCCCTGCGCCAGAGCAGCCAGACGAGCAGCATCAGCGCATAGAGCACTATCATGATGGCCAGATAGTAGGTTATCTGCGGATGGTTGGCCTTGACCTGGAAACTTACGAAGAGCGCGAACATCGCGGCACCGAAGGCGCACCAGGGCAGCCATCTCTTCTTCTTGAGCGCGGCGTTGTAGGTATAGACCAGTGCGGCGAGCACCCAGGGCAGGAAGGCTATGGCCTGCATCTTGGTATTATGGCCCACCTGGATTATCTGCAGGTTGTAGGAACAGAAGGTCATGGCCACGGCGCCGCCGACCGCCACCAGAGGATGCACTCCGAAGGCGAGCATCAGCAGCCAGGCGCCCAGCATCGAGATGAACAGGTAGGTCGCCGGTCTGCGCCCGGTGAGCAGGAAATCGTAGATCTTCTGGGTCCAGTCGCCGTCGGTGGGCGCGTGGATGGTGGCGGTGGGCATGCCGCCGAACATGGATTCCGTCCAGGCGGTGGGGTCGTCGGGATGGGCCGCGTTCCAGTCCATCATCTCCTTCGACATGCCCTGCCAGCCCGAGATGTCGCTCTGGTTGACTATCTTGCCGTCGAGCACCTGAGGTACGTAGGCATAGGCCAGGACAAGCATTCCGAGAATGGTGCACAAATAAAGCAGTATCTTCTTTCTCATAACAATTCAAGCAGTTTGCCCGTCAGCACGCGGCGGGAATATTTCTCTATGTTGCTTTTCTGACGCCTTGCGGCGCAGATGAATTCTATCAGACCGTCGCGACGGTCCCAGCCGAACATCTCCCCGGCCCCGGAATCCCGGAGCACCTCGGCGGCCGCCCCGTCCTCCTGACCTATGCCGAGCACCGGCCGGCCGGAGGCGAGGTATTCGAAAATCTTGCCGGGAAGCACCTTCGCGTATTCCGGCTCCCTCCTGAGCGGAAGTATGAGCACGTCGGCGCCAAGCTGCTCGGCCACCACTTCGTCGTGGGGCAGATACCCCAGGTCCACGAGCTTGTCACCCAGACCGCGCGAGCGTATCGCCTCGACGATCTCGGCGTCGGTCTTGCCGGCGAGCCGGATCTGAAGCCTTGCGGCGAATGCGGGGTCCTCGGCGCATTTCCCGGCAAGCGCGTCCCAGAGGTTCAGGGGATTGCCGTCGGCGGCGAACAGCCCGGTATGGACTATCGTGAACCTGCCCTCGTGGTGCGCAGGCGTCCTGCCGGCGAAGTCGTCTTCGTCGAAGCCGTTGGTTATCAGGGCCACTGGAGTGGCCGTGCGGCGCCGGAAGTCGTCCCGCACGTAAGGAGTCACCGCAATTACCGTGTCGGCGGAGTCGAGCACCTGCCTCTCCAGGCGGTGATGCCTGCTGTCGGCGAACTTTCCGAGCCCGAGATGCTTGTAGTAGAATATCTCCGTCCAGGGGTCGCGGAAATCCGCCAGCCACCTGACGCCCAGCGCCTTCTTCAGACCGAGGCCTATCAGATGCATGGACTGGGGAGGCCCGGTGGTCACCACCGCGTCGACCGGATGCTCGCGCAGATAGCGCTTGAGGAACCTGACCGACGGACGCACCCAGGACACTCTCGGATCCGGAATGAAGAAATTTCCCCGCACCCAGAGCGAAAGGCGCTGCATCAGGCTCTTGCGGCCGCCGCTGACGGGATTCACCTCCGTCCGCCCGCCTTTCCTGCCGACCAGGCGGCGGTATATGCCGTAGGGTTCCACGATGCGGGTGCGTATGATTTCAGCGCACTCGGGGACGTCGCCGAGCAGGCTTTCGTCGCAGGCGAGCCGTTCCGGATTCTCCGGAGTGTAGATCACGGGCTGCCAGCCGTACTGCGGGAGATACTTGCTGAATTTGACCCAGCGCTGGACCCCCGACCCTCCGGTCGGCGGCCAGTAATAGGTGATTATCAGCAGGCGTTTCATCCAGATTTCCGAAATGTTTTGAACTTTCAAAAATACCTTATAAAATTTATTTCCGCAAGGTTGAGCAAAATTGTAACTTTGCAGGACCATGGCGAAACAGGCAGAAGACACGCCGCTGCTGAAACAGTATTTCAGCATCAAGGCCCAGCATCCCGAGGCGGTGCTGCTCTACAGGGTGGGCGATTTCTACGAGACCTACTCCGACGACGCAGTGCTGGCCAGCAAGGTGCTCGGCCTCGTGCTCACCAGGCGCTCCAACGGCGACAAGGGGAAGGTCGAGATGGCCGGATTCCCCCACCATGCCATCGACAGCTACCTCCACAAGCTCGTGCAGGCCGGCTACAAGGTGGCCGTCTGCGACCAGCTCGAAGACCCGGCCCTCGCGAAGACCAAGCTGGTGAAGCGCGGGGTCACGGAAATCCTGACTCCCGGAATAGCCTTCGGCGAATCCATGCTCGAGCAGAAGGAGCACAACTACCTGGCTGGGCTGAGCTTCGAGGGTCACCAGTGCGGGGCCGCCTTCCTCGACGTGTCCACCGGAACCTTCCAGGTCGCCCAGGGCGGCACCGACTACATCGCCACCCTGCTTTCCTCACTGAGGCCGAAAGAGCTCGTGGTCCAGAAAGACGTGGCCAGGGCGGTCAAGGAGAGATTCGGCGACTACTACATCACCAGCCTCGACGAATGGGCCTTCGTCTACGACGCCGCAGTGGAGAAACTCTGCACGCAGCTTCAGGTCAGGAGCCTCAAGGGCTACGCCGTGGAGCGCTTCCCGCTCGCCGTCCGCTCTGCCGGCGCCCTGCTCGCCTATCTCGAACAGACCCAGCACGCAGGACTCAGGAACATCTGTTCGATCTCCCGCATCGACGAGGAGAAGTTCGTCTGGATGGACCAGTTCACCGTCCGCAATCTGGAAATCTTCCAGAGCGCGTCCGGACGGGACGGAGTCTCGCTCGTGGACACCATAGACCGCTGCTGCTCGCCCATGGGCTCGCGTCTGCTGCGCCAGTGGCTCGCGATGCCGATAATGGACATCCGTCAGCTCGACGCCCGCTACGACATAGTGCAGCATTTCCTGGACAAGCCTGACATACTGTCCGAAATTCAGCTTCAGATAAGCGGCACCGGCGACCTCGAGCGCACCATCTCCCGAGTGGCCACCGGAAAGATACTACCCCGCGAGATGCTCCAGCTCGGACGCTCCCTCAGCCGCATGGAGCCCATCAGAGACCTCTGCTCCGGAAGCGGTGTCGAAGCCCTGGACAAGCTGGCCGCCGACATGCGCAACACCCGCGAGGTCTTCCGCCGCATCACGGAGACCCTCGACGAAAACCCGGCCGGCCAGATAGGAAAGGGCGATGTGATAGCCGCAGGCGTGAACCCTGAACTCGACCGGCTCAGGGAGATCTCCCGCGGAGGCAAGGAATACCTGCTCCAGATGCAGCAGAGAGAGATCGAGAGGACCGGAATCAGCGCGCTAAAGATAAGCTACAACAACGTCTTCGGCTACTACATCGAAGTCCGCAACAGCTCCCGCGACAGGGTCCCTCCCGAGTGGATACGCAAGCAGACCCTCGTGAACGCCGAGCGCTACATAACCCCCGAACTCAAGGAATACGAGGAGAAGATACTCGGCGCCGAAGCCACCATCTACGAGACCGAAAGCCGCCTGTACTCGCAGCTGATACAGGACGTACAGAAATCCATACGCGACATTCAGGAGAACTGCAGCATAATCGCGCGCCTCGACGTGCTCCAGGGATTCGCGCAGCAGGCGTCCGACCGGAACTACTGCCGGCCTGTGGTCGACAAGTCCGCGGCTCTCGACATAAGGGCCGGCCGCCATCCCGTGATCGAAACCCTGATGGCCCCCGGCGAGGAATACGTGCCCAACGACGTCAGCATGGACAGCAAGGGCGACCAGATAATCATACTCACGGGCCCCAACATGGCCGGAAAGTCGGCGTTGCTGCGCCAGACCGCGCTGATCGTGCTGATGGCCCAGATCGGCTCCTTCGTTCCGGCCGCCAGTGTCAGGATGGGCTGGTTCGACAAGATCTTCACCCGGGTGGGCGCGACCGACAACATCTCCCGCGGCGAATCCACCTTCATGGTGGAGATGCTGGAGACCTCGATGATCATGCACAACCTCTCCGCCCGCTCGCTCGTGCTGCTCGACGAAATCGGACGCGGCACCTCGACCTACGACGGAATGTCGATAGCCCGCGCCCTCGTGGAATATATCCACGGCTCCGGCAAGGGGGCCAAGACCCTGTTCGCCACCCACTACCACGAGCTCAACGACCTCGAGAAGCTGTACCCGAGAGTGAAGAACTACCATATAGCGGTCAAGGAGGAGGGCAGGAACGTGATCTTCCTGCGCAAGATGGAGCCGGGAGGAGTCGCCCACAGTTTCGGAATCCACGTGGCCAGGCTCGCAGGCATGCCCCGCGAGGTCATCGAATCCGCCGAGCGCACCCTGCGCGAACTCGAGCTGCGCGAGAAGCACATGGACAGCATGTCGGTCGACGAGGACGGCGGCCTCCAGCTCTCGCTCTTCCAGCTCGACGACCCCACCCTCTCGTCGCTACGCCGGCAGCTCGAGGAGGCCGACCTCAACAACATGACCCCGATGCAGGCCTTCGACCTGCTCCGCAAGATGAAGCAGGAGCTGGGGCTATCCTAGGAAATTGAAGAAGAATATCACCAGCACGGCCACGGGGCAGACCCAGCGCACGAGGAAATAGAATATCCCGAACAGACGGAAGTTCCCCTTGAATCCGCCGGAATTCGTGATTTCGTCGCGCACGTCGGCCTTCTTCATCACATGGCCCACGAAAATCACCACGAGCAGGCCCATCAGGAGCAGCAGGATGTTCGACGAAGCCCAGTCGAAGAAGTCGAACAGGGTGCGTCCGGCGATATGCAGGTCATTGAGAGGTCCGAAGGACAGGGAGCACAGCACTCCGAGGACTCCGCACACCAGGAATATCCATTTGCAGGCCGCCGACCTCCGGAGATTGAACCGCTCCATCAGCCAGGCGACGCCCACTTCTATGAGCGACACGCACGAGGTCATGGCCGCCACCACCACCGCGAGGAAGAACAGGGTGGAGATCACGGCGCTCAGCAGCGGCACGCCCGAACCCATCTCGGCGAAGATGTAGGGCACGCTCTGGAAGATCAGGCCGGGACCTGAGCCGGGCTCGATTCCGGCGGCGAACACCGCCGGCATTATCGCAAGTCCTGCCAGCAGCGCGAACACGAGGTCGGAAATCCCCGTCCAGGCGCTGGAAACCATGATATTCTCCTCCTTGCGCACGTAGGAGCCGTAGGTGATGATCGCACCCATTCCCACCGACAGCGAGTAGAAGCTCTGGCCCATCGCGTAGGCGAAGGTCTCCGGGGTGAGCTTGCTGAAATCCGGCTTGAACAGATAGCTGACGCCTGCCATCGCACCCGGAAGGCTTATGGAATAGACGGCTATCACTATCACGAGCACGAAGAGCACCGGCAGGATGATCTTGCTGAACTTCTCGATTCCGGTCTTCACTCCGCGGGCGACCACCAGCACCGAGATGCCGAGGAACACGAGGTGCATCGCTATAGGCTCCCAGGGAGAGGAGATGAAATCCGAGAACACCCGGCTGACCTCCCCGGGCGAAGCGTGGAAGAAGCCGGGAGTCATCGACTTTATCATATAGTCGAGCGACCAGCCGCCGATGACGCTGTAGTAGGAATTGATGATTATGGGTATCAGGACGGCAAGTATGCCGATATTCTTCCAGAATCTGCTCTTCGGGGCCAGCACGCCCATCGCGTCGCGGGCGTTGCTCCGGCTCCTCCTTCCGATGATGATCTCCGACAGGAAGAGCGGGAGAGTTATGAACAGAGTGGCAAGGATGTAGGCGAACACGAAAGTCGCCCCGCCCTGCTCGCCGGCCAGATAGGGAAAGCGCCAGATATTGCCGAGTCCTATCGCCGAGCCGGCCATCGCCACTATCACGGAGAGCCGGCTGCTGAAGTTTTCTCTAGGTGCCATATCAATAACAGTTTTTTCGTTCTATAAGGCAAGGTCCGCCCGTGCGGACCGCATCGTTCCCGGAACAGGGTTCCGACGGAAGCTACCTGATTCTGTCGTAGACCGCGAACTCGAAGCCGAGCCCGCTTTTCCCGTCGGTCATGGTCTCCGAACGGGAGACTTCCCGCCAGGCTCCCGGGTCGACCTCCGGAAAGAAGGCGTCGGCGTCTTCCACCACTGTGTGGACGTGGGTCAGATAGAGCCTGTCGGCATCATCCATCATCCGCGCGTACACCTTTCCGCCGCCTATCACGAAACACCTGCCTTCCTGCTCCGGCTCGCAGCAGCATCCGCTTGCCGTCAGAGCCTTCTCCGCTTCATGCAGCGCCTCCTGGGGCGTATGCACGCAGACCACCCCTTCCGGGAAATCCCTGCGGCTGCGGCTCAGGACTATGTTGGTGCGTCCGGGAAGCGGCCTGCCGAGCGACTCGAAGGTCGCCCTGCCCATGATCACCGGACTGCCCATGGTCACGCGCTTGAAATATTTCAGGTCTTCGCCTATGTGCCATGGCATACCTCCGCGCACCCCGATCGCCCCGTTGTCGGCGACAGCCGCTATCATGCATGTCGTCATACCGCCACAGGTGCTTTGATGGCCGGCCAGGGGTCGTAGCCCTCCAGCGTGAAATCCTCATATCTGAAGTCGAACACGCTCCTGACCTCGGGATTCAGGACCATGCGGGGCAGGGGGCGCGGTTCGCGGGAAAGCTGCTCGCGCACCTGGTCGAAATGGTTGAGGTAGATGTGCGTGTCGCCGGTGGTGTGGATGAACTCCCCGGGCTGCAGCCCGCAGCACTGGGCGATCATCATGGTCAGCAGTGCGTAAGAGGCTATGTTGAACGGCACTCCGAGGAAGGTGTCGGCGCTGCGCTGGTAGAGCTGGCAGGACAGCTTCCCTCCGGCCACGTAGAACTGGAACAGACAGTGGCAGGGAGGCAGGGCCATCCTGTCGATCTCGCCCGGGTTCCACGCCGTGACTATCATGCGCCTGGAGTCCGGATGGTTGCGTATCTGGTCTATCACCTGCGAGAGCTGGTCTATCGTGCGCCCGTCGGGAGCAGGCCAGCTGCGCCACTGATGCCCGTAGACAGGGCCGAGGTCGCCGTTCTCGTCGGCCCACTCGTCCCAGATGGTCACCTTGTGGTCCTGCAGCCAGCGCACGTTGGTGCTGCCGCTGATGAACCACAGCAGCTCGTAGATTATCGATTTCAGATGCACCTTCTTGGTGGTCAGCAGGGGGAAGCCCTCGCCGAGGTCGAAGCGCATCTGATGGCCGAAGATGCTCTTTGTGCCGACTCCGGTGCGGTCGGTCTTGACCGTGCCGTTGTCCATTATCTCGCGAAGCAGGTCCAGATACTGTCTCATCGTCCGTAGTTTACGAGGTTGTCGAAGAACTGCAGCACCCTTTCGAGCGGCGCGTCCTTGAATATTATCTTCTTGTCGGAGTCGAGCAGGTAGAGCGAGGGAATGGCCCTCACGAAATAGAGCTGTTCGTCGTTTATCCTCTGGGCGTAGTCGTAGGCGTTGACCCAGTTGTCGGGATACATGCCGACATACTCCCTCCACTTGTCCACCTCCCCGTCGATATAGATGTTGACTATGGCGAGCGCCCCGTCGGCGATCAGGTCGTCGACGTATGGCCGGCCGCCTATGGTCTCGATTATCTCCTGGCAGTAGTGGCAGCCAGGGTTGCTGAAGAACAGCATGGTGTAGTCGGCCTCGACCGAATAGAGGTCGGAACGGCGCCCGGCGGCGTCTTCGAAGCCGAAGTCGGGAGCCTTGCTGCCGTAGGGGTTGAGGCTGCACATCCGGAGCTCGAACTCATAGCCCGGACGGCGGGCGTCGTCGGTGAAGCGGGACTTGGCGAGCCCCTCCACGAACGGAAGGTAGAAATCCTCGCTGCGCAGCGGGGAGTTGGGGTCGTAGAGATATTTCGACACGAGTTCCGTCATGCGGAGATACACCAGCGAAGAGGTGTCGGCGGCCTGCTTGTCCTCTATCTGCCGGAAGAGACGGGCCATGTCGGCCTGAGCCCTGTCCATGGGAAGGCCCTGGAGAATCAGGATGAAGGTCGACATGTTCTTCTCCACCTCGGGATCCTCCACGCCGAGAACCGCAGCCGAGTCCGTGACCCAGTCGCCTTCGAAGAACCTGTCCCAATAGTGTTCGCCCAGATATTCCTGACGCTCCTGCATGCTGGAGATCATCGTGGGGACTTCCGGAAGGGGGAAGGCCCGGCGGACTGTCTCCGGCGCGGAATTGCGTCCTCTGCACGAGGCGAGCAGCAGCACGCAGCACATGGCTGCAAGAAACCTTTTCATACCACAAAACGCACTGAATTGTAAAGTTAGGCAAAAATGTGGTAATTTTGACGAAATTTGCTGAAATGAAGTACAGACTTCTGACCGCGGCTCTCGCCAGCATTCTCGCCGCATTTCCGACTGCCGCCCAGTTCTACACTCTCGGCAGCGAACCGGCTTCCGTCAGGTGGAGCAGCATCGAGACCCCGACCTACAGGCTGATCTATCCGAACGGGCTCGACTCCCTCGCCCGGGTCTACGCCCTGCATCTCGAGCAGGCCGCCGCGCTCGTGGGGAACACTGCCGGCTTCCGTCCCAACCAGAGTTTCAGCAAGCGCATGCCAGTGGTGCTCCACGCCCACACCGCCTATTCCAACGGACTCGTGAGCTGGACCCCCAGGAGGGTGGAGCTCATGACCATGCCGGACCCCGACTGGCCGGAGCCCACGCCGTGGGAGACACAGCTGACCTTACACGAATCCCGCCACGTCGCGCAGATGCAGTACACGGCGGCGCGACCTTTCCGCGGCTGGACCTACCTGACCGGGCAGCTGGTGTCAGGCGCCCTCGCCGCACTCTACTGCGGCCCGGCCTTCTTCGAAGGCGACGCGGTGGTGGCCGAGACGGCACTCACCCGCGGAGGGCGCGGCAGGACAGCCGACTTCCTGGAATACTTCCGCGTCAGCTTCGCCGAAGACGGATTCCGCAACTACTGGCGCTGGAGATACGGGTCGCAGCGCCTCTACACCCCCGACTACTACCGCATAGGCTACATCACCGCAGCCGGAGTGCGCAGCATCTACGATACGCCGGACTTCACCGCCCGCTACTACCAGCGCATCGCGGACCACGGCGGAGTCACCTTCAACAACTTCAGCAAGACCATCGAAGACATCTCCGGGAAGAAGCTCGACGCAGCCTTCACCGAGATACGCGACAGCCTCAGGAGTTTCTGGAACGAGGACGACGCCAGGCGCGCGCCCTTCATGGCCTCGCGGCCTCTGTCCTCTCCCGGGAAGCGGTACACCGAACTCAACGGACTCACTCCTGCCGGCGGAAGAATGTTCGCTGTGCGCAGCGGAATCACCGTCCCCCACCAGCTGGTGGAGATCTTCCCCGACGGTTCGCTCGAGGTCCTCGGAAATTTCAGCTCCAGCAGCACCGGACCCGAATACAGCGCGGCCACAGGAAGGCTGTTCTGGAGCGAATACCGGCGCGACCCGCGCTGGGAGATGAAGTCCTCCTCCGACATCCGCTACATGGGGGCCGACGGGCGCAGGCACACCCTGACCAGGGGGAAGCGCTACTTCCATCCTGCGGCCCACCCTTCCGAAGCCCTGCTCGCCGTATGCGAGTATCCGGTCGGAGGCGGCAGCTCGATAGTCGTGCTCGACGCGCAGGACGGAAGCCGCCTGCAGGTCTTCAAGGCACCGGACGGCATGCAGCTGCTTGAGCCGGTGTGGCTCGGCGGAGAACTGTACTCGACGGCGCTGACCGACGGAGGCTACTGCATCTGCCGCATCCCGGACTTCAGCTGCGTGCTCGGCCCGCAGCCGGTGAAGATCAGACAGATACAGGCACGCGGAGGCAGACTGCTTTTCACCTCCGACCTCAGCGGAGTCAACGAACTCTACGAATTCAACCCCGCCGACGGCAGCCTTATCCAGCTTACGAGCACCCGCTTCGGGGCAGCCGACTTCCGGTTCAGCCCCGACGGCTCGACCCTCTACTACACTTCGCTCTCCTCCGACGGAAGGACAGTCTGCAGCACGCCCGCCGACTCTCTCGTCCGCCGCCGCGCCGATTTCAGCCGGCTTCCGGAATATCCCTTCACGAAAGAACTGGCCGCCGGAGAGCCGCAGAAAACGTTCGACCTGGAAGCCGCCGCCGACAGCCCGCTGCAGGGCATCTCCGCGCCGCGCAGATATTCCAAGCTCGGCAACCTCTTCCGCTTCCATTCCTGGATGCCGCTATACGTCGACTACGACGCAGTGAGCAGCCTCAGCCTCTCCTCGCTCAGCAGCGCGGCCAGCCTCGGCGCCACCGCCTTCTTCCAGAACGACCTCGGCGACTTCTGGGGTTCCGCCGCCTACAAGGCGGGTTACGGCAGTCTTTCCGGATGGAGACACAGCGGCCACCTGAACTTCAGCTGGTCGGGCTGGTATCCCGTGGTCGAAGCCAAGCTGCATTTCAACGAAAGGGAGACGTTCAACTATTTCGAACAGGAGAACGGACTGAAATACGCCGGAGCCGGAGCTCCTCTGTTCAACGCCAGCATCGACATCTACGTGCCCCTGGCGTTCTCGCGCGGGGGATGGAACGGCGGACTGATACCCGAGGTCAGCATAGCGGCCACCAACGACGGTCTCGTCGGAGAAGACGGCAGCCGGAGATACATGAGCCGCATGAGCGCGGGGCTGCGCGGCTACCTGATGGAAGCCACCCCCTCTTCGCGCATCTACCCCCGCTGGGGCGTCGGAGCCGAACTGGGAGTCAACGGACGTCCCGGGCTGCTCTCTCTGTTCTGCCCCAATTTCTATTCATATCTCTACGGCTATGTGCCGGGCGTCTGGCAGACCCACGGCCTGCGCCTGTCGGCCATTTACGAGAGGCTGATCAGCACCGGTTCGTACTGCGAGGCCCTCATGGTCACTGCGCCGAGGGGCTTCGAGACCGCCTCCAGCTCTGCCCTGTCGGTGTTCCCCGGCAGGATGAAGCTCTCCGCCGACTACGCCATGCCCCTGCTTCCGCTGGACTGGTCAGGGCTATGCCCCCTGGCCTACGTCAGGAACTTCGAGCTCACGCTGCACGGCGACCTGAGCCTGGTCAGCACCGGAGCTTCTCCGCAGGAAGCGGCCGCAGGCAGTCTCTTCAGCGCGGGAGCCGACTTCAGCGTCCGCCTGGGCAACCTGCTCTGGCTCCCCTACGACACCCGGATAGGAGTTTCGTGGAATTACAAGGGAGGAAGCCTCTTCTCCGCCCTCCAGGCAGCCGGCTACGAGAAGTCACGCCACAGCATCAGCCTGATTTTCAGCGTGGACCTGTAGAAAAGGCCGGACGCGGCAAGTTAGCATTTTTTATTATCTTTGTCAGATTGGAAACCTAAAACCGGACATCGAAAAAGATGGAAAAAAAGAAAAGTTCCTGGGCGCAGCTCTGGACCACAGAAGACTGGCTCGCCGTTTGGATTGGCTTCATAGTCATCGCTTTAGGATGTGTGTCAGTGTTGACCGGAGCCTTTGACTTCTCCGCTTTCAACTTCAAGACCTGGGGTTGGGGAGAAGCGGCAGCGACAAATGTGACTCCTCTCGGAGAGCAGATGAGCTCCCCCGCTTTCTGGACCAGGCTGCTGCTCACGTTCGCAGTACTCGGAATATTGTTCACCGCAGGCGCAAGACTCCTCGGAGAGAAGGCAAGGAAATACTTCCCCGCTTTCGTCGGCGTCTTCGTACTTGCGGTCATCGTGCGTCTCATCAGCGCAGAGTTCACCCTCAACCGCTATCTCGAATGGGCTTTCTGGGCCCTCATCGTCGGACTCCTGGTGTCCAACACCGTGGGAGTGCCCAAGTGGCTCAGGCCCGCGGTCAAGACTGAATTCTACATCAAGGCCGGCCTGGTGGTAATGGGCTTCTCCGTGCTGTTCTCGAACATCGCCAAGTTCGGACTCTACGGACTCGGAATCTCATGGGTGGTGTGTCCTCTCTGCATAATCTTCATGTGGTGGTTCGGCACCAAGGTGCTCAAGATCAAGAACAAGCCCCTCGTGATCACGCTCGCGTCGGCGACCAGCGTCTGCGGCACTTCCGCGGCCATCGCCACCGGAGCAGCCGCCAACTGCAAGAAGACCGACCTCACCGTGGCCGTGTCCATCTCCATCATCTTCACCGTGATCATGATGGTTGCGATGCCTCCCATCATCGAGGCGGTCGGAATGTCGCCCATCATGGGTGGAGCGCTGATCGGCGGTACCGTCGACAGCACCGGAGCCGTGGTGGTAGCCGGAACCGCGCTCGGAGAGGAGGCCCAGACAGCCGCGGTGCTCGTGAAGTCCATCCAGAACATCCTGATAGGCTTCGTCGCGTTCTTCGTGTCGCTCTTCTTCGCCACCCGCGTGGAGCCCTCCGAGTCAGGTTCGGTCGAGAAGGTGGGCGCCATCGAGATATGGAGGCGCTTCCCTAAGTTCATCCTCGGATTCTTCGCGGCCTCGCTGATCGCGTCCTTCATCATCCAGCCCGCTTTCGGCCCCGACAAGGTGTCCGCCATCAACGGGGTGCTCGACCAGTACAAGAACTGGGCGTTCGTGCTGGCGTTCGTGAGCATAGGCCTCGACACCAACTTCAAGGAAATCGTGAGCCAGCTCCACGGCGGAAAGGTCGTGTGGCTCTATATCGTAGGCCAGCTGTTCAACATCGTGCTCACCATGGCGATGGTATGGCTGCTTCTGTCAGGCGTGCTCTTCCCCGTTCCGACCCTTGACTAAGAATAGGAAACATATCTCCGGCTGGGCGTTGTCGAGCATCATCGTATGCGCGATAACGCTGGTCGCCGTGATATACATAATGGCCAACGGCCTCGGACTCCAGGAGGAGCTTGACTTCGGAGCCGGAGCCTACTACTACGCCGACATCCCCGAATTCGAGAAATACCTGGCATGGGACGCGTTCAAGACCTCGCTCCCCTACCTTCTCTATCTCGCCATCTTCCTGGTCTGGGGATTCTGCGTCTACAAGATATGGGTATGGGTGGACAAAAGGAAAAAGTAAGCTGCCGCAGCTGCGGAAAGACCACGGAACTTGAATACGCGAGCAGCGTCAACGTGGCCCTGAATCCTGAACTCAAGCAGCAGGTCAGGAGCGGCTCCCTGTTCCTCTGGACCTGCCCGGAATGCGGAAGCGCCAACCTGCTCAACCTTCCCTTCCTCTACCATGACCCCGGCGAGAAGCTGATGATACTGCTCTCCCCCTCTCCGGTGCGTTCGGAAGACCTTCCCGAAGGCTACACGGGACGGCAGGTGCGCAGTGTCGGGGAGCTCGTCGAGAAAATCAACATATTTGACTCCGGCCTCGACGACATAGTCATCGAAATGTGCAAGTACGTGACCTGCCACGAACTCGGCAAAGACGTCCGGCTCAAGTTCTTCAAGCTCGGCGGGGCCGACTCCGAGATGACCTTCACCTATCCCGAAGACGGGCAGATGCAGATGGTCGAGGTGGGCTTCAAGGTCTACGAGGACTGCGCCGGCATCGTGAACCGCAACCCGGCGATGAGACAGGCCGCGACCGGACTCTCTGAAATCAACCAGGACTGGCTTTCACGATTCTTCGCATAGCGCGACATTCAGAAAGTTACCGTCAGCACTATCGGAAGATGGTCGCTGACTCCCCCTTCGTAGCGGGGTCCCACGAAGCAGCGGCGCGGTTTCATCCCTCCGAAAGCCTTGTCGGGCGTCAGCAGCACCGGGTCCGCGAACACCTTCTCCTCGACCGCGAATTCCCCGAAGCCGAACCACCCGTCTATCTTCTCCCAGCCGCCGTTGTATTTGAGCGTCCCCTCCTCCGCATCCGGCCAGAGCTCCTCGTTGAAGTCTCCTATCGCCAGCACCCTCGGGCAGCCGGCCGCCAGCAGCGAGTCCTTCACCTCCAGCATGCGCGCCATCGCCGCCTCCCGCCGGTCTGACTTGCCGCCTATCTTCGATGGATGGTGGTTCACCAGCACCGCGAGTCCGTCAAACTCCGCCAGCAGGATGTCCCTGGTGGCCATCGGCGCCCCGCTGCTGTCGCAGACATGCTTCGGGCCGCTTCCGCGCAGCCTAAGGGACGGCTCACGATAGATGAGCCCGCAGTCTATGCCGCGGTGGTCGGGGGATTCATAGTGCACGATGCGGTAGCCGAGCTTGCGCAGAAGGGTCGACGAGACCATGCTCCTCATCACGAAGGAGTTCTCCACTTCGGCGAAGCCCACGATGTCGGGAAAGCGTCCGCAGGCGTCGGAGATGCGCATCAGCGTCTTGGCCACGGCGTCGCACTTGGCATAGAAGCGCCCTCTGGTCCAGTACTGCGGGGCGGCTTCGGACCGGTAGTCGAAAAAATTCTCCACATTCCAGAATACCACGAGCAGAGAGTCCTGCGCGCAGGCCGCGGCTGCCGGGAGCAGCAGCGCGAGAAGTTTTATCACAGCAAGTTTCATAGCGTGAATATAGCGAATTTTGAGTAACTTTGGAGCCCCTTAACAACACACACGCAATGTCACTCAAATGCGGAATAGTAGGACTGCCCAACGTGGGCAAATCCACTCTCTTCAACTGCATAAGCTCAGGCAAGGCCCAGAGCGCCAACTTCCCTTTCTGCACCATCGAACCAAATCTCGGTTCCACTAACGTGCCCGACCGCAGGCTGGACAGGCTTGCGGAGATATGCAAGCCCCAGAGGACCATCCCGGCCACGGTGGACATAGTGGACATCGCAGGTCTGGTGAAGGGTGCCAGCCACGGAGAAGGCCTCGGAAACCAGTTCCTGGCCAACATACGCGAATGCGACGCCATTCTCCACGTGCTCCGCTGCTTCGACGACGACAACGTGGTGCATGTCGACGGCTCGGTGGACCCGGTAAGGGACAAGGAGGTCGTGGACATGGAACTTCAGATAAAGGACCTGGAGACCATCGAATCCCGCCTCGCCAAGGCGGAGAAGGCCGGCAAGGCTGGAGACAAGGAGGCCAGAAAGCTGGCCGACCTGCTCGTCCGCTACAAGGAGGCTCTGGAGCAGGGCAAATCCTGCCGCACCGTGGTGCCCGCCAACGAAGAGGAGGCGGCAATCGCCAGAGACCTATTCCTGCTCACCAACAAGCCGGTGATGTATGTCTGCAATGTCGACGACGCCTCGGCGGCGAACGGAAACGCCTATGTGAAAGCTGTGAGGAAGGCGGTAGCCGACGAAAACGCCGAGATTCTCGTGATTTCCGCCCGTACCGAAGCCGAGATAGCCGAGCTCGAGGACTACGACGACCGCAAGGTCTTCCTGGAGGAGATGGGGCTTGAGGAATCCGGAGCCGTGAGGCTCATCCAGGGCGCCTACCACCTGCTCGGGCTGCAGACCTTCTTCACGGCCGGAGCCGACGAATGCCGCGCATGGACCATCCACGCCGGCGACAAGGCACCCAAGGCCGCCGGAGTCATACATTCCGATTTCGAGAAGGGGTTCATCCGCGCCGAGGTGATCAAATACGAGGATTTCGTGACCTACAAGACCGAAGCCGCCGTCCGCGCGGCAGGCAAGATGGGCATAGAAGGCAAGGACTACGTGGTGCAGGACGGCGACATCATGCACTTCCTGTTCAACGTCTAGGCGCATGGGATACGAAGCATACGACAGATACGCGGCCGAGTACGACGCCTGGTTCATCAAGAACGCCAACGTACTCGAAACCGAGGCCGCGCTGGTTGCCAGGACTCTCGAAAATGCGGGAAAGGTGCTTTCGATAGGCTGCGGAAGCGGTCTCTTCGAGATGATAATGCAGAAGCGCTACGGAATCAGCGTCAGCTGCGGCATAGAGCCCTCGGTCAGCATGGCCGAGATCGCCGGAAAGAGGGGCATGGAGGTGACCATAGGCACAGCGGAGGAAGTCTGCGCTCCCGAACTCGAAGGCAGGTTCGACACCCTGCTCTTCAACGGCTGCCCCTGCTACATCAACGACCTTCAGAAAGCCTTCGACAACACCTCGCGCTTCCTGCGCAGCGGCGGCAGGGCCGTGGTCATCGACATCCCCAAGGAGAGTTCCTACGCTCTGCTCTACAATCTGGCCAAGACTCTCGGAACCTGGGACCATCCGATGCTGCAGGGAGTCTGCCCTCCCAACCCCTACCCCATAGAATTCGTGGCCATGGCCAACTGGAGGACCACTGAGGAGAAAGTGGAGTGCCTGCGCAGAAGCGGGTACTCGGATTTCCGCTTCATGCAGACTCTGACGCGCGTTCCGCTCCATTCCGACTCCTCGGTCGAAGAACCTTCCGAGGGCTGCGACAGGGGCAGTTACGTGGCGATAACGGCCACTTTCAACAGGTAAAACAAAGAAGCCGGAGAATTCTCCGGCTTCTTTGTTCTTTCAGTCTTGTCCAGAATCCTAGAAGAACCTTGCGCGGTTGTCAACCACGTCGTCGTATTCCGACATCACTGAAAGGATGAGCTGCGACATGTACTGTGACTTCTGGGCGGCTAGATTCCTTGCGTCGGTCTCAGTGTAGAAGCTTCCGGTCTCCCTGTTGGAAACGTTCAACACATACACGCCCATGGTTCCGGGCACGGGGCCGAAGAGAGTTCCCTCGGGAGCGGCGGAAACAGCTCCGAGCAGGGCGGGATCCACGGTGGTGGAGCCGAGCGAAACGGCCTCGCTCCTGTCGACTTCAACACCGAGCACCTTAGCAGCGTCCTCTATGCTGCTGATTCCGCTGATCTTGCTCTTGACGTCGGAAAGGACCTTGTCCTGAATCTTGAGGGCGTAGAGCCTCTGCTCGATCAGGGAAGCCGCATCCTCGACGGGAGCGTAACCCTCCTTGTTGATCTTGGTGACGGTGGCTATGAAGAAGTAGTTGTTGTTGACGGTTATGATCTCCGAAGCCTTGCCTTCCTTGGCGTCGAAAGCCCATCTGGTCACCTCCTTGGCGTTGTCGATGGCTCCGTAGTTGGAAGTGGCTTCGGTGATGGTGACGGGGTGAGAGTAGACCTTGGTGGAATCCACGGCCCTCAGATAGCCCTCATAGCTTCCGCCGGCGAGGGTGGCGAAGGTGTTGGCCTGGGCATAATACTCGTTGAAGGTGTCCCTGCTGGCAAGAGCGGTCTTCTCGAGAATGGCGACCTGCTTCTTGAGCACGGGCTCGGTCCTCTCGGTCACGAGAACCACATGGGTTCCATACTGGGTTTCAAGCACGAAAGGACGGCCTACACGGGCTTCGATCACTGACTCGAATCCGGGAATCATGTAGGTCTGGGTCATCCAGCCTATGCTTCCGAGCTCTCCGTCGGCGGCGCTTGACTGGTCAGCCGAGTAGGCTGCGGCGAGGTTGGAGAAGTTTCCTCCCCTGCTGATCACTCCGACGAGGCTGTCAGCCACGTGTGCTGCATCATCGCCCTGAAGCAGGATATGCTTGACGAACACGGAATCCGGAAGCATCTTGCTGTCCATCACGCGGGCGGCGAGGAAGGTGTTTCCTGACTTTATGACGGGGGTGACATCCTCCTTTCTGTTGAAGATGTACTCGTTGAGCTCGCCGTTGAGGGTGTTGAGGTCTCCGTTCTTGTACCAGTACTCCGAGAGGGACTCCTCCGAGTTCCTGAGCAGGAAGGCTCTCATGTTGTCGGTGGTCTGGAATTCCTCGTAGGCTGCGTCCATCTCGTCGCTGGTGGCGAGCACGTCGGCCTCCGAAGGAACAACCTCGAACACTACATACTCTATCTCGCGGTTGGCGGTCTGCTTGAAGAACTTCTTGTGGCTGTTGTAGTAATCCTTGATTTCAGAGTCGCCGACGACTATGGTGCTGTCGGTGCCGATGGGATAGGAGACATAGCAATAGTCCACGTCGGCGGTGGTGTTGTTGAAATCGAGGTCGTCGGCGAGCTGAAGAGCGTTCTCATAGTTGCCGGCGTTGAACAGCGCGCTGTACTTCTGGTAGTACTGCTGGGTGTTGATGCTGTTCTGGAGATAGTTCCAGTAGAGACGGAGCTGTCCGGTCTGGTCCTGGTTGACGTTGGCGATGAACGCGTTGAGCATGTCGAGGGAGAAGTTGCCGGATTCGTCGAAGAACACCGGATTCTGCGCCATCACGGGAGAGAGTGACTCGCCTGACACAAGGTCGACAAGTTCGGCCTCACCGACATGGATTCCCGCCGCCATGGCGTTGTCGATGAACATGTACTTGTCGACGAGCTCCTGCCATGCGGCGTCTCTGATCTGCTGCTGCATCTGCTCGGTCTGAGCGGAGCTGCCGGTCATGAGCTCGTTGATGGTCGTGTATTTGTCAACTTCAGACTGGAACTCGTTGTAGGATATCCTCTTTCCCGCTATCTTTCCGACATCATACTTCGATGACATCGAGTTGAGGGCGGACTCCAGGGTTCCGGGGTCGATGATGAACGAAAGAAGGGCCAGCGCGATTATCACGGAAATCACGATGCCGAACTTAACGCGTATTTTCTCAAGTAACGCCATATCGTCAATAACTTTTTAAAATTTCAAACAAGACTGCGAATTTAGTCATTTTTTCGGAAAAGGCCCAATAAAATTCACAGAATCAATGATTACGGCGGTGGTGTCCTGCTCCGCTACCACGTAACTGTCGAAGGGATTGTAAAGTCTTGCGTTCCTCACACGGTCGTCCGAACGCATTCCGTATCCCTGAGTGAAACCGTCGGGAGAATACATCTTCACGTAGCAGTCGGTGTAGACCTCTTCGTTGGTCCTGTCCCAGTAGATGGTGTCGGTCTCCATGGTCTCCTGCTTGATCACGTTATGCAGGATGACATTGCCGAAAGCCTCCCATAGCTCGTCCTCCTGCCCGGAGCCGGCGTTCTTGGGCGACACGTGACGCGCATTGTCCGCGACTATTATCGACTCGAGAAGTCCATCTTCGGTGTACGCGAATACAGATATGCCGAGCGGGAAGAGGTCGTAGCTCTCGTCATCCCCCTCGTAATGCTCCATCAGAGGAGCTTCGAGCCGCATGGCCACCTTTCCGTTCTCGGTCTGGACCGCGAACATGTTGTCGATTTTCTGCATGGGGGTGGTGGAGAGGTCGAGTTTCTCGGCCTCCCCTATACCCTTGTTGCAAGAAAGCAGAATACTGGCAGCCATGGTGATGACTGCCAGTATTCTGGAAGTATTGAGGAACTTGTCCAAATTACTTTGTGGTGCGGACGGTGGTGGTAGCCCTCATGCCGTTGCAGATAACGGTGTAGGACTGACCGTCGGTAAGGTCGTACATGAAGGCCTCGGCGGCTTCAGGGAAGTATACGCTGTACTGCCTGATGTAGTTATTGGCCTCCTCCTCGAGTGAAGGATCGGCCTGCTTTGCCCTGTTCATGTAGTCGCATGCAACCCAGTAGGGAGCGCGCTTCTCGATCTCGTTGGTTCCGCATACGCTTGAACCCCAGATGTTGCCGATGAGGAACAGAGCCTTGCCCTTGAGCTCCTCTGAAGTCTCGGTAACGATGGTGGCAGCCTCGAAAGCCCTGGCGTTCTGTCCGTTCTTGTAGCAGAACACTGCGAGCTCATATTCCCACTCGGCGTCGGTGGCTGCGTCGGAATCCTCAGCCGCGATGGCTGACTCCATATAGCGGATGGCCTCCTCGATGTTGCCCCTGTCGCCGTGCAGCTTGAACAGATAGTATGCTGAAGTTGCGGAAGGATCGAGGTCGTTCATGGTGGTCACGGCGTTCAGGTAGAGGTCGTTGTCGGTGCAACCCTCGGTAAGTGCCATGGTCTGCACGATGTTGGTGGCAACCTCAAGGTCGTTGGGATTGGCCTCGTATCTGGGAGTGAAGAGCTGGATGAGGTTGTCGCAGCTTGCAACCTTGCTGGCTGCGAACAGGCTTCCCATGTCGTTCTTGATGTTCTGGTTCTGCTCTTTCTCGGCGTCGTCCTCAGCGGGCATGTCGTCAAGAAGCTCGGCGTTCCTCTGATAGGTGGCGATTACCTTCTCGGCGTCAAGAGAGCCTGCCTGGTAGAGGTTGATGGCGGCCTGCATGTCGAACAGAAGGATGTTGGGCCTGGTCTCTTCCTTGTTGCTCTCGATGATTCCCTCGAAGCCGTCGAACTGCTTCTGGAAGTCGTTTCTTACGTAATTGGCGAGGTCGATACCCTTGTTGTTACGGGCGGTCACGGCGTACTTGGGATAGTACTGGGCCCTTGTGTCGTGAAGGGTGAGAAGGGTGTCGACAAGAGCGTTCTTGTACTCGGGGTTGTTCTGGTTCTTCGCTATCAGCTGACGCATCAGCACCGCGCCTTCGATCAGCATGTTCTGGCTGGCGGTGGCGGGGCAGATTGCATAAGCTTTCCTCCAGTTGGGAGTGGCTTCCTCGTAAGCTTTCTGCTTGTAGTACTCCTTATAGTAGGAGAGGTATTTCACGCATTCCGCACTGTCGGGCCCGAATTTTCCCTGTGCGAAAACATCAGAACTGCCGATAAGAGCTGCGGCGAGCGTTGCGATTGCTAAGGTTAATTTTCTCATATTTTTAAAATGGTTACTGATTATTCATACTGCGGTTTCTGGAACCAGATGTCAAATATATTAATTCCTATTGAAAAATTAACATATCTTTCGCGAGTTAAATTTCCGGTAAGTGACGCGCGCTGACCGAATTCCACTCCGAACGACAGTCCGTTGTACCATCTGAACACGGGCAGAGTGGCTCCCAGGGTGATTCCCATCGAAGCTATCTGGTGCCCGCTGAGGGCGAAATATTCTTTTTTGTAATATGCTCCGACACGATAGGCCACCCTGTTGAAGTAGTAGCGTATGTCGTTGATGTTGGGAATATACTCGAATCCGACCCTGTAGGCTTCGCTGACCGAGGTCGAGAAAGGAATCGAGCTGAGATTGTAGCCGCTGATGTTCTCCATACCGGAATTTCTCCAGTCGGACCTGGTGTAGTCGGCCTCGAACATCCATTTGTTGGTCTTCTTCAGGGATATTCCGACCCCTATCTCACTGGCGAGGCTTGCATGCCTGGTCACGCCCATGGTGTCTATCCTGAAGCTTATCGTGTCGATCGAGGCCGTTCCCTCGGAATATCTGGAATCTTCGAAATATCCCCTGAGCTTAGCCCCGGTGGAATATGTGGCTCCGAGAACGAGACTCACGTCGTTGCCGAAAGGCTGCTCGTACTGGAGACCGAACTTTCCGCCTATTCCGTTGAGCTGAAGGACGTTGTTGTTGGATATCGACTGATAGGAAGAGTCTCCGAACTTGGTGACGTAGGATTTTGTAATCTTTCCGAAATAGTAGTCCATCTCGGCGCCTATGGAAATTCTCTTGAGGAAGGTGACTCCCGCCGCTGCGAACGCCTTGTAGACGCTGCCTATGCCAGTGGCTGCGCTGCCGACGTCTCCCACGCTGCCCACCAGCTCAGGGTCGGTGTAGATTTCGCTGAATTCGTAGCCTACGTCGCTGTAAGGCACTATTCCGAGCATCATCGCCGAGGCTCTCTGGATAGGGAAGGAGATGACCACGTCGTTGATGTTGAAGATATTGTTGGCCGAAATGGCGTCTCCCTGCCTGTATATCCTGTTGTTGACGTTGAGCGAGAAGCTCGACATGAACGACAGCGAATCCCTGGCCGTCACGGCCGCGGGGTTCATTATGTTGAGATAGCGGTTGTTCCTTCCGGCTATTCCCACTCCTCCCATCGACTTGTTGTATGTGGAACCCTGCAAGGCGAGATCTCCCACGCCGAAAATGGAGTAGGGAGAATATCCTCCATATGCCTCCTGGGCGCCTGCGGCCACGATGCCGCCGAGCAACACCGCCAGGGCTGCAAAAATCCTATTCAATATTTTTCTTGACATATTCGTCAGTTATCAGGGCAAGGCCCATCAGTTCAAGATTACAAACCACAAAGATGGAGTTTTTCATCTTCTTGGCAAAATAAATGGCGTCACCGCCGGTAAATATCACGATATTCTCCGGTTTTTGACGAATGTAGCCTTCCGTTTCAAACATTATGCCCAAAATCACTCCCGTTTCTATCGACGAAACCACTGAATTGCCCTCCGGCAATATGCTTTCGGGAGTGTCCACCAGGGGAAGGGCCTTGGAATAGCGGTTCAGCGCCTTGAAGCGCGTCCGGCAGCCGGGGGAGACGTTCCCTCCCATGTACCTTCCGTCGGAGTTCAGAAAATCCACGGTGAGAGTGGTTCCGAAATCGAATACGGTGCAGGGTTTGTTCTTGAACAGGAATCTCGCAGCAATCAGCCCCGCAGCCCTGTCGTACGAGAGATATTCCGGAAAATCGTATTTGAGAAGATAGTCCGTATGAGCCGTGTCGAGAATGATAAGATGGCCGCACTCCTTCCTGAGAATTTCTTCGTCGCGAGATGAAATCTCATAGACCGAAGCTATGGTCATCACTTCCGGCTTCTCCTTTTCAGTCAGGGAGAGCAGATAATCCAGCACTTTCTCCCCCTGATAGCGGAAGGTCTTGCCAAGGGTTAACCCGTCGGTCCAGGCCGCTTTCAAGGCTGTGTTGCCAGTCAAAACCAGAAGATTTGCCATCAATCAGAAAGTTACAAGCCTACAAATTTAAGAAATTTTTATCTTAATCTGCTCAATATCCCGTACGCCTGTTTCAGCGAGACGACATTGCGGCTCAATATCTTAAGTTTGTTCTCGTTCTGCTTGAGCTCTATGCTTCCCTGGCATGAGGCTATCTTTTCCATGACCGAAGCGAAGGTGTCGGACTTGTAGTATGGCGACATAGGATTCGACACGAAGAAGGCTATCAGGAGCCCGTTCTTTATTATTATCTTCTCGAAGCCCAGACGCGCTCCGGCATTCCTTATCTTCACCACGTAGAACAGGTTGTCCAGTTCTTCGGGAAGTTTTCCGAAACGATCCGCCAGCCTTTTGGCGTAATTGTCGGTCTCCTTGTCCGAATTCATAGAATCGATAGCGCGGTAGATACGAATCTTCTCGGCGGTAATGTCTATGTAGTCGTCGGGAATCAGGGCAGGCTGGTCGGTCTCGACCGTGCAGTCGGTGACATATCTTCCTCTGTCGCTTCTCGGCACAGTTCCCGTCTCCACTCCGAGTTCCTCCATGGCTTCTGAAAGTATCTTCTGGTATGTTTCGAAGCCCATTTCGGTTATGAATCCGCTCTGCTCCGCACCCAGCAGATTGCCGGCGCCGCGTATGTCGAGATCCTGCATGGCTATGTTGAATCCGCTTCCGAGGTCCGAAAATTCCTCTATCGCCTTCAGCCTCCGGCGCGCCTCGTCGGTGATGCTGGCGAGAGGAGGCACTATCAGATAGCAGAACGCTTTCTTGTTGGACCTCCCGACCCTTCCCCTGAGCTGGTGAAGGTCGCTGAGCCCGAAATTCTGCGCCTGGTTTATTATTATGGTGTTGGCGTTGGGTATGTCAAGTCCGTTCTCTATCAGCGTGGTGCACAGCATCATGTCGTAGTCACCGCGCATGAAGTCGAGCATTATGTTCTCGAGATGGCGCGATTCCATCTGACCATGGGCTATGCATATCTTCATGTCGGGCACGAGGCGGTGCAGTATCTCATAGATGGAATTAAGCTCCTCGACCCTGTTGTGCAGGAAGAACAGCTGTCCTCCGCGGTTGAGTTCGTAGTTTATTATGCCCTTTATCTCCTTCTCGTCGAAAAGTATGATTTCGGTCTGCACCGGGATGCGGTTCGGCGGGGGAGTGTTGATTATGCTGAGGTCCCTCGCCCCGAGAAGGGAGAACTGCAGGGTGCGGGGGATTGGGGTGGCGGTCAGCGTGAGAGTGTCCACCGAGGCCTTGAGAGCCCGCAGCTTCTCCTTGGCGCTCACCCCGAATTTCTGCTCCTCGTCTATTATGAGCAACCCCAGATCCTTGAATCCGAAGTCCTTTCCGAGTATCTTGTGGGTGCCTATGAGCACGTCGATCTCCCCGTTCTTCAGCCTCTCCTTTATCTGGCTGACCTCCTTCGCTGTACGCAGGCGGCTCACGTAGTCTATGTTGCAGGGCAGATTCTGGAGCCTCATCCTGAAGGTATTGTAGTGCTGCAGGGCGAGTATGGTGGTGGGCACAAGAACCGCCACCTGCTTGCTGTCGGCCACGGCCTTGAATGCCGCCCTTATCGCTATCTCAGTCTTTCCGAAACCCACGTCGCCGCACACCAGACGGTCCATGGGGCAGTCGTCCTCCATGTCGCGCTTGACCGCTATGGTGGCGCTTTCCTGATCCGGAGTGTCCTCGTACATGAAAGACGATTCCAGCTCCTCCTGAAGGTAGGTGTCGGCCGAAAACGCGAATCCTTTGGAAGCGCGGCGCTTGGCATACAGCAGTATGAGTTCCTTGGCTATGTCCTTGACCTTCGACTTGGCGTTGGACTTGAGCGTGCTCCAAGTCTTGGAACCCAGTTTGTTGATGCGGGGAGGTTCGCCGTCTTTCGAGCGGAAACGTGAAATCTTGTTCAGAGCGTGTACCGAAACGAAGACCACGTCGCCGTCCTTATAGGTTATCTTCACCACCTCGTGAACCCTTCCCTTGTCGTCGCGCATCCTCACAAGACCGCCGAAGATTCCCACTCCGTGGTCTATGTGCACCACATAGTCGCCTATATTGAACGAATTGAGGTCGTTGATGGTGAGCTGCTCGCTCTTCTCGACAGAGCGGCGTATGCTGACCCTCTGGAAACGGTCGAAAATCTCATGGTCGGAATAGCAGCATACCTTGTTCTCCGAATCCACGAACCCCTGGTGTATGGTCTTTCCCGCCACGAATTCGGGTATGAGGCCTCCGTTCTGGGAAAGAATGGACTTTATCCTATCGAGCTGGGAGGTCTTGTCGCCGTAGATGAGGACCTTGTACCCGTTTTCCAGCCTGTTTCTTATATCTTCCGTGAGAAGTTCGAAATTCTTGTTGAACGAAGGCTGGGGGGATATTCCGAACTTTATTTCGTCGTCGGTGCTGACCGAGAGGGGAGTGTCGATGAACACCGCGCGGAACTTCTCGGCGAGAGAAAAGAAATCCCGCTCCCTGTACATGTCGGACGAATCCAGCCACAGCATAGCCGATTCCGGCAGCAGGTCGAATATGCTGGCCTCGGAGCTTTCTCCCGACGACATGATGTCGGAGATGACCTCCATCTCCTTTTCTTCCGACACCGAAAGCTGAGTGTTGCAGTCGAAGATGTTGATTTTCTCCACCTCGTTGCCCCAGAAGGAGATTCGGTAGGGGTAATTCCAGGAATATGAGAATATGTCCACTATGGAGCCTCGTATGGCATACTGTCCGGGAGCAGACACGAAGTCGACCTTTTCAAAGCCGTTGCGAGAAAGAATCTCCACTATGCTGTCGTGGGATATCTCCTGACCGGCCTTTATCTTCAGCACGGAATCCTTTATCGACCTGGCGCTTGGCACCCTCTCATCGAGAGCCTCGGGATAGGACACCACCAGCGTCAGTTCATCTTTCTTCCACGACATCACCGCGCCTATCGCGGCGGTTCTCTGGACCGCGAGGGACGACTTGTAGTTGCTCCTCTCCACGTTCTTTCCTGATTCGGGGAGAAAGAACACCTTGTCGCCTTCTATGAGATTATAGAGATCCGAGGTGCAGTACTCGGCGGTCTCCTTGTCTGGAAGAACTACGAGATGCAGTCCATTGCCGGCTGTCTGGCTGAGAACAAACCATTTCGCCGACAGGAAAAGCCCGCGGCAGTACACCCTGTCGCATCCGGAACGCAACTTGTCACCAAGTATCCTGCAAGATTCAGAACTTATCAACATTCTGCCTCGAATTTCTGTTGAAACGCTGTTGAAAACATGTTAAAAAGAGCGGCCGGAAAAGTTCAAAACTATTTCCCTGAAGTTATCAACAATGCTTTCATCATCCGATCAACAATGTTTTCAACAATTGACTTTCCGCCCAACAAACTGAACGTCAAACCGTTCAGTCATTTATCAACATTTCAACAACTCTATAATAAATACCAAGTTATAAAAATAAAAGAACTATATTTGTATTCTGATTGTCGAAGGCGCGTATGACAGACTTCAATCCTCATAACACAAACGAGGGCAAAGATAAGGATTTGGACGGAATTATCCGGCCTCGGGAACTTGAAGATTTCACAGGCCAGAGAGAAATAGTGTCCAACCTTAAAATATATGTGCAGGCTGCCAAGATGCGCGGGGAGGCCCTGGACCACACCCTGTTCCACGGACCTCCGGGATTGGGAAAGACGACCCTCGCCCACATCATCGCAAACGAGATGGGGGTGAACATCAAGATAACTTCCGGTCCGGTGCTTGACCGTCCCGGAGACCTTGCCGGGCTGCTGACATCGCTCGAGACCGGCGACGTGCTGTTCATTGACGAGATTCACCGTCTGTCGCCCGAAGTGGAGGAATACCTTTATTCTGCCATGGAGGACTACGTGATAGACATCATGATAGACAAGGGGCCGGGCGCGAGGTCGGTGAGGATCTCCCTGAACCCCTTCACGCTGGTAGGCGCCACCACCCGTTCGGGCCTGCTTACAGCTCCGCTCAGGGCACGCTTCGGCATCAACTGCGCGCTTGAATACTACGATGCCGCGGACCTGGTGCGCATAGTCAGGCGCAGCGCGGGCATACTGAAGGTGGAGATAGACGACGCCGCAGCCCACGAGATAGCCATGCGCAGCCGCGGCACCCCGAGAATAGCGAACTCCCTGCTCAAGAGGGTTAGGGACTTCGCCCAGGTCAAGGGAGACGGCCGCATTGACCTGAAGATAGCCAGATACGCGCTCGACAAGCTCAAGATCGACACCAGAGGGCTTGATTCGATCGACAACAAGATACTGAGGACAATAATAACGACCTTCAAGGGCGGCCCCGTCGGAGCCAACACCATCGCCACGGCGATAGGGGAGGACCAGGGCACTTACGAGGAAGTCTACGAACCTTTCCTCATAAAGGAGGGCTTCATCGTGCGCACCCAGCGCGGAAGGATTGCGACCGACCTGTCCTACAGCCATCTTGGACTGGAGCCGGCCGCCGGCAGAGGAGAAGCGACACTATTTTAAAAACAGATAACAATATTGCAATGTCTGACAAGTTAATTTCAAAAATCCCGGAAGGACCGCTTGAGCAAAAATGGACCAAGCGCAAGGCTGAAATCCATCTCGTGAGTCCCAACAACAAGAGAAAGCTTGAAATCATTGTAGTTGGTACAGGCCTCGGAGGAGCATCCGCAGCTGCATCACTCGGTGAACTCGGCTACAACGTCAAAATCTTCTGCATCAGCGATTCTCCTCGCCGCGCACACTCCATTGCAGCCCAGGGAGGTATCAATGCAGCCAAGAACTACCAGAACGACAACGACTCAGTCTACCGTCTGTTCTACGACACCATCAAGGGAGGTGACTACCGCGCCCGCGAAGCGAACGTCTATCGTCTCGCCGAGGTCAGCGCTTCCATCATCGACCAGTGTGTCGCTCAGGGAATTCCTTTCGCGCGCGAATACGGCGGATACCTCGCCAACCGTTCATTCGGAGGCGTGCAGGTAAGCCGTACCTTCTATGCACGCGGACAAACCGGACAGCAGCTCCTTCTGGGCGCCTACGCCGCTCTCAACAAGGAGATAGCCAACGGCACCGTCAAGTCCTATCCCCGCCACGAGATGCTCGACCTCGTGATCGTCAACGGTCAGGCAAAGGGTATCATCACCCGCAATCTCGTTACCGGACAGCTTGAAAGATTCGGAGCCCACGCTGTCGTGATCGCCACCGGAGGCTACGGAAACACCTATTTCCTCTCCACCAACGCGATGAACAGCAACGGTTCCGCAGCTCTGCAGTGCTACAAGAAGGGAGCATACTTCGCCAACCCCTGCTTCGCACAGATCCACCCCACCTGCATCCCCGTACACGGCGACCAGCAGTGCAAGCTCACCCTCATGAGCGAGTCTCTGCGCAATGACGGACGCATCTGGGTGCCCAAGAAGAAGGAGGACGTGGAGAAGCTGCGCAAGCATCAGATCAAGGCTTCCCAGATTCCCGAGGAGGACCGCGACTACTATCTCGAGCGCCGCTATCCCGCATTCGGAAACCTTGTTCCCCGTGACGTGGCTTCCCGTGCCGCCAAGGAGCGCTGCGATGCAGGCTTCGGCGTGAATGAGACCGGAAAGGCCGTGTTCCTCGACTTCGCCGACGCAATCAACCGCCTCGGACACAAGAGGGTGGCCGAGCGTTACGGCAACCTTTTCGACATGTATGAGAAGATCACCGCTTCATCTCCCTGGGAGGAGCCTATGATGATCTATCCCGCCATCCACTACACCATGGGAGGCATCTGGGTCGACTACGACCTCCAGACCACCATCCCCGGTCTGTATGCGATAGGTGAGGCCAACTTCTCCGACCACGGCGGAAACCGCCTCGGAGCTTCAGCCCTGATGCAGGGTCTGGCCGACGGATATTTCATCCTGCCCATCACCATCGGCGACTACCTCTCAAAGAAGTTCGCGGAGCCCAAGACCGACGTGAACACCAAGGAGTTCGACGAGGCCGAGAAGGCTGTTCAGGCCCGTATCGACAGGCTTTTCGCCATCAACGGAAAGAAGACCGTCGACTCCATCCACAAGCAGCTCGGCCATATCATGTGGGAGTATGTAGGAATGGCTCGCGAAGAGGCAGGTCTCAAGAAGGCCATCAAGGAGATTCAGGCCCTCAAGGAGGACTTCTACAAGAACGTGAAGGTTCCCGGAACCCAGTATGAGTTCAATCAGGAGCTTGAGAAGGCGCTGAGGCTTGAGGACTTCTTCGAAATCGGAGAGCTCATGGCACGCGACGCCCTTCACCGCGAGGAGTCCTGCGGCGGACATTTCCGCGTGGAGAGCCAGACCGAGGAAGGCGAGGCCAAGCGCGACGACAAGAACTTCATGTATGTAGCAGCCTGGGAGTACAAGGGAGAAGGCAAGGAGCCTGAACTCCACAAGGAACCTCTCAAGTATGAATTCATTAAGGTTGCCACCAGAAACTACAAAGACTAAGTCCGATGGAATTCAATTTGAAAATATGGCGTCAGAAGAACGCCAAGGCCCAGGGCCATTTTGAAACCTATCATATTTCAGGAATAGAGGAGGACGCCTCCTTCCTGGAGATGCTCGACATTCTCAACGAGCAGCTCATCAGGGAGGGATGCGACCCCGTGGCTGTCGACCGCGGATGCGAGAGCAGCGGCCCCGTATCCTTCGACCACGACTGCCGTGAGGGCATCTGCGGTGCCTGCTCGCTCTATATCGACGGACGCGCCCATGGCCCCGACGACCATGTGACCACCTGCCAGCTCTTCATGAGGCATTTCAAGGACGGAGCAACCATCACCGTGGAGCCCTGGAGAAGCGCCGCCTTCCCCGTGATCAAGGACCTCGTGGTGGACCGCAGGGCATTCGACAAGATTCTGCAGGCCGGCGGATTCATTTCAGTGCGTACCGGTTCCGCTCAGGACGCCAACAACATACTCATTCCTCACGACAAGGCTGAGGAGAGCATGGATGCGGCAGCCTGCGTCGGATGCGGAGCCTGCGTGGCAACCTGCAAGAACGGCTCTGCGATGCTCTTCGTGGCAGCCAGGGTAAGTTCACTCGCTCTGCTTCCTCAGGGACGTCCTGAGGCCGCCAAGAGGGCCCGTGCGATGGTTGCGAAGATGGACGAACTCGGCTTCGGTAACTGCACCAACACCCGTGCGTGCGAGCTGGAGTGCCCCAAGGGCATCACCGTGGCCCACATCGCCCGTCTGAACCGCGAATTCCTCAAGGCGAAGTTCTCTGAATAGTAGAACTGCATTATATTAAAAAAGACTGGCCGTGAGGACCAGTCTTTTTTTTATATATCCAGACAAGTATTAATTGAAAAATTCTACCAGAGGAAGTTGTTGAAGGGATAGCGGCCGGCATGTATTTCGGCGACCATCTTGTAGAGGTCGTCCTTGAGCTTGTCTATTCCCTTCTTCTCGGTGGCGGAGATGAAGATGCAGGGTATTTTCTTCTCCCTCATCCATTTGTCCTTCACCTCTTCCAGACTGAAGTTCTTCTCAGTCCTCGGATTCATCGAGAATTCATCATAAGGTTCCGGCTTGTAGGCGTCAATCTTGTTGAATATCACGTAAGTAGGCTTGTCGGAGGCTGAAATGTCCTTGAGAGTCTTGTCAACGACCTCCATCTGTTCTTCGTAGTCGGGATGGGAGATGTCCACCACGTGCAGCAGGATATCAGCCTCGCGCACCTCGTCAAGGGTGCTTTTAAAGGCCTCTATGAGCTGCGTAGGCAGTTTTCTGATGAATCCCACCGTATCGCTCAAAAGGAACGGCACGTTGCCCAGAACGACCTTTCTGACGGTAGTGTCGAGCGTGGCGAAAAGTTTGTTTTCGGCGAACACTTCCGACTTCGACAGAAGGTTCATCAGTGTGGATTTTCCGACGTTGGTGTAGCCTACGAGTGAAAGTCTCACGAGGCCGCCTCTGTTGCCTCTCTGGGTGGCCATCTGCCTGTCGATTCTCTTGAGCTCCTCCTTGAGTCTGGCTATTCTTTCCCTGACTATTCGCCGGTCCACCTCTATCTGGGTTTCACCCATTCCGCCGCGGGTGCCCACGCCTCCGCGCTGTCTTTCGAGGTGGGTCCACATGCCGGCGAGGCGGGGGAGCATGTAGTTGTATCTTGCAAGTTCCACCTGGGTCTTGGCGTAGGCAGTCTTGGCTCTCTGCGAGAATATTTCCAGGATGAGGCTTGTCCTGTCGATGACGGATGAGCATTTGATCACCTTTTCTATGTTGCGCTGCTGCATACCGGTGAGCTCGTCGTCGAAGATTACATAGTTTATCTCATTTTCTTCGCA
Source organism: Candidatus Cryptobacteroides avistercoris (assembly GCA_017695095.1). Classification (GTDB taxonomy): domain Bacteria; phylum Bacteroidota; class Bacteroidia; order Bacteroidales; family UBA932; genus Cryptobacteroides; species Cryptobacteroides avistercoris. The sequence continues at coordinate 5,150 of JADILW010000066.1, read as the reverse complement.
GTAGGAGGCTATTTCCTCGAGTTTTCCGCTTCGGATGTAAGTTGCCTTTTCGGGTTTGTCGACTCTCTGGACGAACTTCCTGTCCCCGACTGCTCCGGCGGTTTCCGCAAGAAACTCCAGTTCGTCGAGGTATTCCATTATCTTGCGCTCGTCGTCTTCAGGTCGTATTATTCCGACGAACACGGCTTTTTCTACCTTTTTGTTTTCCATAAATTCTTCTTGTTACGGTTTATCTCTGTCGATTTGAAGTTTTTCACGAAGCAGTATTCTATTCTACATTTGTTTGAAAATTTGAAGTTCATCCAGTCAAAAAAAGGCCATCCGACGCGGACGGCCTTTCTTTTATATCGAAGATTGATTTTATCTCAGCTGGAAAATCACGGGGAAGGTGTAGGTAACCTTCACTGCGCGGTCTCTCTGGCGGCCCGGCTCCCACTTGGGTGAGCTGGATACCACTCGGATAGCCTCAGCGTCGAGAGAGGGGTCAACTCCACGGAGAACCTTCACGTTGGAAACGGTTCCGTCGGGGCCTACGGTGAACTCAAGCATCACACGTCCTGACACACCGTTCTCCTTTGCGATTTCAGGATACTGGAGGTGCTGTGCAACCCACTTTGAGAAGTTGTTCGCGTCACCGCCCTGGAAGGTAGGCTTAACCTCAACGAGCTGGAAGGGAATCGCTTCCTCTTCAACAACCTCCTCTTCAACTTCCTCTACATAGTCCATAATCTCAACTCCGACGTTGGCGTCGTACTCGAGGTTGATGAAGCTGTCTTCGATCTGGATGTCGTCGTCAACGATTTCGATCTGGTCGGAAAGTACGGGGATCTTGGGAACTTCCGGGGGCGGAGGAGTGGTTTCCTGCTGTGTGATGGGGATGATCTCCTCCTCGATGATTTCAACTGTGTCTGCGACAAGAGTTGCCTCTTTCTTTTCCTTGCTTGTCCACTCGAAGCCTACGAGGAGCAGGCCGAGTGAAATGCAAAGTCCAATCTCCACGAAGAGCATTCTTCTGTTTTTGAGATCGGCTTTAGGTGATTTTTTGACTTCCATATTTGGTTATTTTATATATTCTTCCGACTTCCAAAGATAGATATATTTAATTTCAAATCCAATATTTTAGTAGATTTGTCAAAAATTTATCGATGATCAGATACTTTACTGAAGATATTGACTTTGCTTTCAAGGGCAAGTCAGTGCACAGCGCCTGGCTCAAGGCGGTCTCCGAGGAGGAAGGCAGACGTCCCGGGCAGATTTCCGTGATATTCTGTTCGGACCCCTATCTGCTTGAAATCAACCGCAAATATCTCGGACACGACTATTATACCGATATCATAACCTTTGATTATTCCGAGGGCGACACCATTTCAGGCGACCTCTTCATCAGCGTCGACACGGTGAGGAGCAATGCTGAATATTACTCGGCAGATTTCAAGGACGAGCTCGACAGAGTGATTGTCCATGGGGTACTGCACCTGATAGGTTATGACGACCACACCGACGAGCAGTCTGCCGAGATGAGAGCCAGGGAGAACCATTATCTCGAGCGTCGTCCTGAATTTTTCAAATGAACAGAGAGTACGACATAATAGTGGTCGGAGGCGGCCATGCCGGTTGCGAAGCTGCGATGGCGGCTTCCAATCTCGGTTCTTCGGTTCTTCTGATATCGATGGACATGCTCGGTTTCGCGAGAATGTCGTGCAACCCTGCTGTGGGCGGAATTGCCAAAGGTCAGATTGTCAGAGAGATAGATGCACTCGGAGGTTATACGGGGCTGGTGACTGACAGCTGTACTCTCCAGTTCCGCATGCTCAACAAGTCCAAGGGTCCGGCCATGTGGAGCCCGCGTGCCCAGTGTGATAAAATAGAGTTTTCGCTGAAATGGCGCAAGATTCTTGAAAGTAATTGTAAATTAGATATTTACGCTGATTCTGCGATTTCTTTTCTCTTTGAGAATTCAAAAATCAGCGGAGTGCGTACACTCACAGGGGCAATTTTCAAGTCTCGCGCGGTTATCCTGACCGCCGGAACCTTCCTTTCTGGCTCTCTTTTCATCGGAAGACACAAGATGGAGGGAGGCCGTCTCGGAGAGCAGGCTTCATACGGACTGACCGAACAGCTTGAGGAACTCGGAGTGAAGTCGGGAAGAATGAAAACCGGCACCCCGCCGAGAATAGACATTTCTTCGGTGGACGTTTCCGTTTTCCCTCTGCAGTACGGCGATGAGAATCCGCAGAGATTCTCCTTTCTCCCCGTCCCTTCTTCGGTTCAGGAGAGCGGAGAGCAGATGCCCTGCTATATTCTCCATACCAACCCCCGTGTCCATGATATTCTGCGCACCGGTTTTTCGGAGTCGCCGCTGTTTACCGGAATGATTCAGGGGATAGGTCCGAGATACTGCCCGAGCATAGAAGACAAGCTCCGTGTCTTTCCCGATAACGACGCTCACCAGCTTTTCCTGGAGCCGGAAGGTCGGAATACGAATGAGTATTATCTCCAGGGTTTTTCTTCGTCGCTGCCTCTTGAGGTGCAGGTCGAGGCCCTTCATGCGATTCACGGACTCGAAAATGTCAAGATATTCCGTCCTGCCTATGCGGTGGAATATGACTATTTCGATCCCACCCAGCTCAAGCCGACGCTCGAACTCAAGAGTATGGAGAACCTTTATTTTGCAGGCCAGGTCAATGGTACCACGGGATACGAGGAAGCAGCTGCGCAGGGAATAATTGCCGGAATCAACGCGCACCTCAAGCTTAATGAGAAGGAGCCTTTCATTCTTGGCCGCGACCAGTCGTATATCGGCGTGTTGATTGACGACCTTGTGACCAAAGGAGTCGACGAACCCTACAGGATGTTTACCTCGCGGGCTGAATACAGGATACTTCTTAGGCAGGACAATGCCGACAGGCGTCTTACCGGTCTGTCCCATTCAATAGGCCTTGCCGACGAGTTGCGCTATTCCACGATGATGAGGAAATATGAGAGTGTCCGTGAATTGGGGGAGTATTGTGAATCCAAGTTGATAACTGCGGCCAAGGCTAATCCTTATCTGCAGTCTGTGGGTTCTTCTGAAATTTCTGAATCGAAGAAAGTGGCTGAACTTGTTACTCGTCCTGAAACGAAACTTGAAGATATTCTGAAAATCGTTCCACGTGGAACATATTCTGAGGAAGTGATGGAGAGTGTGGAGATATCCATTAGGTACAAAGGTTATATCGACAGGGAATTGAAGATGGCCGAGAAACTCCACAGGCTCGAAAAATTGGTCATCCCGGAGAATTTCGATTTCGACAAGGTTTCAGGACTGACTATAGAGTGCCGGCAGAAACTGAAAAAATATAATCCGAGAACGATTGCCCAGGCTTCAAGAATCTCTGGTGTGTCGCCCTCGGATATATCCGTGCTTCTGGTTTATTTCGGGAGATGAGGTTATAGCATTTTGAGTGCGGCCTTGATGATGTCTTCGACCTTTGCATCTGGCGTCTGCTTCAGAATCGCCTGTATGGCCTTTGAAATGTTTGGTTTGGTGAAGCCGAGGTTCTGCAGTGCGATGGCGGCTTCTTCGGCGTCGGCGTTGGTCTGGGCCTTGAGTATTGCGTCGAAGTTGCTTCCTTCGCCTTTCACTATCTTGTCCTTCAGTTCGAGAATCAGCCGCTGAGCGCTTTTCAGGCCTATTCCCTTTATTGATTTCAGTCGGGCGACGTTTTCCGACAGTATGGTGTTCTGCAGTTCTTCCGGAGTCAGCGACGAGAGTATCATTCTTGCCGACGAGGCTCCCATTCCGGAAACGCTGGTGATCGAACGGAAGAGGTTGCGTTCTTCCTTCGTAGCGAAACCGTAGTCGATTTCTACGCCGTCGCGCTGGTTCACCTGGCGCTGGATATACAGGGTGGCTTCGGTTTTGCCGTTGAGTTCTTCGTAGGTCTGGAGGGAGATTTCCATTATGTAGCCTATTCCCTGGTTTTCGATGACCGCGTTGGTGGGGGAGAGTTCGGCCAGTCTTCCTGAAATGTAGTCTATCATCGTGTGTTTGTTTTTGTTTCGTAAAGTTAATTCTTGTCCTCTGCTTAATCAAATTATTCAGGAAAATCTTTGGTTCATCCGGATTTGCAATCCGGCTCCACCGTTTCGGCAGATTTCGTACGTTTCAGCTGATTTGTAGTCTGCTGCCATCCTGCCGCCTGCAGAGTGTTATGCCGCCTGCGGCCATAAGCATTCCTCGCAGGCAGAAAGAGCCTGCTCCTGGATGATATAGCCCTCCGGCGGTGGGTGGTGCCTTGTCTGCTGCCGTATATGACTGGATTTTACGTTGCTGCTGGTTTTACGTTTCAACAGATTCTGTTTGTTGCAGCAGATTTGTAACTGGCTGCCTTGCCGCCCAGCCGCGGACGGAGCTCGGCCTACGGCAGTAAGAACCACCGCACGACCCTATACTGCCGTAGGCCGACTTCGCCGCGGCTGGCTTCGGTGTTTCGTTATGGTTGCCTTTGGTGTTTCAGCGTGGTTATCTTTTATGTTCCGGCGTGATTTGCAATCCGCCGGAGCCGGGTGCGCGCGAGGAGAGCCCTCCGTGGAGCTCCCCGCAGCGCGTGCCAGGCGGCAGTGGTTCATGACAGCTGAAGAAGGCGTGTGACCTAGGAGCAGCCCGTTTTGAAAAAACGGCCCTACAGGTGTCTGTAAGGCGGTTTTCGCCGAACATATTGCTCCTAAGTCGGCCAAATTGCTGGGACGAGTGAGCCTTGTATTTTTGTAATGGATTCATAATCAAATATTTCTGTAAAAGCAATGCTCCTACCTAAACTGCAATTTCTTAGTAGCCATACTTGCAATCCGCTGCCCTGACCCAGCCGCCGGCGGAGCTCAGCCTCCGGCAGTAAGAAACACCGCGCAACCCTATATTGCCGGCAGGCTGCCATTCTTTGTAACCGCAGTACGGAAATCCGCTTCGGAGGTTCCGCTCCGCTTCATCGATGTCCTTCGCTACACTCCGGACATCGTCCGCTCACAGCCGCGGACGGCTAGCCTCCTCAGCGGAAATTCCGTACTGCTGCTGTCTTCGAATCAGGCCGGCAGACTTCGCCGCGGCTTCATAAAGACAGGTTGCACGCCGCGGCGGCCACGCGCGGGGAGAGCCCTCTGCGGAGCTCCCC
>JADILW010000065.1 GCA_017695095.1 Candidatus Cryptobacteroides avistercoris | reverse complement strand
ACCATACCTCAATTCCGTCTGCAAAGATACGCAAATCTCCCGACTTTTGTTCCGGATGGTGATTTAACCCGGATTAATTTGTAAATTCATGCGTTTGCAGCATGATGCCACAATTAATAACGATAATCGCCTGAACATGAAAATCGCAGCGGCGGCACATGGTATATCGGTGCCATGACGGACTGGAACGCGCGGGCCCTCAACCTGGATCTTTCTTTCCTCGGGGAGGGAGACTATGAGATGACCGTCCATTTGGCTCCTGGAGGAGGCTATGCTGCGAAAATCGTAAAGAAATAGCAGGCCTTGCATGGCTCACCGCCTGCTTGCGGCAATGAAGGAGGCGGTCCGTTGCGGGCCGCCTCCATTTGTTGGAATTATTTTGAAAATGAAACGATTACTTGATCCAGGCCGTCCAGTTGTCATCGGCTGATACCGCTCCGCTCTCTCCAATCATTCCCACGTACTTGCCGGTGAAGCTCATCTCCTCCACGGAGCTGTTGCCGTCGGCGAGGAAGGCTGCGTTGTCGTAGCCGGCGCCCTCTTCGTTGAGGAGCTCGCCCACGATCACGGTGTTGGAGATGGATGACTTACCGTTGTCGAAAGACGCCACGGTCTGAGGGGTGTCGAGGGTGATGGGGTCGGGCTTGCCGCACACGAGGGCGTTGCTGAGGTTGACATAGGTTCCTTCGCGCAGGCGCAGGCCCCTGTGGTTCTCAGTGCTGTTGTTGCCGATGAAGGTGGCGTAGCGGATGGTGGGGTTGGCCACGGGGGTGGCGTCGTTGTTGTCACCGTTGTTGTCGCACTCCATCAGGCAGTCGCACTCGGCCACGCTCTGGTATGCGATGATGTACTCTGCGCTGCCGTCCCATCCCTCGGTCCAGTCGTAGGAGTCGTCGGTGCAGTTCTCCACCACGCAGTGGTCGATGTCGGCCGAGCCGCCGAAGAACTCGATTCCGTCGTCGGAGCCGTCAACCACGTAGATGTAGGAGATCTGGGTGCCGGCGCCAACTCCGTAGAGGGAGATTCCGTTGGCCTCGTGCTCTGAGTCGAGAGCGAGACCTGAATACTCGATGCGGATGTACTTCAGGACACCCGAGTCGTCGTTGTCCTCGTTTCCGCCGTAGGGGGCGTTTCCGATTTCAGAGGTGGTTTCGCCATCGGCGTTGGTGTGGGCCTTGCCGCAGATGTGGAGACCTCCCCATGCCCCCGGCTCCTTGTTCTCCGAGGTCATCACGATGGGCTCGGAAGCGGTTCCTTCCGCCATGATTCTGGCGCCCTGCTCGATGAGGATATAGATGATATTGTCGCTGCCGGCGCTCTCGTCGGCGATGATGGTCACGCCGGGCTCGATGGTCAGGGTCGCGGGAGCAACGACCTGGAGGCTGCTCTCGAGCATGTAGGTCTCGCCCTGCTTGAGAGTCAGGTCCTCGGTGAGACGTCCGCCGAGGGTGTAGTCGTCCGGATCGGCGACGGGGTTCTTTCCGTTGTTGTTGCAGGAGCTGAGACCTGCGACCATGAGCGCAGCCATGAGGGCTGACATGAAAATTCTGCTTGTCTTCATAAATTTTTGATAGTTATTGGGTTTATGTCTTTGTCTATAGCGACCAGCTTATTCCGAGCTCGAAGCCGGTGCCGACCTTCCACTGCTCCACTTCCACGGTGCGGCCGGCGCTGGGTATGTCCTGGGTGAAACGTATCGTGCTGTCCAGCAGGTTTTTGAATGCGAACTTCAGAGAGAAGTGCTCGTTGAAGCTGTAGGAGCCGTTGAAGTCGATGGTGTGGACGGGCATCTGCTTCACGTCGCCAAGGCCCATCACGCCGACGGCGTGGATTCTGGGGCCCTGAAGGTTGTAGAGCAGGGCGAGGCTGAGGCTGGAGCCGTTCCTGAATGAGGGAGTGTAGCTGATGTCGGCGTTGGCGAGGTAGGGCGACGCACCCTGCAGCGACCGGCGGTCGTTGGTGTAGGAGCCGCCTTCGGGGAGGATGACGTTGGTGTACATCAGCGAGGCGTTCGCGCTTGCGGAGAGGTCGCGGACAATCTCCTTGCGGAACTCGACCTCGATTCCTGCCGCGAGACCGTTCTCGGCGTTCTGGAAAGAGTGTTCGGTGGCTCCTCCCGAGAGGCGCTGCGTCCTCTCGATGGGGTTCTGCAGGAACTTGTAGTAGGCAGTGGCGGCGAACATGTCGGTGCTGCTGCCGGAGAAGACTTCGTACCTGAGGTCGACGTTGTAGTTGTAGCCGTTCATGAGGTCCTCGTTACCTCTTATCTGGGCGCCGCCGAAGCTCTCCTGGTAGAGGAACGGAGCCATCTCGACGAAGGAGGGTCTGGTGACAGTGCGCGAGAGCGAGAGCCTGAGCATGTTCCTGTCGGCGATGTTGTACCTGAGGTTGATTGCCGGGAAGAGGTCGAAGGCGTCGAGGTTGCGGGTGAGGTCCTCCACGTCGTCGTTGTAGTCGACGCTCTGGCGGCTGGCCTCGAAGCGCAGTCCGGCGTTGAGCTGCCATTTCTCCCCGAAGTGCAGGTCGGCCTCCACGAACGCCGCCCCTATGAGGTTGAGGGCGTCGTACTGGTCCCTGGCGTACTGGCTCCGCTTGATGCTTATCAGGCCGTTGCTGACATTCTCGAAGTTCAGGTAGGCGTCGGGGTTGTGGACGTCGCTGATCTGTTCGTCGAGGTTCTTGAGGTTGTAGTAGAATCTCGTAGTCCTGAAGGCGCGGGTCTTGTCCTTTGCAGTGAGGCCGAAGCGCAGCCTGTCGCTTTCATTGAAATTGTAGGTCGCCTTGATGTCGGCCACGAGTTCGTTCTCGCTGAGCTTGCCGAAGTATCTCTGGGTCTCCTGCTGGTTGAGGTCGAAGAAGCGCAGCTGCCCGTCGGTGCCCCTGCGGTACATCACCTGCCGCCTGTCGGGTTCGTCGCTGGAGGTGAGCGAGTAGGACGCTCCCCAGTCGATGTCCCAGGCGTCGAGGTCGTGGTGGCCGGAAAGCTGGTAGTTCTGGAGGGTGTAGATGTGCGTCACCTGGTTGCTGCCGACGAGGTCGTAGGTCTCTTGATAGTCGAAACCGCGGCGGTCGAGGTGGGTGTCGCTTGCGTTGCGGGCGAAGAAGGCGGTGAAGCCTATGTTGTCGCTCTCCCTGAGGGTGTAGTCGATGTCCGCGAGGGCCGCGATGTCCAGCTTCTGCTTGTAGCTGTCGTAGTTGTAGTCGCTCTTGAGGTTGCCCTGGGAGCTGGCTTCGTAGGTCCGGTAGAAGGCGTCGGTCATGGTCTCGTCGCCGGTCTTGATGCTTGCCGAGGCGAGCACGCTGAGCGTCTGGCCGCCCAGGTCGAAGTTCCTGCCCAGGCCGAAGCTGCCGTTGAGGTCGGGAAGGGGCTTCCTGCCGTATGTGCGGAAGCTGGTTCCGAAGATGTCGGAGCTGCGCGAGCAGTCCTCGAACTCCGAGGAGTTCATGCTCCTGACGGCCGGGTCGAGCGAGGGGGTGAGGAAGAGGCTCCTGCCGTCCATGCGGTAGAAGTCGCTCGAGAGCGTGTGGAAGTATCCGCCGGTGGAGAAGGAGATGTTGAAGAAGTCCTCGTTGTCGGCCCCCTCCTTGGTGCTGATGTCCACGTG
>JADILW010000007.1 GCA_017695095.1 Candidatus Cryptobacteroides avistercoris | reverse complement strand
GCCGTGACTCCTCTGAATCTCATCGAAGTCCAGATCGGCACTCAGCTCGTCGAGGAGGACATCGAGCGCCTCGAGATGAACTGGTAGCCGCCTGCGAGGGTGACTGATTGCCCGGATTTGCAATCCGGGCTCTTTATGCGCCCTGACCCTGCCGCTGACAGAGCTCGGCCTGCTTTATATAGATGAGACACCCGCAGTACGGAATTTCCGCCGAGGAGGTTCCGCTGCGCATCGGTGCCCTTCGCTACGCTCCGGACATCGTCCGCTCACAGCCGCGGAGGGCTAGCCTCCTCGGCGGAAATTCCGTACTGCGGTTGCCAAGAAAGTCGCCGGCTACGCTGCATTGTCTGTTGCCGTTATCTTGCGACAGGTTTTGCGTAGTTACATTGCAGCAGATTTGTAATCTGCTGCTATCATGCCGCGGTTGGAGTCGCCCTGCCGGCAGTATAGGGTCGTGCGGTAGTTCTTACTGCCGGAGGGCGAGCTCAACTGCGGCAGACAACAGTAGGCAGTGGATTGCAAATCCACTGCAACTGCGGCTGCGTGACGTGCTGAGCAAATCAGCGGAAAATCAGCGTGAAGACTGTCTCGCGGGAGTCGCTTCGGGTCAGGGAGAGACTTCCTCCATGCATCCGCATGATCTGGCGGGACAGGCTGAGGCCTATGCCGGAGCCGTCGGACTTGGTGGTGAAGAAGGGGACGAAAATCTCTTCGCGCCTGTCTTCGGGAACGGGGGCGCCGTCGTTGGCCACGTCCACCGTGGTGCTGCCGTCCTCGCCAATGGATGCGGTCACCGAAATGTGCGAAGCGCCGGCCTGGACGGCGTTCTTGACCAGGTTCACGAGAATCTGCGATATCTGGTCCTCGTCGGCGTAGAGGATAATGTCGTCGTTGAGTTCGGTGTAGCTGAGAGCCGTGCTCTCACCGAGCCTGGCTTCGACCAGCTGCGTCACCCGCGACATTATGTCCTTGAGCCATACCACTTTCCTTACAGGCTCCGGGACGTGCATCAGATTCCGGTAGGACTCCACGAACTTCAGCAGGCCCTTCGACGAGGCGGCGATGGTCGTGAGGCCGTCGCGGAGTTCCTCGCGCGGCAGTTCGTCGGAATATCTCACGAGCGAGTCGCTGAGCGACACCACCGGAGTGACCGTGTTCATTATCTCGTGGATGAGCACGCGGATGAGCTTTGTCCACGATTCGGTCTCGATTTCGTTCTGCTCGCTGCTTATGTCGTTGAAGACGATTATGTGCATCTCGCGTCCGCCGATGACCGCGGTCGAGGATTTGACGGCAATCGTGCGCGAGGACATGTCATTGGTGAAATTCAGCCTGCCGTCGCGCCCCCTGGCTGCCATCGTGAAGACGTCGCAGAGCTCCTGGCTGATGCGGGAGAGCTGGCGCAGGTTCACGAGCGACGAGACGCCCAGTATCTGCAGCGCGGCGGTGTTGGAATAGGCCACATGGCCGTCGGGGTTGTCGACGACCATTATTCCGGTGGAGACCTTGTCCAGCATCAGGCCGAAGTATTTCTCCTGTTCGAGCATCTGCAGCTTCTCCTTCTCGAAGATGCGCTTCATCCTGTTGAGGGTGCGGTTGAAGCGCGCGTCGAGCACTCCCTTCTCCTTGAAGCGGAAATTGACCTCGTTGTCTTCGAGTGCGTCGAGCATGTAGCTGATCTTGCGGCGGCTGCGCGAACTGGTCCACACCACTGCCGCGACCGCGGTGACCACGACGGCCGCCGCGGCTACCAGAACCGTTGTCGGCAGGCCGGCTGTCATATATTGTATTTCTTGAGTTTGCTGTAGAGAGTGGGGCGGCTGATGTCCAGCGAGCGCGCCACGAGCGAAAGGTTGCCATTGAACTTGCGGACGGCGGCGCGTATCATGCGCTCCTCCATCTGCTCCAGGGTCTCGTCGCCCGCTGCCGGGGCTTCGGTCTCGGGGGCTTCGTGCATCGCGAGGTCGGCGAGGCCTATCGTGTCGCCTTCGGAGATGATCACTGCCTTTTCGACAACGTTGCGCAGTTCGCGTATGTTGCCGTTCCACCGTGCCCTCATCAGCGCGGCTGCCGCCTCCTTGCTGAAACCGGAGGCGCTGCGTCCGTATTTGCCGGCGAACTCCGAGAGGAACATCCCGGCGAGCGGGAGGATCTCATCGCGGCGCTCCCGCAAGGGCGGAAGGTGGATTTCGGTGGTGTTGATGCGGTACCAGAGGTCCTCGCGGAACTTCCCTTCGGCGACCATGCGGGGCAGGTCCATGTTGGTGGCGCAGATGAGCCGTATGTCCACCGGGATGCTCTGGCTTCCGCCCACGCGCGTGACGCTGCGGTTCTGCAGGGCGCGCAGCAGCTTTGCCTGAAGGTGCAGGGGGATATTGCCTATCTCGTCGAGGAAGAGGGTTCCTCCGTCGGCCTGTTCGAATTTGCCGGCATGGTCGGACTTGGCGTCGGTGAAGGCTCCCTTCACATGGCCGAAGAGTTCGCTCTCGAACAGTGTTTCGGTCACCGCCCCGAGGTCTACCGCGACCATCGGTCTGCCGCTGCGCGACGACAGGTGGTGGATTTCGGCGGCCAGCAGGTCCTTTCCGGTGCCGTTTTCCCCGGTAATCAGCACTGTGGCGTCGGTGGGGGCGATGCGTTCGGTGAGTTTCCTGACTGCCAGCATCTCGGGGCTGTCTCCCCAGCGCATGGCGGGTCTGTCGGAGGACCTGGCGGATTTGCCGGAGTTCCTGTCGCGGCTGGCGACCGCGCTCTTGAGAATCCCGATCAGCTTGTCGTTGTCCCAGGGCTTCACGGTGAAGTCGAAGGCCCCGCGTTTCATGCCCTCCACTGCGAGGGAGATGTCGGCGTATGCGGTGAAGAGCACCACCGGGATGTCAGGCCAGCGCGCCTTCAGCTCCCCGAGCCAGTAGAGGCCTTCGTTACCGGTGTTCAGCTCGCTGTTGAAGTTCATGTCGAGCAGCACCGTGTCGGGCTTGAACGCCGCCGTGCGGCTGACGAGCTCCTTCGGCGAAGGCAGCAGCTCCACCTCGCTGAAATGCAGGGGCAGCAGTATCTTCAGCGCCTGGCGTATCCCGGCGTTGTCGTCCACCACGAGTATTTTCCCGTTCGTCTTTGCCATCGTCAGCCTGCCGTTTTCCGGCGGTTCAAATCACGCAAAGATAATCATTTCTTCCTTACTCGGCCGCAAACCCGGGCGGCCTATTCGTCGTGCAGCGAGTCTACGGGATTGGAGGAGGCGGCCTTCCAGCTCTGTAGCGTCACGGTCAGCACTGTGACCGCGGCCACGGCGAGGAACGAAACCGCGAAGATCCACACCGGCACCGGCGCCTGGTAGGCGAAGCTTCTGACCCAGGCCTTCATGGCCGTGAGCAGCAGCGGCACGGCGACCACGAAGCATATCAGCGTCATCAGCACGTAATGCCGGTTCTGCATCTTCAGTATCTCCGCCGTGTCGGCGCCGTGCACCTTGCGGACCGCGATTTCCTTGCGGCGGAACCGAGTCTCGAAGCTCACCATGCCCAGAATGCCTATCAGCGAGACCATCAGCGACAGCACCGCGGCCGTGGCGATCAGACTGTTGAGCTTCCGCTCCTTCTCGTAGAGATGGCCTATGCTTTCGTCGAGGAACTCGATCGGGACTTCATCTCCGTTCAGAGAAGGGTCGAAATCTTCGATAGCGTCCCTGATGTCCCGGAATGTCCCTGCGACATCGACTCCGTCGATCCTGACATAGACCACCTGCAGCGGCCACCAGGGGTCGGAGCCGAACACGTAGAGGGCGAGAGGATCCACCCCGTACTGCAACGGCTTGAAATTGAAGTCCTTGACGATGCCGACTATCTCCGCCGGCTCGTTGGCGTGGCCGCTGAGCCGGGCCCCGAGTCTCAGGAACGGGAACTTGAGCATGGTCTGCTCGTTCATGATGAAGGTGCCGTCGGGGTTGAGCTCGTCGGAAGGCATGAAGCCGCGCCCCTCCTTTATGGTCATGCCGAAGAAGTCGATGAAGTCGGCGGATACCGGAAGCACGTCGAGCTGGACCCGGTGGCCGTCATATTCGCGGCCCCAGCCCATCTTGCTGTCGGACACCAGCCAGTTGCCCGCGAAGGTCACGTCCTTTATGTGCGGATTCTGTCTGAGCCTCTGCTCGAAACTCTCCGAGCGGGCCCCGATCGTCGCCCCGCAGTCGAACTCGACCACCTGGTCGCGGGTGAAGCCCATGTCCATTTTCTCCATGAACGAGGTCTGTACCCGGATGTAGAGCGCCATCCCGATCAGTACGAACGACGCCACGAACTGGAAGCCGACCATGCAGTTCCTGAGCAACTTCCCCCGCGGAGACATCGAGAACGAGCCTTTCAGCACCAGGGCCGGCTGGAAGGACGTGCTGTACATCGCCGGGAAGATTCCGGCGAGCAGCGAGGTGCACACGGCCACGGCGGCTCCGAGCAGGAGCACCGTCAGGTTGTCCGCCGGTCGCATCGAGCCGGAGATGAACCAGCTGAAGCCTGTCCCGGAGAGGAAATGGAGAGCCAGCACGCTGAGACCGAAGGACGCCAGCGCGAGCACCAGCGCTTCGGCGAGCTGCGCCCCCACGAGCGCCGCCCTGCCCGAACCCAGCACCTTGCGGGTGTTGATGTCCTTGATCTTGAGGGGCACTGACGCGGTGGCCAGGTTGATGAAGTTGATCACGGCGATGGCGATGATCACCAGACCGATGGCGAAAAGCGAGTTCGTGGTGCTTCTGCTGCCCTTGGCCATGGGGTCGGGGCTGACATCCCGGGAGTAGTAGGCTTCGTGGAGAGTGTTTATCCGGACCCCGTTCTCCAGCACCTTGTACCATTCCGACCCCGACTCTATGTCAAGCAGCTCGAACATCTTCTGCTTCAGCTGCTCCGCAACCTTGTCCCTGTCTGCCGGGTCGCGCAGCTTCATGTAGCAGCAGTAGGACCATTCGCTCCAGTTTCCGAGGTTGTCGTCGGCAATCTGGATCATCACTCCGTTCGCGGCGCTGCAGTTCTCGGGGAAATCCTTGTAGACGGCGGCGATGCGGTAGGGGTTGCCGTTGTAGTCGGTCAGAGTCTTGCCGACCGGGCTTTCGTCCGGGAAAAACCGTCCGGCGGCTGACTCCGCCAGAATCACGCTCCGCGGCTGGGCGAACCCGGCCGGGTCGCCTTCGATGAACTCGAAGGGGAAGACCCTGAGCATGCTGGTGTCCATCTCTCCAGTGGGGAGGTACCAGGAATGCTCCAGGTCGTCTTCCTTGAACCACGACTGTGTGTAGCCGTCGTAGAAACGGTATGTCCCCAGCGCCTCCACTTCTGGTATGGTCCCTTTCAACGCCTCGATGAAAGGCCGGCAGATCGTCACGTTGTAGGACCCGGGGCTTGACGGATCATAGACGAATTCCAACCGGAACGTCCTGTCGCTGCCGGGATAATTCCTGTCGTACCTCCAGTCGTGGAGGACCTGTATCATGATGACCATGAACGCGGTGAAAGCGACCGTGAGCCCCAACAGGTTCAGCACTGCGCCCAGCAGCCTGCTTTTCTTGAAAATTCGGGCCATTTTATTCGGATTTCAAGTTCTTTACTGGATTTTCGTTCGCCGCCCGCCAGCTCTGCCCGATTACCGTAAGCAGGGTGACTGCGGCGACTGCCGCGAAGGCGGCCGGGAACACCCACCAGTGCAGGGGAGCGCGGTAGGCGAAGCTCTCCAGCCATCTGTCCACCGCCATCCATGCCAGCGGCGCCCCTATGACGAAGCATACTGCGAGCATGACCATGTAGCTGCGGCAGAACATTCCCGTCACCTCGGCTTCGCTTGAGCCGAGCACCTTCCTGACGGCAATCTCCTTTCGCCGGTATTCGCAGTCGAACACGACGAGCGAGAAGACGCCGACTATCGAGATGAATATCGCCACGAGGCTGAACAGCGTTATCAGCGAGCCGGTGCGCTGCTCCTTCTGGTAGGTGTCTTCCAGGATGGAGTCGTAAAACCTCACGTTGAAGGGGTATTCGGGGTCGAAACTCCTGAGGCAGTCCTCCACTGCCTGGCGGGCGGCCCTGAGGTCGCTTCCCGCCGCGACACGGATGCTGGCGCTCTGATAGACTCCACCCCAGTGGTTCTTTCCGAACATGAAGAAGGCCATAGGGGTGATGCTCTGGCGCATCGACGCGAAATTGATGTCGGGGATGAAACCTATGATCTCGTCGCCGTCGATTTCTTCGCCGAGCTTGATGTCGAACTGCCTTCGCGCGGTCTCGTTGAAGATGTAGGCTCCAATCTCCCGGGTCTCGTCATCGGCCCGGAAGTTCCTTCCATCCGAAACCTTGATGCCGAGGGCGTCGAGGAACTCATGGTCCACCGGCAGACAGGCGAAGGTGATCGACTCCCCGCGGAGGTCGCGTCCCCAGGTCATGTAGAAGTCGCCGGACGACAGGGTGAACTGCGACAGCGCCACGTTTTCGATTCCTGCGAATTTCTTCAATTCCGCCTTGAACGCCTCCTCGTTTTTACGGATATTCTCGTTGATGTCGGTGACTATCACCTGGTCCTTGTCGAATCCCAGCGGAGCCCGCAGTATGTAGCGGTTCTGCAGCCAGATGAACGAAGCGGCGATGAGCAGGGCGAACGAAGCGGTGAACTGCACGCCCACGAGCACCGACCGCAGCCTGCGTCCTGCCGCCGACAGCCCGAAGCTGCCCTTGAGCACCAGAGCCGGAGGCAGGGAGGTCATGTAGAATGCCGGGTAGAGTCCGGAAAGCACTCCGAGTATCACTGCGGCACCGGAGCAGGCCAGGATGATTCCGGCGTTCAGCTTCAGCGAGATGTCGCAGTCCACCAGTCTGCTCAGAGGGGTCATGCCGGCAAGGTGGAGCAGCACGACCGACAGCAGGAAGGCCGTCAGGCTGATCAGCACTATCTCGCCTACGAGACTGCCGCGTATCGCCGCATCGGAACTGCCGAGCACCTTGCGGGTGTTCACTCCCTTGATGCGCATCGGCGTCAGCGCGGTGCTGAAGTTGGTGAAGTTGATTCCGGCGATCAGCAGTATGATGAACGCGATGGCGATCAGCGCGTTCACGGTGCTCCGGCTGGCCTTCGGCAGACCGTCGAACATGCCTGCCGAGCGGAAGTGGAGCTCGGGAAGCGGGTCGAAGATCAGCTGGAGCTGGCTGTCGTCCCAGTCTGTGGTGTCGAACAGGTATTCGGCGTTGTTCTTCATGAAGTCCTCGAGTATTCCGTCCGCGGATGCGGGGTCGTCGAGCTTCAGGAAGCAGTAGTAGTTCCAGTTGCCCCAGTTGTCGTAGTTCTCCTGCGGGTTCATCGAGGTGTAGACCACGTTCTTCATGGAGGCGTTCTTCGGGAAGTCCCTGTAGACTCCGGTGATCGTCCGGTCGATGTCGTACTCGCTGGTGGCGGGGAGTATGTGGCCGATTGCGGATTCGCCGCTGAAGATTCTCGTGGCAAGGCTTTCGGGGATGATGACCGAGCCCGGGGTCTCCAGGGCGTCCATGCCGCCTTCAGTCATGTCGAAGCCGAACACCTCGGTGATTTCGGGCGACACGTCCCAGTATTCGAGATTGTAGCCCTGCCGTACCCCGCCGCTTTCGATCTGCCAGAAGTTTGTGTAGGTCGACGCCTGGGTGATGCAGGCAGCCTCGACCTTAGGAGAGGATTCGGCGAGCATGCGGGCGAGCGGGCGGGTTATTATCGCCTGGGCGTTGCCGCCCGCCACCGCGTCGACTCTCACTATGCAGTCGGCGTCGTCGTAGCAGCGGTCGAAGTCCAGGTCGTAGCGTACCTGCATCATTATCATCATGAACGCGGTGAACGCCACGGCGAGCCCCAGCAGGTTGAGGATGAAGGCCGCCTTGAAGTGGCGGACCACGTGCCAGAGATTCCTGAGCATGGTGCTACAGTTCGTTTGCCACGTCGCTGACTATCTTGCCGTCGAAGAGGTCGATGGTGCGCTGGGCGACTGCTGCGTCCTTCTGGGAGTGGGTCACCATCACGATGGTGGTGCCGTCGCGGTTGAGTTCGGCGAGCAGGTCCATCACCTCCTTGCCGTTCTTGGAGTCGAGGTTTCCGGT
Source organism: Candidatus Cryptobacteroides avistercoris (assembly GCA_017695095.1). Taxonomy (GTDB): domain Bacteria; phylum Bacteroidota; class Bacteroidia; order Bacteroidales; family UBA932; genus Cryptobacteroides; species Cryptobacteroides avistercoris. The sequence continues at coordinate 26,754 of JADILW010000007.1, read as the reverse complement.
GGGCTCGTCGGCGAGGATCAGCTTGGGGTTGGAGATCACGGCGCGGGCTATGGCCACCCTCTGCTGCTGTCCGCCGGAGAGCTGCTGGGGGAAATGCTTGGCGCGGTGGCTGATGTTCATGCGCTTGAGAATCTCGGTCACGCGCTGCTTGCGCTCCGACGCGCTGATGCTGAGGTAGCGCAGCGGCAGCTCCACGTTTTCATAGACGTTGAGTTCGTCGATCAGGTTGAAGCTCTGGAACACGAATCCGATGTTGCCCTTGCGGAACTTGGTGCGGTCCTTCTCCTTGAGCTTGCCGACCTCCTGGCCGAGCAGTTCGTAGCTTCCGCTCGTGGGGTTGTCGAGCAGTCCGAGGATGTTCAGGAGCGTGGACTTGCCGCATCCCGAGGGGCCCATGATGGCGACGAATTCGCCGTCCTTGATTTCGAATGAGACGTGGTCGAGAGCGGTGGTCTCGATTTCTTCCGTGCGGAATACCTTGCACAGGTCAGTAACTTTGATCATAATCTTTGAGTTTTGATAATTTATTTTGTACTATTCTTTTTTCAGAGTGTCCGCGGGGTTGACGCCTGCGGCGCGGCGTATCTGGAGTATCACCGAGACGAAGGTGATAAGCAGCGACAGCAGCACCGTGCCGATGAAAATCCAGGGGCTTAGGTCCATACGGTAGGAGAAGGACTCGAGGTAGCGGCGGCAGAGCGCGAGCGCGACCGGTACTGCGAGCACGTCGGCGATGAGGGTGATGCCGAAGTAGAGCCTCAGGTTCCTCATGGTCTCCTCGGAGGTGGAGGCGCCGTAGACCTTGTGGACCGCGATGCTCCTGGCGTTGGCGTCGGCGTAGTAGATGCTTATCGCCACGAGGCCGGAGATGGAGAGCAGTATCGCGAGTGCGGCGAGAATCTCCATGAGCCGCAGGCTGCGCAGCTCGTCCGAGAGATTCTGCCTGATGACGTCGTCCATGTAGCAGCTGTTGTATGTGGGAAGCACTATTCCGTAGGATTCGCGGCAGACTTCTTCGTAGACGCTGTTGATTATCGCGGCAGCCTCCGCGTGGTCTCCTCGGGTATGCATCACCAGGTTCATCCCGCTCCTGCCACCTGTGATGGAGATGATGAGCCCTTCTTCGGCCCTGTTCTCTCCTGGACTGCCGACCACGAAATCGGAGATGACTCCGCATACGGAGTTCCCGTAGCTTTTATGGACATAGCCCTTTCCGATGAAATTTTCGGTCAGGTTTCCGCTGCTGATATCTTCTCCTATAAGCTTCACGGTGTTCTCGGTGAGCCAGACAGTCCCGGGAGTGCAATCCTGGGTCTGGTTCAGTATATTGAAGCCCAGCATATTGAACGCCGTGGTGTCAAGCACGCAGATGTTGCAGGTGAAGAGCTTGCCGTCGACCTCGTCGCTGGTCGACATCGCCATGGCTCCGGGCAGGCCTGAACAGAGTCCTATCCGATCTATGCACGGCAGTTGGGCGAGCCTTTCTTGAAGCACGGTCCTCTCGGTCTGCGACAGGCCTGTATTCAGATAGTAGATGTCGGTATAGTCGCATCCCACCGGGCGGTCGAGCATGTGGCGGGTCTGGAGTTCCATGGTCGTTGTGAGCGCGATCAACGCTACGGACACGACATTCTGGATGATTATGAATATCTTGCTGAAGATGCGCCTGTCGCTTCTCCTGAATTCGCCCTTGACGGTGGCTATGGGAGATATGCGGGAGGCGAGCATGGCAGGCACGACACCTGCAAGAACCCCCGTGAGCAGGCATGCGAGAACATAGGCGAGCAAGTTGCCCGCTCCGAACATGTCCCTGACATTGAAAAGCGCGCTGGAGGAGACGGATTCCGTATTCATAGCCAGCCTTCCTATGACAGGGGTGAGAGCGGCCGCTATCATCACGGCGAGACAGAAGCACAGTGCCGTGAATGTCACGGATTCGGAGATGTATTTCATGAAGATGTCCTTCCTGCCGGAGCCGAGCAGCCTGCGGGTGGCCATCTCCACCGATCTCTTGCCCACGAGCGCGGTATTGAGGTTGATGTAGTTGAGCAGCGCGAGCAGGAGCAGCGCGGCTCCGGCGGCGGTCATGTTGTGGATGAGCTCGGCTTCTCCCTTTTCAAGGAAGATGTTCCCTTCGCTGAAATAGAATTCATCGGAGCGCACGAGCGAGAGCTCCCCGTAGACGGATTCGGCATCCTTGAACAGTTCGTTCAGCTTGTCGTTCACGGAGCTGATGTCGCATCCTTCCGTCAGCCTGACGAAGACCTGGACATTGCCGAATACATTCAGCGGCTGCTCTTTGTACAGGAGCATCGGGCCGTATGGGGCGTAGTCGTTGATGATGATGTCGGCGGACGGCAGCAGTCCTTTGCCGAAATCCTTGAATACCCCTGCCACGGTGAAGCTGTCACCGTCGATCTGAAGCTGTCTTCCCTCCGGATCGTCTTCTCCCGCGAGTCTGCGGGCGAAGCTTTCGGAGACGAAAGCTCCGGTGGCGGTGAAGTGTTCGGGAGAGCCTTTGAGGAATTCCATGTCGAAGAAATCGAAAAATTCCGCATCGGCGCACATCACATCCGACAGGAGCGTCTTTTTCTCGAACTCGCAGACGCAGTCTTCGTATGCGCTGCTGAACATGGTCACGGTTTCCGCTTCCGGAAGTCCGGACAGCCTGTCGGAAACGCCGTAGCACAGCATCCCGTCGCCGTTCCAGGTCACGGCGTAGGCGTTTTCATAGTCCGGTACCGTCCGGGCAGTCCTTCGCTGCGCCCCTGCGTAGCTGAAGATTATTATCACCAGGGCCAGCGAGAACGTCAGCCCCGCGAGGTTGATCAGGCTGAAGAGCCTGTTGCGCATCAGGAAACGTAGAAATGATCGCATAGTCTATTCGTTCTTTATCGATTCGACCGGGTTGGCCCGGGATATTCTGTAGCTGCATATCGCGGCGGAGGCGGTTGCGAGAAGCGCGAGCAGAAGGTCGGCGGCCACGAAGTTCCATGCGCTCAGGCTGACTCTCTCGGGGAACAGGGTCAGGTAGCCTGACGCGGCCACGTAGAGCAGGATGTCGCCGATTATGATTGCCACTGCCGCCATCCTGAGGGTGTCGGCGGCGAACATCGCGGTGATGTCGGAGGCCTTTGCACCGTTGATCTTGCGTATGGCTATCTCCTTGCTGCGGCGGTTCGCCTCGCTCGCGATGTAGCCCACGAGTCCGAAAATCGAGATCAGTAGCGAGAAGATGCAGCCCATGATGAAGACGTCGCGGCTCTTGCGGTTGTCGGAGTAGAGGTTGCGCATCTGCTCTTCATAGGAGATGACTTCAATCTGGCGCGTGCCGCCCACCACGCTTCCGACCACGTTCTCGATGGCGGCAGCGGCGTCAGGCATTGAATCCTCGGTCTTGATGAGCAGGTAGTGCAGGTACACGTAGTCATTGGGGGCCTCCGCCCAGAAACGTATGCTCGGGCGCTCGTCGGGGTTGTTGAAGCTGCCTATCAGATAGTCTTCGTAGACTCCGCAGATAGTGAAGTAGTCGTCATTTTCGGCGGAATGCTCGCTTAGCAACACCTGCTTTCCCACGGCTCCGTCGGCCCAGCCGGCGAGTCTCGCCATCTCGCTGACGAAACTGCGGCTCACGGCTATCTCCTTCGGTGCTGCCGGCGCCCTGCCTTCCACTATCGGGATGCCGAAGAAGTCGAAGAATCCGGAGGTGCCGTAGTACTGGTCGGCTATGTTCAGCAAGGCGCGCTCTTCTCCGGGAAGGTAGATGTTGTTGCCCGACGAGCCCTCCAGGGGCAGGTTGGAGCATCTCTGAACGTCGGTTATTCCGGGCACGGACGAAAGTTCGGTCATGCATGTCCTGACGGTTTCCTCCGGGAGGCCTGAGGTGAAGACGCTGTAGACGTTGTCGTAGTCATAGCCGGGGTCGTCGCTCATCACCTTGCTGTATTGCGCGGTGATCGCGAGCAGCATGCCGAACATGAACACGTTGACGGTGAACTGGGTGATCAGAAGCGAGTGCTTCCAGCTGCGCCGGCTGTCGGACCAGTTTCGGAGCGCGGCAGTCACGGGTATCTTCATATAGAGCCAGCCGGGTACCAGAGCCGTGCTGACGAGCACCAGCACCACCACTGCTGCCACGACGATCCAGGTCAGCGGCACCATCATCGCACTGAGGCTCACGCCCATGATGTTGCTTATGAACGGTCCGGCGGCGACGAGCAGCAGGACGGCGATTGCAAGCGCGGCCAGCATGACCAGCGAGGCTTCGCGCAGTAGGATGCCATAGACGTTGCGTGCTTCTGCTCCGTAGCACTTGCGCGTCGCGAACTCGCGGGAGCGGCGGACGGCGTCGGATACGGTCGACAGCAGGTAGTTGAGCACGGAAATCGCGAGCAGCAGCAGGGAGACTATGCCGAGCAGTATCATCGAGTTGCGCACTTCGGGGTCGGAGGTGTGCACCCGGTCGAAGGGGGTCAGCCAGTAGCGTATCGAGGTGCCTTCCTTCTCCAGTTCTTCGAGCGGCTGGTTCTTCTCCTGCATCAGGCGTATCGCGTCATCGAGGCTGTGGGGGTCAACTCCCTCGGCCAGTTTCACGTAGCCGGCGTACCTGTCGTTGCCGAGCCAGTTCTCGGTCGAGATGCTGGGCATCGAGCTCATCGAAACCAGCACGTCGATGTCGAGGCTGCCGTTCTCGGGGAAATCCTCGAACACTCCGCACACGGTCATGGGAATCTGGGGCATGTCGTAGTTGTAGAGGACTTCGCCCACGGCCTCCTCGATTCCGCCGAGTTTCGCGGCGAAGGATTCGGAGACCATCGCGTTGAGGGGTACGGTGAGGATTTCGGCCGGATCGCCGACGAGTATGCGCCTCTTGAAGACGTGGAAGAAGGAGGTGTCGGCGAGCAGAATGTCGCGGCTGGCGCTGACGGTGTTGCCTTCGCTGTCGGTGAAATTCGGACTGTCCACGATGAACGTGGTGCGTGTGGCCTCCTCGACTCCGGGCACGTACTGCCTGAATCCGGGGGCGACTCCGCCGCTGACGTTGAAATATTCGCTCACCGTGCCCTGGAGCACTGACGTGGTGCGTATGCGGTAGATGCGGTCGGCATCTTCATAGAACTTGTCATACGAGAGGTCGAAGCAGATGCGCGCTATCATCACGATGCTGAGCGCGAGTCCGAGCGCCAGAGGGAAGGCGCGTCCGAGTATGGTCTTTATCTTGTTCATCGTCTGCTGTCGTTTAGAATACCAGTACGTCCTTGTCTCCGAAGTTGTCGTAGCCGGAGATTATCACCTTCTCGCCGGGCTTGAGGCCTTCCAGCACTTCGTAGTACTGGGGGTTCTGCCGGCCTATGCGTATGTCGCGGCGCACGGCCCTGTCGCCGTTCTCGTCGACCACGTAGATCCACTGCCCGCCCGTCTGCTGGTAGAAGCTGCCACGCGGGATCATCACCGCCTCTTCGGGCTGTCCGAGCTGGAGGTTCAGGTAGTAGGTCTGTCCGGTGCGTATGTTCTCGGGCTGCTGTCCGCTGAACTTGAAGTCGGCCTTGAACTTGCCGTCGCGCACTTCGGGGTAGACCTTGCGGATGGTGGCGCCGAAGACGTCGTCCTGACGCTCGAAAGTAGCGTCGAGCCCCGCGGACACGCGGTCGATGTAGTGCTCGTCGATCTGCGCCTCGATCTTGTAGCTGCTCAGGTCGTTGATCTGGCCTATCTTGGTGCCGGAGGCAATCGACTGGCCGAGCACGGCGTCGAGCAGTCCGAGTTCGCCGTCGATGGGAGCCTTGATGTCGAGGTTGTCCTTGCGGCGGCGTATCATCTGCATGTTCACTCGCATGTTCTCCAGACTCTCCTCCATCTGCTCGATCTCCACGCTGCGGTAGAGGCTGTCCTGGAGTTCGCGGTTGCGCACGAGGTTCAGCTTGTCTTCGGCGAGCTGCCAGTCCTCCTCGGCCTGCAGGTAGGTCTCGCGGGCGATCAGCTTCTCGTCGTAGAGGGCCTTCTGCTGCTCGTAGGCGCGGCGGTAGCGGCGCACCTCCATTTCGAGCTGGAGCCGCTCCTGCTGCACGCTGAGCTTCTGCTGCTCCATCGAGATCATGGTGTTGCGCAGGATGTTCTCCTTCTCGGCGAGCTCGGCTTCGGAGTTAAGGATCTGGAGGTCGAGGTTCTCGTTGCTCAGGCGGAGTATCACGTCGCCCTTGCGCACCTGGCTTCCTTCCTCTATGAAGATCTGCTCCACGACTCCGCCTTCGAGGGGGCTGAGCTGTATGGTGGTCATGGGCTGGACCTGCCCGCTGATTCGTATGTAGTCGTTGAACTCGCCCTGCTCTACGGAGGCTATGTTCAATGTGTCGGCATTGACCCGGAGGGTGGAGGCGTTGTCGCGCAGGGCCACCCAGAGTATGAATATGAGCAGCAGGGCTCCGAGCCACCACGGCAGGGCCTTCCTGGAGAACACGAGGGCCAGGCCCTTCTTCTTTTCGAGTATCTTGTCCATTGTCTGTTGGTTTTATTATCTCTATATGAAATCTGTCAATTGAATTGCTTATGCTCCGGCTTTCGAACTATGCGTCCGGCTGTGCAGTGTCCTCGGAGAGGCTAGCCGCCCGCGGCTGTGAGCGGGCGATGCTACGGAGCGCAGCGCAGGAGCATCGATGGAGCGTAGCGGAACCTCGACGGGGACACTGCACAGCCGGACGCAAATGATTGAAATCTTTTTGTCTCATTGTTCAGTGAGGAAATTACAGCTGCTGGTCGAGGTAGGGGATGCCGTCGTAGTAGGAGACCACGGCCTTCTTGATGTTGTACTGAAGCAGCGAGTTGAGACGCTCGGCCATCGCGGTGAGGTAACTTTCGCTGGCAGTGCGGAACTCGATGGGGGAGATCAGCCCCTGCTCGAGCTTGCGCATGTTGAGGCGGTATGCCTCCTGCTGCACTTCGGCCATGCGTTCGGCCTGCATGTAGGCTGCCGACGCGCCGTCGCGGTCCTGGATGGCCCGCATCACCTCCGCCTCGACTTCGCGCACCTTCTGCTCGTATTCAGCGGCCGAGCGTCTGTAGGCGTTGCGCTTGTTGGCGATGTTGGAATGGCGCGACAGGCGGTCGAAGATGGGGAAGCTGAGGGTCAGCTGGAGGTATTCGCCGCCGTTGTTGACGAACTGCGTGCGGAAGGGGTCGGGTGTGTAGTCGGCCCGCCCCGGGTAGGTGTAGTAGCTGGTGCTCCAGCCGCCGGAGAGGCTCAGGCTGGGTGCGAGCTGCCAGCGCGCCGTGCGGAGTTCGAGCCTTGCGTTCTCCATGGTCCCGCGGGCGATGAAGACCTCGGGCAGGGTGGCCTTTGCGTTTTCCACTATCGTTCCGGGGTCGGAGGCCGTGTCGGGAAGGTAGCCCGCTCCGTCGGCCATGGAGAGGTCGATGCTGAGTTCTTCGCCTATGGGCCAGAACATCACGTCCTTGAGTGTCAGGAGAGCGTCCTTGCGGCTGTTCTCGGCGGAAATCTGCTTGTACTCCATTTCTGCGAGTTCGGCCTCCATCTGCACCACGTCGGCGTAGCCCTTCTGTCCGAGCTCCTCCTGCCTCCTGGCGGTGTGGAGGGATTCCCTGGCGGTTTCGACCTGCTCCGCGAGTATCTCGGCGAGGCGGCTGTAGTAGACCACGTTGCAGTAGGCCTGCATGGTGCTCAGGCAGATGTTGTCCTTGATGCGCTGCTCCTCGCTGACTCCCATGGCCACGGAGGTCTTGGTGATTCGGAGACGGTTGACCGCCTGGAAGCCGTTGAAGAGCGTGATGCCGGCGGATACGGAGTATGCGTTGTTGAAGGAGGTCGTGGAGATGTAGGTGTTGGTCTCGGGGTCCACGGCGCGTCCGAAGTTGGAGTAGACTGCGGCGCCGGCCTCGACCGAGGGTGTGAAGGCGTTCAGGATCGCGTCTCTGCGCGCTATGCGCTCGTCGTCCATGTTCGCCTGCTGGATCCGGATCTGGGTGGAGTTGGAGACGGCATATTCCATGCAGTCGCGCAGGGTCCATACTCTTGCGGTGTCGGGCGTCTGCTGCTCTGCGCCGTCGTGCTGCCCGTTGACGGAAAGCGTCTGCTGCGCGCCCGCCATGGTGTGGCAGAACATGCAGCAGACGGCCGTCAGAATAAGTGCGTTGTAGTTGGTATGATGTTTCATCGCGTAATGCTTTCGTTTTGTCCGCGGGAAAAGGAACATCTGTCGTGCCACGCGAGCCAATGCGCTTATATTCAATATGTTGTGTGTTCAGCTCCTCCAGAGGACTGTTAAAAATCTTTACAGCCGGTGTAAAATCGGTTTACAGCCTTTGAGTGGCCGGCGGATTTATGCTGCGGAACCTCAGAATTTGCTAAATTTGCCGCATGAAATCCCTGAAGGAACTTTATAAGATAGGGCGTGGACCCTCGAGCAGCCATACGATGGGTCCCAACAAGGCGGCGGCGATGTTTGCGAGAAGGCATCCCGAGGCCGACGCTTTCGAGGTCACTCTCTACGGCAGCCTTGCAGCGACCGGACGCGGGCACCTCACCGACATGGCTGTGACCGACCCTCTTTCCGACGGAGGCCGCAGGAGGGTGGACATCGTCTGGAAACCGGAGGTCTTCCTGCCCTTCCACCCCAACGGCATGAAATTCACCGCCAAGGACGCCGACGGCAACGTGGGCGACGAATGGACGGTCTACAGCATAGGCGGAGGCACCATCTCCGAAGGCCCCGGATCCGCGATAGGCGAGGGCCCCGACATCTACGGACTCAATTCCATCCACGAGATAGTCCAATGGTGCAAGGATACCGGCCGCAACTACTGGGAATACGTGCAGGAATGCGAGGATGCCGATTTCTGGGACTACCTGAAGACCGTATGGGAGGCCATGAAGGAGTCGGTCGAGCGCGGCGTCAACACCGAGGGCGCGCTTCCCGGACCGCTGCGGCTCTCGCGCAAGGCGGCGATGTATCATATAAAGGTGTCCGGCTACAGGGCGAACCTGCAGACGCGCGGAATGGTGTTCTCATACGCGCTTGCGGTGAGCGAGGAGAACGCTTCCGGCGGAGTCGTGGTCACCGCTCCCACCTGCGGCTCCAGCGGCGTGATGCCGGCGGTGCTCTACCATATTTCCAAGGGACACAATTTCACCGAGACGCGCATCCTGCACGCATTGGCGACCGGCGGCCTCTTCGGCAACGTGGTCAAGCAGAACGCGTCGATTTCCGGCGCCGAGGTCGGCTGTCAGGGGGAGGTCGGAGTCGCATGCGCGATGGCTGCCGCGGCGACCTGCCAGCTTTTCGGAGGCACGCCCACCCAGGTGGAGTATGCCGCCGAGATGGGGCTGGAGCACCATCTGGGTATGACCTGCGACCCTGTCTGCGGGCTCGTGCAGATTCCGTGCATCGAAAGGAACGCCTTCGCGGCCGCCAGGGCGCTCGATGCGAACCTCTATGCCTCGTTCTCCGACGGCAACCACCGTGTGTCGTTCGACGAGGTCGTCCAGGTAATGAAGCAGACCGGCCACGACCTGCCTTCTCTTTATAAGGAGACAGGTGAGGGCGGTCTGGCGATGGGATATAAGAAACTGGGCAGGAAAGACTGAGTCTTCTATTTGCGGCTGCCGAGTTCGCGGTCTACGACGATGTAGTTGTTCTCGCCGGCGCGCTTGAGCGAATCCACGATTCCTGAGGCGGTGGCTTCTTCCTCCACCTGCTCGCGTACGAAGCCCCAGAGGAAGTCCTGGGTGGCCTTGTCCTTTTCGGCGGATGCCAGGTCTACGAGCTCGTCGATGAGTTCGGATACGTGGCACTCATGCTTGTACACTGCCTTGAAGACTTCCAGGAGGTTGTCCCATCCGCAGGGCACCTCGTCGATTTTGGCGAGCTTCACCTCTCCGCCGCGCTTGATGAGATAGTTGGCCATGGAGAGGGCGTGCTCACGCTCCTCGCCGGCCTGCATGCCCATCCAGTGGGCGGAGCCTTCCCAGCCTTCGTGCTTGAGGAAGAGGGACATCTGAAGATAGAGCTGTGAGGACCAGAGTTCAGCGGTGATCTGGTCGTTGATGGCTTTTTCGAGTTTCTTGCTGATCATGATTGCTGTTGTTTTAATGTCGTTTATGTTCTGTCGGCTCCGGGACGCCGCCTGCCCTTTCGGACAGCCGTGCCGTCCCTGACCGGCATGTCCGAGTGCAAAAAGCGAACCTCGGTGACGCAGCTGACAATTTTTCAGTCCGTGTTGTGAGACGGACCGGATACGACTGCCGCTGCGCAGATAAAATGCGGTGATTCAGAGAAAATTGCTAAATTCACAAGATTTTTGGTGAGACATTATAAATTCTGATATCATGAAAATTGCAAGAATCGCATCTGCTGCAGTGATCGCAGCGCTCGCGCTGGCATCTGTGGCCAGCTGCGACAGAACCGCCAAGGTTGATACCGGCGCAGTGCCTGCAGTGCTGCCCGTACAGCGCGACAGCGTCGCCTCAGTCTCCGGCCCCGGCTCCATCGCCATCGTTCTCGACGCCCCCGTCGACACCAACACCATGCTTTCAAAGGCCATCGGCGAGTTCGTCAGCGAGTCTCTCGGCGGCACCTGGGAAGGCTCCTGCACCGACTTCGACGGAATGCTGAACCACTATGTCGCCGCCCTCGCTTCCACTTACACCGAGATGTTCTCCGAGGGTCTTGACGACTCTGACTGCCTCGACAACACCAGCATTGTCAAGTATGCCGAGAACGAGAACTACGTGAGCTACTTTATCACCCATGACCTCTACCTCGGCGGCGCTCACGGCTCGCAGATGTACTCCGGCGCGACCTTCCGCAAGGCAGACGGCCGCCGCATCGGCTGGGACGTGTTCACCGGCAAGTACGACGACAATTTCGCCAACCTGCTCAAGAACGGTCTCAAGCAGTACTGGAAGATCGACTCCGACAACGAGCTCAAGTCATACTTCCTCGATGAGAATGACTACTATTCAGTACCTCTTCCCGAGTGCGCCCCCGTGTTCACGGCAGACGGCGTGATGTTCGTCTACAACGAGTACGAGCTTGCCGCCTACGCCTACGGCCGCCCTTCGTTCACCCTGCCTTATTCGCAGATCGAAGACTACATGATGGTGACCGCCAGGAGGCTGCTGTAAGCCCGGCTTGTTGAAGGACGCAAGGCGAACGCCTTGATTGGAACAAATTGGCCCGGATTTCAAATCCGGGCTTTCTTTTTTGCAGCAGTTATGTACGTTTCAGCAGATTTGCAATCAGCCATGCTCTACGTTACAGAGTTCTTGCAATCAGCTGTCTGCCGCAGTTGGAGCTCGCCCTCCGGCAGTAAGAACCACGGTATAATTGACATTTTTGGTTGGTGACAATGACAAAAGTGGTTGGTGGAATGCAGCAGCATTCCACCAACCACATGGCTTTTGAAGATGGCATGTCATTTATTCTTTTTCTTTTCGTCATTGAAGTAGAGATACCATTTTATGAAGTTGTCGACACGGGTTTCCGATAGACCGCGATGAAGCCTCAGCTGGTCTTTGAGATGCCCGAAGAACGCCTCGAGGGCGTTCGTGGTCTTCGGAAGCCCGGGATGGTCGACGAAGGTGAACAGGTTGGGTATCGCTCTTTTGAGATGCACGTAGGCTTTCCTTAGGTCGTCCCTGACGAAGTAGGTCTGCCCTCCGGGGCGAGCCGCTTTCTCGCAAGCGAACGCGGCATTGAGTTCATCCCAGTCGCGGAACGACCTGAGCCACCACAGGCGGTCGTTGGCGGTCCTGACATCGCCGATTCTGAGCACCAGGTCCTTGAGCGCCCTCGCCTCGGGAGAGCGTGGCTGGAGCGTTATGCGGTTCAGGCACTCCCTCCGGACATGGACCATGCACCTCTGCCTCGGGACGCGGGGGTAGACATATTCGGCCGCCCGGACGATGTTGTCCCCGCCGTCCGTCGTAATGCCGGCTATCTCATAGCCCATCTCCCTTATGGCCATCAGGTCTGACGCGATCTCGTCGTCGTCCTCGGCCCTCGCGAACCGGTAGAACAGCGTCCGCCTCAGGTTCCCGGCCCTATACACGATGAGGCAGTGGCCGTCCGAATAATATGTACCGTCAATAAGCAGATAGATTGGAGCCGTCGTCTTTATATTCCATGTCGGATATTCGTCCAGGTATTCATCGAACCACCGGTGGAGCTGCCTGCTGCTGTAGCCGCTGGCCCCTGAGATTTCCTCGATCGTCATCCTTCCTGAAACCCATTTCCTGAACCACGGAAACCGATTCGATTTCGAGACGTCTTTCCTCCGGGTCGAAAATAGAGACTTGCAATTTCTGCACTTTAACCTCTGAATGCCGTTCCGCACTCCCCATTTGATGACGTCCAAAGACCCGCATTCCGGGCAGCGTTGGCGCCTCCTTATTTTTCGATTATCACTCATTAGATGAAACGCGTTTCATCTAATTTCTTTATATTGCAGAATCTTAACAAGTTATAGAGGTTTCACCAACCAAAAATGTCAATTATACCTTTGCAATTCACCGGCAGGTGGAATAACAAAGAAGAGGTCCGGAATTTCCGGACCTCTTCTTTGTGTCGGGATGATCTGACTCGAACAGACGACCCCCACGTCCCTAACGTGGTGCGCTAGCCAACTGCGCCACATCCCGATTCCCTGAATTGGGACTGCAAATATAGTCAAAATTTCTTAAAGTAGTCACCGGAGGGGATAAATTTTGCGAATAATTCCAGCGAAGACCTATAGTTCGTCCTTTATGTTGTAGCGGTTCCTATCGCCCGAACTGCGGGCGACCATCTCCCCGAGGAAACCTGCGAGGAAGAGCATCACTCCGAGAATCACGGCGACCAGCGCCAGATAGAACAGCGGCTGGTCGGTGACGGGCCTGAACCTGAGGCCGTTGGCCTGATTGACCAGCTTCACGACTATGATGCAGACGGTCATCACGAAGCCGACGAAGAACATCAGCAGTCCGCTGTAGCCGAAGAAATGCATGGGCTGCTTCCCGAATTTGGTCAGGAACCACAGCGACATCAGGTCCAGGAAGCCGTTGACGAAGCGCTCCATGCCGAATTTGCTCTTGCCGTACTTGCGTTTCTGGTGGTGCACCGGCTTTTCTCCTATGTTGGTGAACCCCGCGTTCTTGGCGAGGTAGGGGATGTAGCGGTGCATCTCTCCGTAGACCTCTATGTTCTTCACGACCTCGTTGCGGTAGGCCTTGAGCCCGCAGTTCATGTCGTGCAGCCGGATGCCCGTGATGCGGCGGGCGGTGGCGTTGTAGAGTTTGGAAGGCAGGTTCTTGGTGAGCGCGTTGTCCTGGCGGTGCTGCTTCCATCCGGAGACGATGTCGTAGCCCTGCTCTTTCACCATGCGGTACATCTCCGGGATTTCGTCCGGCGAGTCCTGGAGGTCGGCGTCCATCGTGAAGACCACGTCGCCCTGCGCCCTCGCGAAGCCGCAGTAGAGGGCGGCCGACTTGCCGTAGTTGCGCCGGAAGGAGATTCCGTGGATGTCGGGCCGGCCGTCGGCGAGCTGCCGTACTGTCTGCCAGGAGCCGTCGGTGCTTCCGTCGTCGACTATTATTATCTCATGGGAATAGCCGCCCGCAGACATCACGCGCTCTATCCACTCCACGAGTTCGGGGAGGGATTCGCGTTCGTTGTAGGCCGGGATTATGATGGAGATGTCCATTTCTATTGCTGCTTGAAGTCCCCGCCGGCGAAGGGGTTGCGCGGCGGAATGTTGCGTGAGAGTATCGCCGAGAGCACCGTTCCGTAGATGGTGCAGTAGATCAGGTTGGAGAAGAACGCATAGCTGGGCAGCGTGGGCGCCATCTCCTCGACCGCGGCGATGCTGGCCGAATCCATCATCGGGTTCTCACGTATGATGTCCAGGGCCATGTTGATGCTCTCGGGGTCGATGAACATCAGGTAGGCCATGTAGAAGGCTGAAAACACGAGGGCGGACAGCAGCGCCGTGAGCGCTCCGAAGCGGAACACCCTCGAGTTGTCGGCTTCCGGCACGCGGGCGGAGAAGCGGCGCATGAAGAAACGCATCAGGTAGATGCAGATGAACAGCTTGAAGGCCCACAGCAGGGTGTTGACCGCGCTTATGGCCATCAGGGCGACCCTGCTGTCGCCGCCGATCTTGCCGAGCAGCCACGGAATCAGCATTCCCGCGACCGACACCCCTCCGAGCGCGAGGCCGGCTTTCGCCGCGCTGTTGAAGAATATGTTCTTTTCAGGCATAACGAAGACAAAGATAGTGAAAAAGCAGAACCCAAGTTGGAAAAATATTCCTATCTTTGTCCGCTTAAAACAAATTGATTGTATGCTGACAATTGCATTTACCGACGGCACGATCCGCCCCTGGGAGGACGACGAGGCGAAAAGGATATTCTGGCATTCTTCGGCCCATCTGATGGCCGAGGCGCTGGAGGCTCTCTATCCGGGCGTAAAGTTCGGAGTGGGTCCCGCCGTGGAGACGGGCTTCTACTATGATGTCGACCTCGGAGGCCGGCAGATCTCTGATTCCGACCTCAAGACCATCGAGGACAAGATGAAGGAGCTTGCCAAGACCAAGGAGACCTTCGAATGCAGGAAGGTGTCGAAGGCCGAGGCCCTCGACTACTTCAAGAAGAAGGGCGACCAGTACAAGTGCGAGCTCATAGGCGACCTCGAGGACGGCACGATCACCTTCTATACCAACGGAGGCTTCACCGACCTCTGCCGCGGACCCCATGTCAAGCATGTCGACGACATCAAGGCCGTCAAGCTGACGGCGATCGCCGGCGCATACTGGAAAGGCGACCAGAGCCGCAACCAGCTCACCCGCATATACGGAGTAAGCTTCCCCAAGAAGAGCATGCTCGACGAGTATCTCCAGATGATGGAGGAGGCCAAGAAGAGGGACCACCGCAAGCTCGGCAAGGAGATGGAACTGTTCACGTTCTCGAACCGCGTCGGACTCGGACTCCCGATGTGGCTGCCCCGAGGCGCCGTGATGCGCAACGTGCTCGAGAACTTCCTGCGCAAGAAGCAGGCCGAGCTCGGATATCTGCCCGTCGTGACTCCGCACATCGGAAGCAAGGAACTCTACGTGACTTCGGGACACTATGCAAAGTACGGCAAGGATTCGTTCCAGCCCATCCATACGCCGCAGGAAGGCGAGGAGTACATGCTCAAACCCATGAACTGCCCTCACCACTGCGAGATATTCCGCAGCTCCCCCCGCTCCTACAAGGACCTTCCGCTCCGTTTCGCGGAGTTCGGAACGGTCTACCGCTATGAGCAGAGCGGAGAGCTCCACGGACTCACCAGAGTCCGCGGCTTCACCCAGGACGACGCCCACCTCTTCTGCCGTCCCGACCAGCTCCAGGAGGAGTTCGAGAAGGTCATCGACCTGATTCTCTATGTGTTCAAGACTCTGAAGATGACCGATTACATGGCCCAGGTGTCGCTCCGCGACCCTGAGAACAAGGAGAAGTACATCGGCTCCGACGAGAACTGGGAGAAGGCGGAGAACGCCATCATCGTGGCTGCGGAGAAGAAGGGCCTCAAGACCGTGGTCGAGAAAGGTGAGGCCGCGTTCTACGGACCCAAGCTCGACTTCATGGTCAAGGATGCGATCGGACGCCGCTGGCAGCTCGGAACCATCCAGGTGGATTACAACCTTCCCGAGAGGTTCGAACTCGAGTATATCGACTCCGACGGCAGCAGGAAGCGCCCCGTGATGATTCACCGCGCACCCTTCGGCTCAATCGAGAGATTCACCGCGGTAGTGCTCGAACATACCGCCGGACACCTGCCCGTATGGCTTTCTCCCGATCAGGTTAAAATATTGCCTGTCAGCGAAAAATACGCTGATTATGCTGAAAAAGTTTGCGAATTGCTTAAAAATTCCGAAATTCGCGCTTCCGTCGATGCCCGGAACGAGACTCTCGGAAAGAGGATTCGCGACATAGCCCTGTTCAGGGTGCCCCTGCTCGCGATCGTCGGAGAGAAGGAAGTCGATGCGAATGCCGTGTCAGTACGCCACGAAGGCGTGGACAAGGGCAGCATGGGCGTTGAACAGTTTGTAGAATATATAAAGTCAGTGATTGCTGGCGAACTTAAAAATTAGGAGGACCAGACCATAGCAGGACCTTACAGACCGAAGCCTTCGGGCTTCAAGCCGGGAGGACGCAGACCGGACCCTCGCCAGATGCAGAAGCGCGGCGAGAACGAACTCAACATCAATGAGCAGATTACTGCCCAACAGGTGCGGCTCGTGGGAGAGAATATCCCTGAGCCTGGCGTGTATCCTATAGCCAAGGCCTTGCAACTGGCCGACGAACTTGAACTGGACCTGGTCGAGATCAGCGCTAGCGCCGATCCTCCTGTGTGCAAGATACTCGACTATCAGAAGTATCTGTATCAGAAGAAGAAGAAGGCCAAGGAGATGAAGTCCAACGCCGCCAAGGTCGTGATCAAGGAGATACGCTTCGGCCCCAACACCGACGAGCACGACTTCCAGTTCAAGCTGAAGCACGCGAAGGGCTTCCTTGAGGAGGGCTCCAAGGTTAAGGCCTCCATCTTTTTCCGCGGCCGCTCCATAATGTTCAAGGACCAGGGCGAGAAGCAGCTGCTCAGGTTCGCGGTGGAGCTGGAGGAGTTCGGGCATCCCGAGAACATGCCCGTGCTCGAAGGAAAGAGAATGACGATGATGATAGCCCCGAACAAGAAAAAGTAGGGATATCGATATTATTAACAATTAATTATTTAAAACAATGGCAAAGCTTAAGACCAACTCCGGTGCCAAAAAGCGCTTCACGCTTACCGGATCGGGAAAAATCAAGAGGAAGCATGCTTACCACAGCCACATCCTCACCAAGAAGACCAAGAAGCGCAAGAGAAATCTTGACCACTTCGCGCTCATCCACGATGTAGACGTGAAGAGAGTAAAGGAAATGTTGGTTCTCTAAAAGTATTGAATTATGCCTAGATCAGTCAATTCCGTAGCCTCAAGGGCCCGCCGCAAGAAGATTCTCAAGAGAACCCGCGGTAATTTCCTGTCAAGGAAGAATGTATGGACGGTTGCAAAGAACACCTACGAGAAAGGTTTGACATACGCTTATCGCGACCGTCGCGCCAAGAAGCGTAACTTCCGTGCGCTCTGGATTCAGAGAATCAATGCCGCAGCACGTCAGTACGGCATGTCATATTCTCAGTTCATGGGCAAGCTCAACGCCCAGAACATCGGCCTGAACCGCAAGGTGCTCGCCGACCTGGCCATGAACAACCCCCAGGCGTTCGAAGCCATAATCAACTCTGTAAAGTAGTTTTGCGGAGGTGAGCTTGAAGGACGTCATCCGCAACAGATGGACAAAGTTCGCAATCTGGGCTTTGCTCTATCTTGCGTGGGTGGTCTGGATGGGCAGCTGGTGGTGGCTGCTCGGGCTGATAGTCATCTTCGACATCTTCATCACGAGGAAGGTTCACTGGAACTTCTGGAAGAAGAGATACAAGCCCGGCGAGAAGCACAGCGCGGCCAATGACTGGCTGGACACGATAATCTTCGTGATAATCGTCGTGCCGCTGATCAACATCTTCCTTTTCCAGGCTTTCAAGATCCCCTCATCCTCAATGGAGAGGACTCTCTATACGGGAGACCACCTCTTCGTGAGCAAGCTGACCTACGGACCGAGAATTCCGGAGACTCCGCTGACCATACCTTTCACTCACAATACGATATTCGGTAAGGAGTCCTATTCGACTCTGATCCAGAACAAGTACCGCAGACTGAAAGGGTTCAGGGAGGTGAGAAGAGGCGACTGCGTCGTGTTCGGCTTCCCCAACGGCGACACGGTGCTCCGCAACGCCCCCGCCGAAGACTACTATGCGCTTGTCCGCATGCTCGGCCGCGAGACCGTGCAGGGACTGGGCGAGATCGTGGTCAGGCCCACCGACAAGAAGGACCACTACGTGAAGCGTTGCGTCGCCCTCCCGGGCGACACGCTCGAAGTCAGGGACGGACTTGTGTGGGTCAACGGGCGGCAGCAGGAGACCTATCCCGGAATCCAGCTTTCCTACTGCGTGAGGACCAGCGGCCAGAGAATCAATTCCAAGATTCTCGAGGATATCGGCCTGAATCCTTCGGAGCAGTTCTTCGACCCGATGCTTCCCGGTTATCCGGTGATGCTGCTGACGGCCGGAATGCTGGATGAGGTGAAGGCTCTGTCGAACGTGGTTGAAGTCACGGACAATCTCGACCGCAACCCGGAGGCGTGCAGCCTCGAGATATTCCCCTTCACTCCCGATTCGGGATGGACGAGGGACTATTACGGGCCGCTCTGGAT
Organism: Candidatus Cryptobacteroides avistercoris; assembly: GCA_017695095.1. Classification (GTDB taxonomy): domain Bacteria; phylum Bacteroidota; class Bacteroidia; order Bacteroidales; family UBA932; genus Cryptobacteroides; species Cryptobacteroides avistercoris. Next base: position 8,417 of record JADILW010000007.1, on the reverse strand, counting down.
ACCTTCGAAAGGTTCGACGGTGAAGCTGACGGAGGAGAATCTGCCGCTCTACGAGAGGATAATAAGCGTCTACGAGAAGTCCGACCTTCAGGAGGCGCTGCGCAACGGGGAATACACCTTCAAGCAGGACTACTATTTCATGATGGGGGACAACAGGCACAACTCCCTCGACTCAAGGTACTGGGGCTTCGTCCCCGAGGACCACATAGTCGGAAAACCTGTTGTTATATGGCTTTCCACCGATAAAAGCCAGAAGTTCCCCAAGAACATCAGATGGGACCGATTCCTGAAATTTCTGTAGCTCCCGATTTGGAAATCAGAAAATTATCAGCGATATTTGCAGCCCTATTGTGTATTGGATAACAAAAGATAACAAGATATGGCAAAAGTTTGTCAAATAACCGGAAGAAAGAGAATGAAGGGCAACAACGTGGCCCATTCAAAGCTCCGCACCAAGCGCGACTTCTCCCTCAACCTCAAGCACAAGCGCTTCTGGAGCGAGGAGGAGCAGAGATATGTCACCCTCAAGGTGTCTTGCAAGGGTATGAGGATCATCGAGAAGAACGGTCTTGAGGCTACTCTCCGCGATGCACAGAAGAAAGGATTGATTAACCTTGTTTAATTTTTAGAGTCATGGCAAAGAAAGCAAAAGGAAACAGGGTGCAGGTCATCCTCGAGTGCACCGAGCAGAAAGCCAGCGGCGTGCCCGGAATGTCCCGCTACATCACCACCAAGAACAAGAAGAACACACCTGACCGTCTTGAGCGCAAGAAGTACAACCCCTATCTCAAGAAGGTTACCGTTCACCGTGAAATAAAGTAAAGGAGTCTGAATTATGGCAAAGAAAGCAGTTGCAACCTTCGCGGCAAAGGCCGGCGCCAAGAGCATGGTCAAGTGCATCCGCATGGAGAAGTCTCCTAAGACCGGAGCCTATATCTTCTCCGAGCAGCTCGTCGAGACCGAGAAGGCCAAGGATTTCTTCAACGGAAAGAAGTAGTTTGCTCCTTATCAGCCGTGTCTTCACGGACACGACAGAAGCTTCAGGAAGCTGGCTCGTCAGGGTCAGCTTCTTTTTCATAATAATTTGTATCTTTGCAGGATATGGCAATCAGTTTTTTTCAGAGGATTTCCAGGGCCGTGATGGGGAAGTCCAGGGTCGACGACAGGACTCTGGATGCCGTGGAGGAAGCTTTGGTCGAGTCTGACATGGGCGTCGACACCACGCTGAAGATAATAGACAATCTCGAAGACAGGGTCGCGCGCGACAAGTTCATGTCCTTCGACGAACTTGTCGGCCTGCTGCGTGACGAGATAAGCAGCCTGATAGATGACGGCGGCCCGGCCTTCGATTTCTCGAAGAAACCATACGTCATACTTGTGGTCGGAGTGAACGGAGTCGGCAAGACCACCACGATAGGCAAGCTCGCCTACCTTCTGAGCCGTCAGGGAAAGAAGGTCATCCTCGGAGCCGCCGACACCTTCAGGGCAGCCGCGGTCGACCAGCTCGACATCTGGGCGGAGCGCGCCGGAGTCGACATAGTCAAGCAGGCCATGGGTTCCGATCCCGCGTCGGTCGCCTACGACACCGTGAACGCCGCGGTCGCGAGGGGCGCCGACGTCGCCATCATCGACACCGCCGGCAGGCTTCACAACAGAATCGACCTCATGAACGAGCTTACGAAGATACGCAATGTGGTGCGCAAGGTCGTGCCCGACGGACCCCATGACGTGATGCTCGTGCTGGACGCATCCACCGGCCAGAACGCCTTCCAGCAGACCAAGGAGTTCTCCCGCGCCACGGACATCACCTCGCTCGTGGTCACGAAGCTCGACGGAACCGCGAAGGGCGGGGTGGTGGTCGGAGTGTCCGACCAGTTCCACATCCCGGTCAAGTTCATAGGAGTGGGCGAGAAGATAGGCGACCTCAAGCCTTTCGACAAGCAGGAGTTCGTGGAGAGGCTCTTCTCTCCCGATGATTTGAAATAAAACAGCTAAGAAATATGAAACTCAGTTACAGTTGGCTCAAGGATTATCTCAAGTGTGAGCTGAGCCCCGCGCAGATCGCCGAGGCGATGACTTCCATCGGCATCGAGGTCGACGGGGTCGAAGAGCAGGAGAAGATTCCCGGAGGTCTTGCGGGAGTGGTGGTCGCGGAAGTGCTCGAATGCGAGGACCATCCGAATTCCGACCATCTTCATATCACCAAAGTCAATGACGGCACCGGCGAACCCCTGACGGTGGTATGCGGCGCTCCCAACGTGGCGGCCGGCCAGAAGGTGCTCTTCGCGCGCGTCGGAGCCGTGCTCCCCGGCGACTTCAAGATCAAGAAGTCCAAGATACGCGGAGTCGAATCGTTCGGAATGATATGCGCCGAAGACGAGCTCGGACTCGGCGCCGGCCACGACGGAATCATGGTGCTCCCCGAGGATGCCGTTGTCGGCACGCCCGCAAAGGAATATCTGCATCTGGAGACTGAGGCCGTGATAGAATATGAAATCACCGCGAACAGGGTGGACGCCGCCTCCCATTGGGGAGTCGCCAGGGACCTGTACGCCTATCTCAAGCTGCGCGGCATCCCCTGCGAACTCGTGAGACCTTCGGTTGACGCCTTCCGCGAGGCTGACGCCGACGGCGGACTCGACGTCGAGGTCCTCGACGCCGACGGAGCCCCCAGATATACCGGCATCACGATCAGAGGCGTGAAGACCGCCCCCTCTCCCCAGTGGATGCAGGACAGGCTCACGGCCATAGGCCTCAGGCCCATCGACAATATCGTGGACATCTCCAATTATATCCTCTTTGAACTCGGACAGCCTCTGCACACCTTCGACGCCGACAAGGTGAAGGGCGGGAAGGTGATAGTCCGCAGGGCGGCCGAGGGCGAGGTCATACGCACCCTCGACGGCGTTGAACGCAAGCTCTGCAGCCGCGATATGGTGATCGCCGACGCCGGCGGCCCCATGTGCATAGCCGGAGTGTTCGGCGGAGAGGAGAGCGGAGTCTCCGACAGCACCGTCTCCCTGTTCATCGAGAGCGCCTACTTTGATCCCGGCTCGATCCGCCGCACTTCCAAGACCCAGGGGCTCCAGACCGACGCGTCCTTCCGCTACGAACGCGGATGCGACCCCGAAGTGCTGCTCTACGCGCTCAAGAGGGCTGTGACCCTCGTTCAGGAATACGCCGGAGGAGAGGTCGAGGGCAAGATACGCGAGGTCTGCGCCAAACCGCTGCCCCGCAGGCGCATCGAACTCGACTACGACAGGATGGAGGCTCTTGCCGGACAGAAGATAGGCCATGAAACGATAGAGAACATACTCGGCTGGCTCTGCTATGACTTCGTGGAGAAGCGTCCGGACGGCTCCGTGGTCGACGCCCCTTCCTACATGGTCGACGTAAGCCGCGAGTGCGACGTGCTGGAGGAGGTTCTCCGAATCTACGGCTACAACAACATAGAGCTGCCCCGCCACATGAAGATGTCGGTGAACGCCACACCGAGACCTGAGGAGGAGGCCGTCCGCAACAACATATCGAACTTCTTCGCAGCCAACGGCTTCGTGGAGATAATGAACAATTCGCTTACCAAGGCCGCCTACTACGACGACCTGAAGACTTTTCCCGCCGAGCGCTGCGTGCGCATCGTGAACCCGTTGAGCCAGGACCTCAACGTGATGCGCCAGTCCCTCGTGCCCGGAGGCCTCGAGGTGGTGGCCTACAACCTGAACCGCCAGGCTTCGGCGCTCAGGATATTCGAATACGGCAGCGTCTATTCCCGCCTGCCGGAGAAGAGCGGCGAAACTCTCGAAGGCTATGAGGAGCACGCCGATTTCATGCTGATGATCACCGGCACCCCCGAGAAGGCATGGAGGATAGAGCCCGCGACAGGCAATTATTTCCAGCTCAAGGGCTATGTGGAGCTGCTGCTCAGGCGTTACGGCGCCGATATCAGCCAGCTTCGCGCCGAGGCTGCTCCTTCCGACATCTATTCTGAGGGCATGAGCTATATCCTTCAGGGGTCCGAGCCCAGGCAGCTTGCCGTTCTCGGCACCGTGAACCCTCTGCTCGCCAGGAAGTTCGGCGTCAAGCAGCCCGTATTCGCGGCAGAGATCAACTGGCCCGCGCTCTTCGAACTCGTGAGAAGGGACAAGGTGGCCTTCAAGGAGCTTCCCAAGTTCCCCGAGGTCCACAGGGATCTCGCCCTGCTGCTCGATGAGAGCGTCAGATATGCCGACCTCCGCGCGGCAGCGTTCAAGCAGGCGAAGAAACTGCTGAAGCAGGTGCGCCTGTTCGACGTCTACCGGGGCGACAAGATTCCCGAGGGCAAGAAGCAGTATGCCCTGAGCTTCGTGATTCAGGATCCCGAGAGGACACTCACCGACCAGGATACCGAAAGGGTGATGGACAGGCTGCTTGCGACCTTCCAGAACGAATTCGGAGCCCAGCTGAGGTAGAATGCCGGCACGGGGCGGGCATATCGTTCTCGTTTTTGCCGCCGCGCTCCTGCTTCTGGCGGGTTGCGGCGGGAAGAAGGTCATACCTGCCGACAAATTGGCCGACATCTACGCCGACATGTTCCTGGCCGACCAGTGGCTCAGAGACCATCCTGATTCGCGGGAGCTTGCGGACAGCACGCTGTTCTACGATCCGATTTTCGAGCGCTACGGCTATAGCTTCGAGGATTTCGACTACAGCATGCAATACTATACCTCCGCGCCTGATGAGTTTTCGGAGATCACGACCCAGGTGTCCGAGAAGCTGAGAAAGCTGGGACTGAGGCTCGACGAGGTCAACAAGCTCAGAAAAGAGACCCTGGCGGAATATGAGAACGTCGACTTCAGTTCTGACTCCCTGTGGGCAGGAGGACGGGTGCTGTGGCCGGAGGAGGAAGTTACTGACAGCACCAAGGCCGATTCTTCTGCCGCATCGCAGCCGGAAGACTCCGTCGGCCTGGAAGCCAGATACAAACCCAGGAGGGCTGATGTCGTCCCCGCGCTGATGAAAGCAGAACCGAACAAATAATGATTATATGAATTATCTGGAAAAATATGGCTTCAGCACCTCAGCCGAGGCTGTTGCGGCCGCTCTCCGCGGCATCCGCCAGGACCTGTCGGAGCATTCGGACCCCGATGTGCTCAGGACCTGCTTCGCCGCGATGGATCTCACGACCCTGCATTCAGGTGATACCGCGGCTTCGGTCAGGGCCCTGGTGGACAAGGCCAACAGGATTCCCGAGGAATTTCCCGGCTGCCCCATGCCCGCATCGGTGTGCGTCTATCCCAATTTCGCCGCGGTGGTGCGCGACGAGCGCAGGAGCGCCGCGCTTCATGTCACGACCGTGGCCGGATGTTTCCCGTCTTCGCAGAGCTATCTGTCCGTGAAGGTGGAGGAATGCAGGCTCGCCGTGAGGAACGGGGCCGACGAGATCGACATCGTTCTCGCCTTGAACTCTTTCCTTGCCGGAGACCTCGCTTCGGCTGCAGCCGAGATCGTGGAGATGCGTAAGGCTGTGGACGAAGAAGGTGAGGCATTCGGAAAGAAGATAGTGCTCAAGGTGATACTTGAGACCGGGCTTCTCTCCACTCCGGAACTCATAGCCTCAGCATCCCTCCTCGCCATGGAGTCAGGGGCCGACTTCATCAAGACATCCACCGGCAAGGTCGAGGTCAACGCCACCCCCGAGGCGGCATACGTGATGTGCAGCTGCATACGCCTCTTCCATGAGAAGACAGGACGCAAGGTCGGCTTCAAGGCGGCCGGAGGAATCTCTACCGCGGAAGACGCCCTGTACTATTACCGCATAGTGGAGAGCGTGCTCGGAAGCGGATGGCTCGGAAGCGAATATTTCCGTCTCGGCGTCAGCCGCCTGGGCAACAGCCTGCTGAGCGCGATAGAAAAGAAAGAGATAAAATATTTCTGAAAGGCGGATTTTTTATGAATCTTATCGGGGACGGCGGACGGCGCCGGCCCCTTTTTTCTTTAAATCGCGGCCCTGCGGGGCTGTTTTCCGCCTTTCGCCGGAAAAATAAACGATTGATTCTTGAACAAACGGAAGGGAGTCCCGACCTTTGTGCTGAAAACTGAACTGCGCTATGAAAAACTTCTTCTTTTATGCAGCCATGCTGCTCCTCGCCGCTTCCTGCAACGGAAGCCTGCTTGATGTCCCCGACCTTCAGGGACAGGCCGACGACCCTTCTCTCAGACATGAGATGATAGTGCTCGGGTCCCAGCTGGAAGACCCGTATTCCGTAGACAACATGAACGCAGCGCTGGCTTCGCTCTATTCGACAAAGGCCGACAGGGTGGTGGTCGAGCCCTCGCATCTTTATCTGCGTTTCCTGCCTGCCTGTGAGGCTGAACTCGAGCTGCTCGAAAGCTGCGGTCTGGAACTGCTTGACCACCCCGTGGACTACGAGATAGTGCGCGAAGGCGACTACTACCACGACCCCGACGTGCCCGAGGGCGAGATAACCTGGCAGTATGCGGTGGTGGAGAAGGGTCATGCCTTCCCGGGCGGAATAAGATACGAGATCCTGGACGAATGCTACATCCCGTCGGACGAGGACATCGCCACCAGGGCCGGGGGCGTCGACTGGGCGGAGGTAGAGAGGGAGGCGTACCGGCTGACCGGAAATGCCGGGATGCTGGCTCCCGAGACCAGGGCCCGCGAGAGCGGAACGCCCCAGGGCAGGATAACCATAGTGGACGACAAGCTCGGCGCCGAGGACGGAGTCAAGGGCGTCAAGGTGTCCTGCAACTCTTTCGTGAAGTTCGCGCACGCCTACACCGACGACGAAGGATACTACAAGGTGGACAAGAACTTCAACTCCCGCCCCCGCTACAGAATCGTGTTCAAGAACAAGACCGGCTTCGCGATAGGCTTCAACCTGCTGCTTCAGCCCGCCTCGGCCTCCACCCTGGGCAAGAACTCGCCGAAAGGTGTGAACCTCAGCGTGAGCTCTTCTTCCGACCGCAAGCTGTTCACGCGCTGCGTGGTCAACAACGCGGCGTACGAATATTACAGAAGCTGCGGCTCCGACGACGGCGACATCAGCACCCCGCCTTCCAATCTGCGCATCTGGCTGTTCCAGAACCTCGAACTCAGCAGCGCGCCCATGCTGCGGCAGGGGGCGGTGGTCGACGACAGCGTGATATCCGACTTCCTCGGAGAATACACCTTCCTGCTCAAGATCTTCCTGCCCGACCTGACCATAGGCCTGAGAGGTGCCGGCGACTATGCCGAAGTGTACTCCCGCACCGTGCATGAACTCGCGCACGCAAGCCATTTCATGCAGGTCGGCAAGACCTACTGGAACAAGTACATCAAGGCCATGATGTCCGCTTTCGTGAATTCTGGCTTCACCACCTACGGCAACGGCACCGAGGAGAACGCCGGGTTCTGCGAGATCGGGGAGATGTGGGCCTATTACATGCAGAGCAAGCTCTACCGCGAGCGCTACAGCCTGCCCGACGCCGCTTTCGGCACCTCCTACTGGTTCTATCCGCAGATCATGCTCTATCTGGATGACCGCGGACTCAACAGGTACAAGATATTCTCCTCTCTCACTTCCGACATCGACAGCCGCGAGATGCTCAAGAAGAAGCTCCAGTACATGTATCCGGAGTTCAAGAGCGCAATAGTCCAGGCCTTCGGAAGATATAACTGACATGCCCATGAAGAAAATACTGATTGCAGCGGCGGCACTGCTGTGCTGCCAGCTGCTCCAGGCGCAGAATTTCGCGCTTTCCACAAACGTTCTCGGATATGCCGACTTCGGAACTCTGAACATCGAGGCCTCCTACGGCGTGTCGAGACACTGGACCGTTGCCGCCGGAGTCCGGTACAACCCCTTCTCCTTCGGGAGCGGGGAGGATACCGTCAGACGGAAGCAGCGCTCTCTGAGCGCAGGGACGAGATACTGGCCCTGGCATATCTTCTCAGGGTGGTGGCTGTCCGCCGAACTCGGCTACCAGGAATATAACAGCGGCGGGCTGTCGTCGCCCAAGACTTCCGAGGGCGACCGCTTCGGCGCCGGGCTCGGAGGAGGCTACACCTATATGCTCGGGCCGCACCTGAACCTCGATTTCGGCATAGGTTTCTGGTCGGGATATGAAAGCTACACCACCTATGACTGCCAGACCTGCGGGCGGAAAATCGCCTCCGGACAGAAGTTCTTCTTCCTCCCTTCCGAACTCGTGCTGGCGTTGACATATATATTCTGACCGGCGCTGAACCGGCACTGGGAATGGACGGGCACTGACTGACACTGACTGACACGCCTTGCAGCAGATTTGTAATCAGTCATGCTCTACCTTACAGAGTTCTTGCAATCTGGTGCCTGCCCCGCCGGCGGAGTCCGCCCTGCCGGCAGTAAGAACCACCGCACAGCCCTATACTGCCGGCAGGCCGACTCCACCGCGGC
>JADILW010000064.1 GCA_017695095.1 Candidatus Cryptobacteroides avistercoris | reverse complement strand
CTTCGCAGCCGCCCCTGCCGCACGAACGCTTCGACGTGTGCGCCGACGACCACTGCCAGCGCTACCAGGGCCTCACGATGGCTGTCGGGGACGCCGTGCGCCAGGCCATAGACGAGACCTGGGGCCAGATGCTCAGATACGGAGGCGAAATCTGCGACACCCGCTACTCGAAATGCTGCGGCGGCCGCACGGAACTCTACAGCACCTGCTGGGAAGACAGGGACTACCCCTACCTGCGCAGCGTCGAGGACCCCTGGTGCGACTGCGAGAATTCGGAGATACTCTCCCAGGTGCTCAACGACTACGACCTCGAGACCCGCGACTTCCATGACTGGACAGTGCGCTACAGCCAGCAGGATCTCTCCGAACTCGTGCGCAGGCGCAGCGGGACCGACTTCGGGCTCATAACCGCCCTCGAACCTCTGCGGCGCGGCCCTTCCGGGCGCATCAGCAGCCTCAGGATAGTCGGCACGAAGCGCTCGGAGGTCATAGGCAAGGAACTCGCCATCAGGCGCGTCCTCAGCGAAAGCCATCTCAAGAGCTCCGCGTTCGAGATAAGCCGCGAAGGCGGCGATTTCGTGCTGCACGGCCGCGGATGGGGCCACGGGGTGGGTCTATGCCAGATCGGTGCCGCTGTCATGGCCGCAGAAGGATACGATTACAGACAGATACTTGCACATTACTATGAAGGGACAGAAGTTGAGTAGGAACCCGTGGTCGTGGGTGCCGTCGCTGTATTTCGCCGAGGGCATCCCGTATTTCATCGTGAACGTGCTGTCGGTCACGATGTTCAAGCGTCTCGGCATGTCCAACGGCGACCTTGCGATGTATACGTCGCTGCTCTATCTGCCCTGGGTGATCAAGCCGCTTTGGAGTCCGTTCGTGGACATTATCCGCACGAAGCGCTGGTGGATACTGGCGATGCAGGCAGTGATGACGCTGGGCTTCGCCGCAGTGGCGCTTTCGGTGAGCCCCGACGTGTTCGGATTCACCCTGGTCTTCTTCTACATCATCGCGTTCGCCTCGGCCACCCACGACATCGCCGCCGACGGCTACTACATGATAGCTCTCGACCAGAGGGAGCAGTCCCTGTTCGTGGGCATCAGAAGCACCTTCTACCGCATAGCCTCGGTCTTCGGACAGGGCGTGATAGTGGTGCTGGCCGGCCTGCTCGAAGAGAGCAGCGGAAAGATTCCTCTGGCGTGGTCGGTGGTGCTGCTGGGATGTTCGGTGCTCTTCGCCGCAGTCACGCTGTGGCACTGGTTCGTGCTGCCGAAGGCGGAGCCCCCGGCGGCCGCATCTGAAAAGAAAACGGCAGGCGACATCATCCGCGAGTTCGGCCGCGCCTGGGTCACCTTCTTCCGTAAGCCGGGGATCTGGCTCGCCGTGGTGTTCATGCTGCTGTACCGTCTTCCGGAGGCGTTCTCCGTGAAGATACTCACCCCTTTCATGCTGGATCCCGTCGAGGCCGGCGGCCTCGGGCTCACTACCGCCCAATCGGGGCTGGTCTACGGGACGGTGGGCGTGATCGCCCTGACCATAGGCGGAATACTCGGAGGCGTGTTCGCCGCCCGCCGGGGTCTGCGCAGGTCGCTATGGCCCATGTCGCTCTCGCTGGCACTGCCTTGCGCGGTGTATCTGATAATGGCGCTGATGCAGCCGGAGCAGCTCTGGTTCATCTACTTCTGCGTGGCCTTCGACCAGTTCGGCTATGGCTTCGGCTTCACCGCCTACATGCTCTACATGATGCATTTCTCCGAAGGGGAGTTCAAGACCTCCCACTACGCGATCTGCACGGCCTTCATGGCCCTTTCGATGATGATTCCCGGGATCTTCGCAGGCTGGCTGCAGGAGGCTCTGGGTTATGTCGGTTTCTTTATAATGGTAATGATATGTTGTCTTGCAACTGTTTCCGTAACCTGGTTTGCGCGGCGGCGCTGCTGACCGCAGTCTGCGCGAGCGCCCGGGTGAAAGTCGGCGTCGAGGTTCTCAGAGAGAACGGTTTCGCCATACTCGAAGGCCGGCGTGTGGGCCTGGTGACCAACCCCTCGGGGGTGGACAGCCAGCTGAATTCCACGATTGACATACTCTTCGAGGCTCCGAACGTGGAGCTCGTGGCCCTGTATGCCCCCGAGCACGGCGTCCGCGGCGACATCTATGCGGGCGGCAAGGTAGAATCGGGGGTCGACGAGCATACAGGACTGCCGGTGCACTCCCTCTACGGATCCACCCGCCAGCCCACTGAGGAGATGCTCGAGGGCGTGGACATAATGGTCTACGACATCCAGGACGTGGGAAGCCGCTCCTATACCTTCATCTCCACCCTGGGCCTCGTAATGCGCAGTTGTGCCGAACTCGGCATCCCCGTGGTGGTGCTCGACAGGCCCAACCCCCTGGGCGGACGTAAAATCGAGGGGCCGCTGGTGCGCGACGGCTTCAACTCCTTCGTGGGCCAGTACAGGATACCCTACATCTACGGACTGACCGTCGGCGAGCTTGCTATGCTCATCAACGAAGAGGGCCTGAACCGCGGACAGAACGGAAAGGAGGCTCCGCTGAAATGTGAACTCTACGTGGTGCCCATGGAGGGCTGGACGCGCGACATGCTCTTCAACGACACCGGACTGCCCTGGGTCTCTCCCTCTCCGAACATCCCCTATCCCGAGAGCGCCGTCTGCTATCCTTCGGCCGGTCTCTGCGGCGAGCTCTACAACTACCTGAACATAGGCATAGGCTACACCCTTCCCTTCGCGACCTTCGCAGAGGAGTGGGTCGACGCCGACGAGCTCAAGGCCAGGCTCGACAGCTATGGGATTCCCGGAGTGGCGTGGCGCACCATACACTACAGCCCGATCTCCGGCAGGCTCAAGGGCAAGCTGATTCACGGAGTGCAGTACTACTACACCGACTATGAGGCCGCGACCCTGACCCTGACCCAGTTCTATGTGATGCAGGCTGTCCATGAACTCTACGGAGTGAACCCCTTCGACGCTTCCGCCGACCGCATGCCGATGTTCAACAAGGTGTGCGGCACTGATTTTGTCAGCAAGACCTTCGGCGCTACTATGAAGGTCTCCGACATCGCCGGCTTCTGGTCAGCCGAGGTCGAGGCTTTCAGGAAATTGTCAAAAAATTATTACCTTTATTGAATTGCCGCCGAGTGAAGCGGCGCCCAAACTAAAACTATCATGAGAAAATTGTTATGTCTGTTGACTGCTGCGCTTACCCTGGTCTCCTTGTCCGGGATGCAGGCGGACGCCCAGTCGAGAACCGGCTCCCGCACGACGTCGCGCGAGTCGGGAACCGCGCCCCGTTCGCAGGGGGGCTCAAGCCGCACGTCGCGACCTTCCGG
>JADILW010000063.1 GCA_017695095.1 Candidatus Cryptobacteroides avistercoris | reverse complement strand
GAAATGCCCCCGGTGCGGAGCCCGCAACGTGCGCGCCTACTGCCGCAAATGCAACGAGCCGCTGACCCCCGCGGCCCGGAAGGAGGTCGAGCGGGCCATGAAGGACCCCGTGTTCCTGAAGGCGGCGGAGCTGGCGGTGAAGCTGGCGGAGCTCGAACAGCAGATACAGGAATGCGACCGGCCGGAAGACGCTGCCGGAAAGGATACGCCCGCAGCCCCCGCCAAGGAACTGCCGCCCGACATACTGCGGCTCAAGGAGCTGCTCGCCTCCGTCAGGACAGACGGCGCAGGACCGGCCAGGCCGGCTGAACCGGCGAAGAAAGCCGCTCCGGCGAAACAGGCCGTGAAACGCAAGAGCAAGGAGGAGCTCCAGGAGGAATACAGGAAGATGAAGGCCGAACTCAACTCGACCCTGAGCAGCATGGTTCCGCCCGCCGGCTCCACCCCTCAGGAACAGCGCAACTATTACTCCGCACGCAAGGTCTCCGTGCTGCAGAAGGTCAGGGGCAGCACCCCCATAGCCTGGGTGTGCAACTACTGCGGCTGCTGGCACAACCAGCCCAGCGAATGCGTCGAGCCGGAACTCGGAGGCACCTATATCTATGATGAAAGAATCATAACAGTCAGCAAGGAATTATGAGCGACACCATATCGACCACCCGCACCGCCGTCGCCGACAGCGGCACTCGGACCGCGACAGCAACTGCAACCGCGGCGAAGACAGCGACTGCGACGAAGACAGCGACTGCCGCCGCGACGAGAACTGCTGCCTCCACGATGACCGGAACCATCGCCGGAGCCACGGCGGTAGCCAACGCCACGGCGCTCGCGTCGGGAGGCGGAAGCCCCACCAGCCCCCGTGCGCAGGCTGCAAAGCCCGGCTTCGAGATGAAGGCCGGCCAGACCATGGCCATACAGGGGAAGAAATACACGGTCGAGAAGCTCATCGGCCACGGAGGCGAGGCGGAAGTCTATCAGGTATCCGGCACCGACGGGGCGAAATACGCCCTCAAGCTCTACCTCTCAGAGCACGAATTCGACGACAAGCTCATCGGCAGGCTCAAAAGCCTCGGGGACAAGGCCGCAGTGGTCGGCATCATACGCTACGGGCGGCTCAAGAACAGCAGCGGCGCCACCCGCGGCTTCATGCTCATGGAATGGTGCCCCGACGGCTCCACGGCCGACTGGGACTTCAAGGGCAACGCCGACGCCATACTCCAGATAGTGACCCTCACGGCCCGCAACCTCAACGAGCTGCACAAGGCCGGCATACTCCACAAGGACACCAAGCCCGAGAACCTGCTCTTCACCGACAAGCAGAACTGCACCCTGCTGCTCTCCGACTTCGGCATTTCCGAAGTCCTCAACGAATACGGCTTCACCGAAAGCGTCCCCGTGGCCAGGACACCGGTCTACGCCGCACCCGAACTCTACGACGAGAAGAACCGCATCAACGTGCCCGGCGAGAAGACGCAGACAGCCAAACTGCTTCCCGCCTACGACTACTTCGCCCTCGGAATGACCGCCCTCGCGCTCTGGACGGGAGTCGGCCCATTCATGCGCAGGGAGGCCGAACTCGCAAGGCTAAAGATCGACGGCCTCATCGAGGTACCCGCCTCCATGCCGGAGCCGCTGCGCACCATAGTCCGCGGCCTGCTGCTGAAAGACCCAGAAAGCCGCTGGGGCTTCGACGAGATACAGCGCAAGCTCTCCGGGGAGGACGTGCCGGTCGGCGAAGCTCCGGGAGCCCTGCACATAGTCTTCGACTCAGGGAAGAACAAGATCGCCCACGACGTGCGCGAACTCGCAAGGTTCATGATGGAGGACCAGCAGCTCGGCATATCCTATCTCTACAGGGGGCGCATCTGCGACTGGCTGCGCAAGACCATGCCCGAGCTCGAGATAAAGCTCAACGACATCATCGAGACCCGGTACCCGCGCGACCAGGTGGCCGGCCTCTACGCGGCGGCGCTCCTGCTCGACCCCGGACTCCCCTGCTACGACCGCAAGGGCGCGACGCACGAATACCTGGTCCGGCTGAGCGAGAGCGAGCCGGAATTCGGCGGCAGCAATCTCTCGAAGCGCAGCAACCCGGTCTACCTCTACGTGGAGGCCAGGCAGGGCAAGGACGCGGCGGACGCCCTGCATGCCAAGGTAAGCAAGGCCGCCTCCGACAAGTTCGGCTACCCCGGCGAGGTGCTGGGCTGGAGCCTCTACGAGACCGACACCCTCTGCCACAGCTTTCTTGGCGCGAACACCTCCGACGACAAGTATTACACCCGCGTGAACTGCCACAACATAAAGGAAGTGCTGCAGTTCTTCTCCGACAACCCCTGGGTGCGCGACGCCGACAAGAAGTTCGTCTGCTCGCTCGGGTTCGTGGAGATGGTGCGCACCTTCTCCCCCGACGACGCCAAGAAGATCGAGGGAGTCAGGTCGCAGGTATCTGACTACCAGGCGCTGTTCAGGCTCATCATCCAGACCCTCAACCCCGCCGCCGACATCAACCTGTGCTCCGACCCGGGGAACCCCTGGTACGCGATGACGGGCGAGAGCCTCGGGAAATTCATCAACATGGCGTTCAACGCCTACTACGTACAGTTCGAGGGCGACTCCCACAAGCTGTTCGACAAATGGGGCGACGCCGACAACCCCTACAGGAACATCTGCCAGGCCTCGCTCGTGAACTTGATAATCACTTCTTTCCAGGGAAGGTGGAGCGACTCCTACCTCAGGCGTTTCTTCCTGGCCAAGAGTTCGAGGTTCAGCGCACAGGAGAAGTGGGCCTCGTACTGCACCTCCTACTCGAGCACCGACAACAAGAAGAAATACGGTCCCTACGACGTCCCCATCGCCATCATGAAGACCGTGGCCGGCTTCGGCTTCACTCCCGAATACCGTTTCAGGGGCAGTTCGGAGACCGTCACCGACCTTGCCGGACTGGAAAAGCTGTCCGCCTCGCACAAAGAGGGCAGGAACTGGAAGGACGAGGTGAGCCAGGCAGTGAGGTCACGCAGGCTCTACGCCTGGCTGGCCGTCCGGTACCAGGAGGACCCGCACGCCGACCTCAAGCCGAAATACGCCTACGAGGAGCTGACCCGCAAGTACGTGGAGGCGCTCGGCAAGTACGACCCCGGCAACCGTGAGTACTCCCGCTACATCCAGGCCCGCGACTCGGTCAAGGGCAAGGAAGGCCGCCACCCGATACTCTGGCTGGGTCTGCTGCAGAACATCTTCATAGCGGCAGGCTGTCTGCTCATGCTGCTGAACATCGCTATCATGGCGCTGGCGGTGATAAGCCAGCCGCTGCTGGACACCACCGCGAAGAGCACAGGCTTCCTGGTCTACGGGCCGATAGTGTTCGCGCTGCTGCTGAACCTCTACTTCAGCGGCGACCGCATCTGGGGCATCATCAGTTCGCTGATAGTCTACGCCGTGGCGATGACGGTGCTCTACTTCCTGAGCCGATGGTTCCTCTGGAGATTCACCGGCATCATAGTACTCGTGATACTCTGCCTGTTCGCCTGGTATTACTTCAGGCGGCTGCTGCGCCGCAACGAAGGGGCCCGGGAGCTCAGGACGGGCAGGAGGCCCGACTACGAGCAGATGCTGCTGGAGCCGCTGCACTTCGCATTCAAGAGCAGCGAGAGCAGCTTCACCTCCTCCTTCGGCGCCAACGACTGGTACCACAAGGACGAGTACAAGGAATCGCTCGTGGAGAAGATACGGCCCACGATACTCTGCATCGTGACCTCGGTGATCCTGTTCTTCGCCTCCGGAGTCGGCGTAAGCATAGGCGGCACGCCTGCGAAGATGGATGAGAAGTTCCCCGCCGCCCACAAGCTGATCCACGACTACGATGCCGTCGGCGCGGCGGCCGACAAGGCAGGCGGAGAAGAGGCTGCCGAAGCCGGGGACACGGCGGCCGAAACGTCTGCGGAGGGCGATGAAGACACAGGCGCGAAGAATGGCGGAGGCACCTCAAAAGCCGGGACAACCGCCAGGGCAGGTGCGGCAGCTGCTGCCGGCGCCATAGTTTCAGAA
>JADILW010000062.1 GCA_017695095.1 Candidatus Cryptobacteroides avistercoris | reverse complement strand
GCCACACCACCTTTCGCCCACATCTTCATGGAGTACAAGGCTTATATCCTGAAGAAGAACAGTACCCCGGTGGTCGGCTTCAAGTTCGGATGTATGGGTCCCCTGAACGGTGACGCACCCGGGAACCGTTTTTCCAAAGCGGCCGAATTCGAGCCCCACGCCGGCTGGGCCTGGACCTTCAACGAGAATCTGGGTCTCAATCTGACCCTCGGCCTGACCACCTTCTCCTACCCGGTGACAGGCGGCACCGCTTTCGGCTTCATGCCCAAGCTATCCATAGGCCTGGAATTCTAGTCCCGGCGGCACAATATCAGAAAACAAGGGCGGCGCCAGATGAGAGTCTGACGCCGCCCTTTGTGTATGGCTGCTGCGGAACTAGCTGATGAACAGCAGTTCGCGGTATTTCGGAAGCGGCCACATCTTGTTGTCGACGATGTCCTCGAGCTTGTCGATAGGCTTGCGCAGGTCGGCAAGACTCTCGGCAATCTCATGATATGCAACGGCCTTCTTGTAGATGTCCTCGATGGCGTTGGCGTTCTTGCGTGCCTCCTTCATCTCGGCGGCCTTCTGATGCACCTCCTCCACGTAGGAGTTGATCTTTCCGAGCAGGTCGAGTTCGTAGGAGCACCTGGTGGTGTCGCCGAAGATCTCCTTGGTGAGGGCGATGTCCTTGAGCAGCTTGGTCTTGTACTCCAGCACCGCGGGGATGATGTGGTTGGTGGCCATCCTGACCATCACGCGGGACTCGATCTGAACCTTCTTGCAATAGGTCTCCCACTTCACTTCGTTGCGGGCCTCGAGCTCCTTCTCGGTGTAGACGCCCGTGGAGGTGAAAAGTTTGATTGATTCCGGCTTCACGAAATCCTTTATCATCTCGGGCACGCTGGTCTCCACGTCGAGCCCGCGGCGCTCCGCCTCCTTCTTCCATTCCTCGGTGTAGCCGTTGCCGTCGAAGCAGACCACGTCGATAACCGAAGCGATTATGGGCTTGAGCGCGTCCATCACCGCCACGTTGACCGGCTTGCCGGCTGCGAGCTCCTTGTCGACCGCGGCCTTGAAGACGGTGAGCTGCTCGGCCACGGCAGCGTTGAGCGTCGTCATGGCGCTTGCGCAGTTTGCGCTTGACCCGACAGCTCTGAATTCGAAACGATTGCCGGTGAACGCGAAAGGCGAAGTCCTGTTGCGGTCGGTGTTGTCGACGAAGATCTCGGGAATCTCTATCAGGCCTACGCTCTTCCCCTTCTTGCCGGAAATCTCGATGGGGGTGTCGGAAGGCACCTCGAGCAATTTGCGCAGCACGTTGGTCATAGTGGTGCCGAGGAAGGCCGACACGATTGCAGGGGGTGCTTCATTGGCGCCGAGGCGGTAGGCGTTGGTGGCCGAAGCTATGGACGCCTTGAGCAGGGCGTTGTGCTTCTGCACCGCGGCGAGCACGTTGACGAAGAAGGCGATGAACTGCAGGTTGCCGTTGGGGTCCTTGCCGGGGGCGAAGAGCTGGACTCCGGTGTCGGTGCCGAGCGACCAGTTGTTGTGCTTGCCCGAACCGTTCACGCCCTCGAAAGGCTTCTCGTGGAAGAGCACCACGAAGCCGTGCTTGCGGGCGATCTTGTTCATCAGGTTCATCACTATCTGGTTCTGGTCGTTGGACAGATTGGTCTCCCCGTAGATGGGAGCGAGTTCGAACTGGTTGGGGGCGACTTCGTTGTGGCGGGTCTTGAGAGGTATTCCGAGGCGGTGTCCGGCTATCTCAAGCTCTCTCATGAAGGCGGCCACGCGGGTCGGGATCGAGCCGAAGTAGTGGTCGTCGAGCTGCTGGTTCTTGGAAGAATTGTGGCCCATCAGCGTGCGTCCGGTGATCATGAGGTCGGGGCGCGCCGAATAGAGAGACTCGTCCACGAGGAAGTATTCCTGTTCCCATCCGAGGTAGGAGTAAACCTTGCCCACGGAGGGGTCGAAGAGCCTGCAGATTGGCAGTGCGGCGTCGCTCACGGCCTTGAGGGCGCGTTTCAGGGGCGTCTTGTAGTCGAGGGCCTCGCCGGTGTAGGAGATGAACACGGTGGGTATGCAGAGCGTGTCGTCCTGGATGTAGACGGGCGAGGTGGGGTCCCAGGCGGTGTAGCCTCTGGCCTCGAAGGTGGCGCGGATTCCGCCGCTGGGGAAAGACGAGGCGTCGGGTTCCTGCTGAACGAGGTCCTTGCCGCTGAAGGTCTCGATGACTCCGCCCTTGCCGTCGTAGTCGATCAGGGAGTCATGCTTTTCGGCCGTGCCTTCGGTGAGGGGCTGGAACCAGTGGGTGACGTGGGTTACGCCGTTCTCCATAGCCCACTCCTTCATTCCGCGCGCAACTCCGTCGGCGGTCTCGCGGTCGAGGGGGATGCCGTTGTCGATACACTCCAGCAGGGCCTTGAGGCTTCCGGCGTCGAGATACTTGTGCATCTTGGTGCGGTCGAACACAAGTTCGCCGAAATAATCGGAGGTCTTGCGCGAAGGACTCTCCACTTTCACCGCCTTCTTTTCGAAGGATTCCTTAACGAGGTCAAATCTATCCATAAGAGTATAAATTAGATGTCAACAAAAAAGGCCGGTCCGTACCGGGCCAGCCTGAATATCAACAAGATGAATGTCTGCCTGACATGTGTGCCGGCTGGTCAGCACGCAAAGAGACGCAGAACCTGTGACTGGCCCTGCTGCTGCATCTGCTGCTGGCTGTATACATTCATGCTGTACATTCGTTCCAAAACTCAAGGGGCAAATTTAGAAAAAATTTTTTTCTTGCAACATCCCGGCACCAAAAATTTTTGCCGCCCCGACAAGGATGTTGTATATTAGCGCCTGAAAAACGGACTTATGGAGAATTACGGCTTTCTGAGAGTGGCGGCGGCGATGCCCAGGGTGCATGTGGCCGACCCTGCATCCAACACCAGGGAGATACTGAACCTAGTGAACGACGCGGTCATACGCGGAGTCTCGATAGTTGCCTTCCCCGAGCTCAGCGTCACCGGCTACACCTGCGCCGACCTCTTCGGCCAGCAGACACTCGTCGACAAGGCCGAGCAGAGTTGCGCCGACATCGTGAGGATGTCGGCAGGAATGGACTGCGTGCTGGTGTTCGGCACACCGATGCGCTGGCGCGGCCGGCTGTACAACTGCGCCGTGGTCTCGAGGGGCGGGAAGATCATCGGAATCGTTCCAAAGACCTACCTCGCCGGCAACGGGGAGTTCTACGAGCCGCGCTGGTTCGAATCCGCCGACAAGCTGCCCGGGCGCTGCGTCGGCGTGGACTTCGCCGGGCAGAAGGACATACCTTTCGGCGTCCGTCAGCTCTTCAGGGTGGGAAACGCCCTGTTCGGGGTGGAGATCTGCCAGGACCTCTGGTCTCCCGTACCCCAGAGCTCATGGGCCGCTCTGGCCGGCGCACAGCTGATCATCAACCTCTCCGCCAGCAACGAAGTGCTCATGAAGCATGAATACAGGAAGATGCTCGTGTCCGCCACCTCGTCCCGCCTTTTCGCAGCCTATCTCTACTGCTCCTGCGGCTACGGGGAATCCACCCAGGACCTTGTCTGGGCAGGCTCCTCACTGATATATGAAAACGGCTCCCTGATAGCCGAAAGCCGGCGTTTCCAGCGCGGCTCCAGCCTGCTCTGCGGCGACGTGGACATCGAGAGGATGGAGACCCTCCGCACCAGGGAACACTGCTACGGCTATGCGGGCAGCATCCCCGAATATGAGGTAAGAGACGCCGGCAAGCCGGCCCTCACCGACTTCTGCACCTCGCTGCTGCGGCATGTCGAACCCCACCCCTTCGTACCCCAGGGCGACCCTGAAGCTCTCGCAGCGCGCTGCCGGGAGATACTCTCATCCCAGGTTGCCGGCCTGAGTTCGCGTCTGGAGCACATCCGCTGCCGCAAGGCGGTGATAGGCGTCTCCGGCGGCCTGGACTCCACCCTCGCCCTGCTGGTGGCCGTGCTGGCCTTCGACGAGCTCGGACTGCCCCGCAGGAACATCGTAACCGTGACCATGCCCGGCTTCGGCACCAGCGGGCGCACGCACGACAATTCGACCAGGCTAATGGAGCTGCTGGGCACTGACTTCCGCGAAATATCCATACTCCCGGCGGTGCGCCAGCATTTCGCCGACATCGGACAGGACGAGGACGTTCACGACCTGACCTACGAGAACAGCCAGGCGCGCGAACGCACGCAGCTGCTCATGGACATAGCCGGCAAGGAGGGCGGAATAGTCGTCGGAACCGGCGACCTCTCGGAACTCGCCCTGGGCTGGTGCACCTACAACGGCGACCACATGTCGATGTACGGGGTCAACGTGAGCGTACCCAAGACCCTTGTGCGAACGCTGGTGGTCTGGGCGGCGAACAACCGCTTCGGCGACACTTCCGAACTGCGCGACGTGCTGCTCGACATCGCCGACACTCCGATCAGCCCGGAACTCGTGCCCGCGGCCGACGACGGAAGCATAGCCCAGAAGACCGAGGACCTGGTCGGGCCCTACGAACTTCACGACTTCTTCCTGTACAATTTCTTCCGCTGCGGCTACAACCCCCGGAAGATCCTTTTCCTGGCGCTCAAGGCGTTCGCCGGGCGTTATGACGAGGAGACCGTGAGCCACTGGCTCTCCACCTTCATGAAGCGCTTCTTCGCCCAGCAGTTCAAGCGTTCCTGCCTGCCCGACGGGCCCAAGGTGGGATTGGTGTCGCTGTCGCCTCGCGGCGACTGGCGCATGCCCTCGGACCTGGAGACTTGGTGGAAATTGTAGACTGTTGCGCAGAGATTGCCCCGCAGCAGGCTTTTCTCAAGTTCTCGCCTGCTACGGGGCAATTTCTGCTCCGTTTCCGGTCAGATTATCTGTCGTAATACGCTTCCGGGAGCGGGCGGCAGTTGTAGCGCGAGGCCATGGCTTCGCCGTAGGCGCCGGCGCTGCGGATGGCGAGCAGGTCTCCGCGACTGCACTTGTTGAGATGCGCCGCCTTCAGGAACACGTCGGAGCTCTCGCAGACGGGTCCGACCACGTCGTATATCTCTTCAGGGCCTTCTGAACTCAGATTCTCGATTCTGTGGTAGGCTTTGTAGAGCGCGGGGCGTATAAGTTCCGTCATGCTTCCGTCTACTACAGCAAACTGCTTCGTGGTGCCCTGCTTGACGTAGAGCACTCGGGAGATCAGGCTGCCGCACTGCGCGACCACGCTCCTTCCAAGCTCGAAATGCACGCAGGTGCCCGCGGGAAGCCTCAGGTGGCGGCGGAAGGTCTCGAAATACGACTTGAAATCGGGCACGGGCAGCAGATTGGGATGCTCATAGCTCACCCCGAGGCCGCCGCCCACGTTGATGTCGCCCACCGGCAGACCGGCCCTGGTCAGTTCGTCGACCAGGGAATTGACGCGGTTGCACAGCGCCACGAAATCCATCATGTCGAGAATCTGCGAGCCGATATGGAAATGCAGCCCCTTGTATTCGACACCCGGCAGCTCCAGCGCCATACGCAGCACATCCTCCATCTGCTCGTAGTTGATGCCGAACTTGTTCTCGGCGAGGCCGGTGGTTATGTTGGAATGCGTGTGCGCTCCGATGTCGGGGTTGATGCGCAGGCTTACGGGGGCCTTCTTTCCCGCCGCGGCCGCAAGTTCGCTGATGACTTCCAGCTCCGCCGCGGATTCGACGTTGAACCGGGATATGCCGGTCTCGAGGGCGAGCAGAATCTCGGCGTCGCTCTTCCCTACTCCGGCGTAGACGATGTCGCCGGGCCGGAAACCGGCTTCCACGGCCGCCCTAATCTCCCCTCCGCTCACGCAGTCGGCCCCGAGGCCGCCGGCGGCTATTTCGGCAAGCAGCACGGGGTTGGCGTTGGCCTTGACGGCATAATGGACCTTGAATTCGGGGATAGCTTCGGTGCAGGACCTTATGGTCTCGAGCGTGCGGCGCAGCAGCCTGAGGTCATAGTAGTAGAACGGGGTCCTGAGGCCCCCGAACTTCTCGACGGGAAAAGAACCTTTCAGCATTTCTCAAACAGGCATTTGCTGAGGGACCTCAGGGTCCTTACCTTGTCTTCGTCCTTCACCAGGAAGGAGATGTTGTAGTTGCTTCCACCGTAGGAGACCATGCGCACGGGGATGTCCTTCATGGCTTCCATCGCGCGGGTCTCGAAGCCCACGTTCTCCCAGTCCATGTCGCCGACCACGCAGATGATGCACATGTCCATGTCGACGGTCACGGTGCCGTATTTCTTCAGGTCGTGGACTATCTCATTGAGGTGGGCAGTGTTGTCGACCGACACCGACACTCCCACCTCGGAGGTGCAGATCATGTCGATGGAGGTCTGCCAGCTCTCGAAAATCTCGAATACGCGGCGCAGGAAGCCGTGTGCGAGGAGCATTCTCGACGAGCGTATGCTGATGGCGGTGATGTTGCCCTTGGCGGCCACGGCCTTGATGCTTCCGCGGTCGCGCACGTTGTCGATCAGCGTGCCGGGGGCGGCGGGGGCCATGGTGTTGAGCAGACGCACTGGGATGTTCGCGAACTTGGCCGGCTGTATGCAGGTCGGGTGGAGTATCTTGGCTCCGAAATATCCGAGTTCGGCAGCCTCGTCGAAATGGAGGTGGCGCACCGGAGCGGTGTTCTCGACGATCTTGGGGTCGTTGTTCTGCAGACCGTCGATGTCGGTCCAGATCTGTATCTCCTCTGCGCCGACGGCCGCCCCGACAAGGGATGCGGTATAGTCGGAGCCTCCGCGCTTCAGGTTGTCGATCTCGTGGTGCAGGTTGCGGCAGATGAAACCCTGGGTCACGAAGAGTTCGGCCTCGGGATGCTTTTCGATCAGGGCGTTCAGCTCCGTCTTTATGTAGTCGGTATCAGGCTCGCCGCGGCCGTCGATCTTCATGAACTCGAGGGCGGGAAGCAGGCACACCTTCACGCCCGCCTCTTCGAGGTACCAGCTGAGCAGATGGCTGGAGATAAGTTCTCCCTGGGCCAGCGCCACCTTCTCCTCGGTCGTGGTGAAGAGCTGCCGCGTCATGGTGCGCAGGTAGCTGAAGACTTCCTGCACGTAGGTCCTGGCCTTGCAGGCCGCCTCCTCCGTATGGTAGAGTTCCCGGATCAGCACGTCGTAGGAGGCCTCCAGGCGTGAGACCACGTCCTTGGCTCCGTCGGGGTTGCCGTTGTAGAGGTAGTCGGAGAATTCAACCAGCGAGTTGGTGGTTCCGGACACGGCCGAGACCACGACGAGATTGCGGCCGGATTCTGCTGAGAGTCCGGCCACGTTTCTTATTCTTTCTGCGTTTCCGACGGAGGTGCCGCCGAATTTCATCACTTTCATTTCTGCACACTTTTTGCAGGTGCAAAAATAATCAAATTTCGCTTATTCGGGATTCTCCTCGAGCCATTCCAGGCGGCGCTGGTCGGGAAGGTGCTTCACGCTGAAGTTCTCGAACCTTGCTTCGAATCCCTGTCCGTCGGGGCATGCGGCCATGAGCCCCACCATCACGGGCGAGTTGTCCTGCAGCCAGCAGTTACGCATCATCACGTAGTTCACATCGTCGAACGAGTAGAATATCTCCACTGCGTCGAGCCTCCTCACAGCCTTGATCCAGATGTAGGGGACGGGCTCGTCGAGGGTGATCACGCTCCAGTCGGAGGTGTGGTGGGTCACCACGGTGCTGAGGTTGAACTTTCCGTCCACGTATTCGATTCCGGTCTTGATGTAGTTCTCCTTGTCGATACGGAGCATCAGGCCGGCCTGGTCGAAGCGCACCTTGTAGTCGCCGGATATCTTGACCTTGACTTCGAATTCGCCGCCGTAGGTGGTGTAGTAGAAGGGCGCGTCGTCGACGGTGAAGCCGTAGTGGGATATGCGCCAGTAGTCGCTCTGAGGTGTGACGGACATCGTGAGGGCGTTGTCCTTGATCTCCCAGTGTTCGGGTTCGTTGAACCAGATCATCTTCTCGAGGGTCTGGGCCCCGGCAAGCTGCATGCCCGCTATCAGGGCGAGGCCTGCGAAAATCAGTCTTTTCATCATATTATTGCTTTTTTGTTGAACTTATTCATCGTATTGCGCGCCGTAAGGCCGGTGGGCTGCCTGAGAGGCTAGCCGCCCGCGGCTGTGAGCGGGCGATGCTCCGGAGCATCGATGGAGCGCAGCGGAACCTTGAAGGCAGCCCACCGGCCTTACGGCGCATCGGACAACGACCAAGTCTGGTCATAGTCTGCGCGGATGACGCGGCAGGGATTGCCGAAGGCGAGACAGCCGGCCGGTATGTCCCGGGTCACCACGCTGCCCGCACCTATGATGCAGCCGTCCCCAATCGTGACTCCGGGAAGCACGACCACGTTGCCGCCTATCCATACGTCGCTGCCGACGGAGATAGGGCGTGCGAACTCCAGTCCGAGCCGGCGCTGTCCAGCATCGAGAGGATGAGCGGCAGTGTAGAAGGCGCAGTTCGGGCCTATGAAAACGTTGTCCCCGAAAGTCACGGCGGCCTCGTCGAGTATCACGCAATTGACGTTCGCGTAGAAATTCTCCCCGATTCCGATATTGTAGCCGTAGTCGCAGAGGAACGGCTGCTCTATCAGGAAGTTCTTTCCTGTCTTTCCGAGCAGTCCGCGCAGCATCTCCTCCCGGCGCTCCTCCAACCCTGGGTCAAGCCGGTTGTATTCGAAGCACAGGCGCTTGCACCTGAGCCTCTCCTCAATAAGCTGCCTGTCGTGATTGGCGTCATAGAGCCCGCCTGCGCGGCATTTTTCTTTTTCACTTGACATATATATATCAAAATCGCGTCGACTGCGGAAGGGGTGCTGCCTCAGGAGAGGCTAGCCACCCCTTCCGCAGTCAGTCATCGATCATATTTATCTAGTTTATCTAGCAGTGGCTGCAGGATGCCGACCAGCTGGTCGTTCTCGATAAGGAAACCGTCGTGGCCGAAGGCGGAGCTGATTTCCGCATATCTTGCATGCCGGAGCTCGGCGACCGTGGCCTTGCCGTGCGCGGGCGGGAAGAGCACGTCGCTGTCGATGCTCACCACGAGGCAGTCGGCCTTGATCTGCGCGAGCGCGGCCTCCACTCCCCCGCGGCCCCTTCCCACGTTCTGGCTGTCAAGCATCCAGGTCAGATACCAGTAGCAGTAGGCGTCGAACCTGTCGACCATCTTCTTCCCCTGATAGCGCTGATACGAGCAGGCGCGGCCCGCGAACAGCGTCTCCTTGTCAGGCTCCTGTTGCGTGCGGTTGTAGCCCTCGAAGGTTCTGTAGGAGATCAGGGCGATGGAGCGCGCGCAGGCGAGTCCGGCCTTTCCCGAATCCAGGCTTTCCGCTGTCATGAACTCCGGGTCCGCCTCGAGCGCCATGCGCTGCGATTCGTTGAAGGCGGTCATGTAGGGCGTCACGCGGGTGGAGGTGGCGAGAAAGACTGCGTCGGAGACCATGTCAGGCTCCATGATGACCCATTCCAGAGCCTGGAAGCCGCCTATCGACGGCCCTATCATAAGGTCGATGTGCTCGATTCCGAGGTGCTTGCGCACCAGTATGTTGGCCCTGACGACGTCGCGCACGGTGGTCTTGGGGAAGTCCATCATATACGGCCTGCCGGTAGCGGGATTCACGGACGCCGGAGAGCTGGAGCCGTAGGGCGAACACAGCATGCCGGCGCACACGATGTAGTATTTGTCCGGGTCGAAGAGCCTCCCCTTGCCGACGGTCTGCGGCCACCAGTCTTCGGGATTGGAATTGCCCGTGAGGGCATGGCATATCCACACTACGGTCTCGCCGGGGCGGTATTCCCGGTCTGAAGTGTGGTAGACGAGCTCAAGCCTGTCCAGCCGCCCTCCGGCTTCGAATTCGAAGGGTTCGTCGATTTCAATCTTGTGGTATTTCATCTTACGGGATGGTCTTTTTCGAATTCCGCCATTCTCTCCTCGAGCAGCGGATAGAGGTCCTCGCGCATGCGGCTGCTGCACCCGCGCACGCCCTGCTGCAGGCTGCCGGTAGTCGACAGGCTGATGCAGCTGACGCCGTAGTGCATGAGTTCCACGACAAGCTCGTCGCCGCTGAGACCCTCATAGCCGACCGTGAAGAAGAATCCGTCGCCGACGGGCTGGGCGATGTCCTTGTCGTAGACCACGTGGAAGCCGTGGCGCAGCATGATCTCCTTGATGCGGCGCGTCCTGGCCGCGTACTCCCGAGTGTCGCCCACGAAATCGATGACGCCCTCGCAGGAGAGGTTCAGCATCTCCATGTAGCCGAACTGGGTGCTGTAGGTGCAGCCGCTGGTGATCATGTAGAGGATTGAGGCGGTCAGGGTGACACCGAACACGCCGGAGTCGTGGTATCTCTCCGCCAGGGCGGGATATCTCCTGTTGAAGAGTCCGTCGCTGATGCACATCATCGCAATGCGCTGACCGGCATAGCTGAATATCTTGGACGCCGAGAGCAGCAGGATGTAGTTGTCGGTATAGCGCGCCACGGTGGGCAGATACGGCGGCTCGAACGGCCTGCCGAGCTCCTTGCGGTAGTCCATGCAGAAATATGCAAGATCCTCGAGCACCACCGCGTCATACCTGGTGGCGAGCTCGCCTATCACCTCCAGTTCCTCCTCCTCGAGGCATATCCAGGCAGGATTGTCGGGGTTGGAATAGATTATGGCGGCTATGTCGCCGGAAGCAAGCTCCTCCTCAAGCCTGGAGCGCAGCTTCTCTGCTCCCCTCCAGGAATAGACATCGAAGTTCCGCCATTCTATGCCGAGTATGCGCAGCTGGGACTTCTGTATGGGGAAGCCCGGGTCTATGAACAGAACCTTGTCCTTGCCTGGAATCCTCTGCGTACACGCTATGAACGCAGCGAAGGTTCCCTCCACCGAACCTGTCGTGGGCACGCAGCCGCGCGGGTCGATGTCCACGTCGATGAAGGCCTTCACGAAACGGGAGGCGGCCTCCTTCAGCCCATTGAACCCTTCTGCAGCGGGATACTGCGAGCAGATGCCGGAGTCGAGAGCCTTCTTCTCCGCCTCTACGCCGTAGCGGTTGACAGGCAGGCCAGGAGAGCCCTGGTCCATGCGGACGAAGGGGATGCCCGTCTTGTTCTCGAGATACTGCGCGGCAAGCAGAATCTCTCCGATGGTGGCGTGCGAGAGGTCGGACACGTTGCAGGCTGAGCAGGCCTCGGCGACAAGCTTATCACTGAACAGCTTCATGGCCTAGAGCTCATAGCACCAGGAGTGGATGTCGGGCTCCTCTCCATTCTGGATTCCTCGTATCATCTGGAACAGCTTTCTGCTGACCTTGCCGCACTCGTCGCCGGAAGGCATCCTCCAGGTCCTTGAGACCACGTCTCCTTCGAGCCTGGGCTTGTCGTCGATGGACTTGACAGGCGTGATCACCACGGCTGTGCCGCAGGCGTCGATTTCGTCGAATTCGGCGATTTCCTCCACGGGAATCACGCGCTTCTCAACCTTCAGGCCGAGGTCGGCGGCCAGGGTCTGGAGAGACTTGTTGGTTATCGAGGGCAGCACGCTGTCCGAAAGCGGGGTCACGTAGGTGTCGCCCTTGATGGCGAGGAAGTTGGACGAGCCGAACTCGTCGACCTTGGTTTTGGTTGCGGGGTCGAGGAAGAGAAGTTCGGTATAGCCAAGACGGTGGGCGGCATTGTAGGGATAGAAGGCGAGCGCATAGTTGGCCGCGATCTTATAGGCTCCCGTGCCGTTGGGTGCTGCCCTGTCGAAGTCCCTGGAGATGACCGCGCTCACGGGAGTCAGGGGCTTCGAGTCGGCGTAGGTCCCCACGGGCAGGCACATCACCGCGAACATCACCTCCTCGGAGGAGACTATGTTGATCTGGGGGTTAATCCCTTCGAGCACGGGGCGTATGTAGAGCGACGCGTTATAGCCGAAAGGCGGCAGGAAGTCGAGGTTCTCGTGTACGCACATGCGGCACATCCTGATGAAGAGTTCCTCGGGAGGTGCGGCCATGCCTATCCTCGCCGCGCTGCGTATCAGGCGCCTTGCGTTCTCGTCGGGACGGAAGATCCTCACCTTCCCGTCCGCTCCCCTGAAGGCCTTGAGCCCCTCGAAGCAGGAGTTGGCGTAGTGGAAGACGCCGGCGAAGGCGTTGAGATGGAAGTCGAAGTCGTTGGAGATTTCGGGTTCCGACCATTTGCCGTCCTTGAATCTGCTGATGATGATCGCGTTGGTCTTGCGATAGCTGAATGCGAGATTTGACCAGTCCAGTTCTACCATGATATTCTGATTTTTTGTTGTTTATTTCTCTTCCGATATCCTTGCGGCCACCCAGTCGCCCACCTCCGAAGTCCTGCGGGCTACGGCTCCGTCGGCGAGGTCCTCGGTGACGAAGCCCGCCTCGATGCTCGCCCTGACGGCGTTGCGCAGCGCCGCGCCCTCCTCCTTGAGCCCGAAGGCTGTCTCGAACATCATCGCGGCCGAAAGTATCGTCGCCAGCGGGTTGGCGATGTCCTTGCCCGCGGCCTGGGGGTATGAGCCGTGGATCGGTTCATAGACGCCGGTGCGCTCGCCTATCGACGCGGACGCGAGCAGACCCATCGAACCGGAGATGCAGCTCGCCTCGTCGGTCAGGATGTCGCCGAAGGTGTTCTCGGTGACCAGCACGTCGAAGAACCTGGGGTTCGTGATCAGTTTCATGGCGGCGTTGTCCACGAACATGTAGTCGGTCTGCACGTCAGGATACTCGGCCGACATCTCCTGGGCGACCTGCCTCCACAGACGGGAGGACTCGAGGACGTTGGCCTTGTCGACCACGGTCAGATGGCGCCGCCTGAGCCGGGCGAGCGAGTACGCCTGCCTGAGGATGCGCTCGATCTCGAAGCGGCTGTAGACATTGGTGTCGTAGGCGGTGTCGCCGTCGTCGCGCCGGCCTTTCTCGCCGAAATACATTCCTCCGGTGAGCTCACGCACGCACACGAAGTCGGCCCCCTCGACAAGCTCCCTCTTCAGAGGCGACTTGTCAATCAGGGCGGGGAAAGTCTCCACCGGCCTCAGGTTTGCGTAGAGCCCGAGCTTCTTGCGCATCGCGAGCAGACCCTGCTCCGGCCTGACCCTCGCGGTGGGGTCGTTGTCGTAGCGGGGGTCGCCGACCGCTCCGAAGAGGACCGCGTCGCTTTCGAGGCAGATGCGGTAGGTCTCCTCGGGAAAGGCGTCGCCGTATCTGTCGATCGCGCAGGCGCCCACGCTTGCGTATCTGTACTCGACTTCATGTCCGAATCTTGCGCAGACGGCGTCTATGGCCTTCGCCGCCTGGGCCACGACCTCGGGGCCGATTCCGTCCCCCGGAAGCTGTGCTATCCTGAGTTTCATTTCAGTTCTTGATGTTTATGTTCTCTATAATGTTCAGCATCTTGACGGTAGCCTTGATGGCGGCTTCCGTCTGGTCGGAGTCTATGCCCCTTGTCTTGAATTCGCTGTCCCCGTTCTTCCACGAAATCGTGGTGGCCACGAGGGCGTCGGTCTTTCCTCCCGGAGGAATGCTGACCTGATAGTCCGTGAGCACCGGATGCTCCTTGCCCAGCCTGGCGTAGATGATCCACAGGGCCTTCATGAAGGCGTCGTACTGGCCGTCGCCGGGCGATGACGCCTCATACTCCTTTCCGTGGATGCTCACCTTGACTATGGCCACCGGGCGCATGCCTCTGGCAAGCTGGAGCGAGTAGTTCACGATATGGATGTTGTCCGCAGTCGCCGGTCCGGCGCTCTTGAGGACGTCGGCCACGATGAAAGGCAGGTCCTCGGCGGTCACCGTCTCCTTCTTGTCGCCCAGTTCCACGACCCTTGCGGTCACCAGCTTCACCTGCTGCTCGGTGAGCTTGATTCCTAGCTTGTCGAGATTGTTGATGATGTTGGCCTTGCCGCTGACCTTGCCCAGGGCGTATGTCCTGATGCGGCCGAATCTCTGGGGAAGCAGGCGGTTGGCGTAGAGGTTGTCCTTCTTATCGCCGTCGGCATGCACCCCGCTGCTCTGGGTGAACACGTTCTCCCCCACCACGGGCTCGTTGCCCGGTATCCTGACAGCTGAGATGCTCTCCACATATCTGCACACGTGGGTCAGCCGGCTTTCATCCAGGGCGACACGGCGTCCGACCTGGTCGTTCAGACCGGCGGTGACGCTCGCGAGAGGCGCGTTGCCCGCTCTTTCACCGAGGCCGTTCACGGTGGTGTGCACGCCGTGGACGCCGGCTTTCGCGGCGGCGAGAGTGTTGGCCACCGCAAGCCCGTAGTCGTTGTGGGCGTGGAAGTCGAAATGCAGATCCGGGTAGAGAGAAAGCATTTCCCCGCAGTATTTCTCGACCTGCCAGGGATTGAAGATACCCAAAGTGTCGGGGAGCATCACCCTCCTGACCGGCAGACGGCTCAGCCCGTCGAGCAGGAAGCGCACGTAGTCGGGCGAATCGACTATGCCGTTGGACCAGTCCTCCAAATAGATGTTGGCCGTCATGCCCCTGGCGACTGCAAGCTCCAGCACCGCCGCGATATCGGCGAGATGCTGCTCCGGGGTCTTGCGGAGCTGCCCGCTCAGGTGGCGTAGAGACCCCTTGGAGAGTACGTTGACCACCTTGCCCCCGTTGCCGGCTATCCAGTCGACCGAGACACCCCCGTCCACGAAGCCGAGTGCCTCTATCCTGTCGAGACAGCCGCAGGAGGCCGCCCACGAGCAGATGCGGCGGAATCCCTCGGACTCTCCTTTCGAGACCCTGGCGGATGCCGCTTCGACCCTGTCGACGTGGAGCTCCTCAATGAGCAGCTGGGCTATGGCAAGTTTCTCGCTCGCGTTGAACGAGACCCCGGCAGTCTGCTCGCCGTCCCTGAGGGTGGTGTCCATTATCTCTATCATAAGGCTGAATTCCTTTCGTATTCCTCGATTCTGTCCTTGTGGGCGAGAAGATAGTCTATGTCGTCCATCGCGTTGAGAAAGCAGTACTGCTTGTAGGCGTTCATCTCGAACTTCTCGCTCCTCCCGCTCGCAAGGTTGGTTACCGTGAGTTCATGCACGTCTATCCTGACCCTGGTCGCGGGGTCGGCGGCGATGCAGTCGAAAAGTTCGGCCAGGAAGGCTTCGGACACGGTCACGGGAAGCACGAAATTATTCAGCTCGTTGTTCCTGTGGATGTCGGCGAAGAAGCTGGAGATCACCGCTCTGAATCCATATCCGGCCAGGGCCCAGGCAGCATGCTCGCGGCTGCTTCCCGAACCGAAATTCTTGCCGGCCACGAGCACGCAGCCGCCGTAGCGGGGGTCGTTGAGCACGAAACCGGGGTTCGGGCTGCCGTCGGGCAGATATCTCCAGTCGCGGAAGAGATTCTCTCCGAAGAACTTCTCGTCGCGGGTGGTGGCCTTGAGGAAGCGTGCGGGGATTATCTGGTCCGTGTCCACGTTCTCCAGAGGCAGGGGCACGCAGGTGCTTTCAATTATGTCGAATTTCTGTTTCATAGCAATTCTCTTGGATCGGTTACTCTTCCTGTCACGGCTGCTGCCGCTGCTGTAAGGGGGCTCGCAAGCAGAGTCCTCGAACCTGGGCCCTGGCGGCCCTCGAAATTACGGTTGCTCGTGGACACGGCATACTTGCCTTCCGGAATCTTGTCGTCGTTCATCGCGAGGCAGGCGGAGCAGCCGGGCTGGCGCACCTCGAATCCCGCCTCGCCGAGCACTCTGTCAAGGCCCTCCTCCTCGATTTGCCGTTTCACGGCCCAGGAGCCCGGTACCAGCCAGGCGGTGACCCCGTCGGCCTTCCTCCTGCCCCTGACCAATGAGGCGAAGGCGCGGAAATCCTCAATGCGTCCGTTGGTGCAGGCTCCGAGGAAGACGTAGTCGACCTTGTGGCCGAGCAGAGGGCGGCCGGCCTCGAGTCCCATATAGGCCAGAGCCTTGGGACTGGCGTCGGAGGGTATGGTGCCGTCTATGGGCATGCCCATGCCGGGGTTCGTGCCGTAGGTGATCATGGGCGAGATCTCGGAGGCGTCGAAGCTGAGCTCCCTGTCGAACACGGCGTCGTCGCCGCTGCGCAGGGTCTTCCAGTATTCCACCGCCCTGTCCCAGTCTTCGCCCTTAGGGGAGTATTCCCTGCCCTTGAGGTATTCGAACGTGGTCTCGTCGGGTGCGATGAAACCGCCCCTCGCGCCCATCTCGATCGAGAGGTTGCAGAGGGTCAGGCGGCCCTCCATCGAGAGCGAGCTGACTGCCTGGCCGGCATATTCCACAAAATATCCCGTGGCTCCGGAAGTGCTGAGCTTCATCATCAGGAAGAGAGCCATGTCCTTGGCGGTCACGCCCCTGCCGAGCCTGCCTCCGATGCTGATGCGCATGGATTTAGGCTTCTGCTGGAGTATGCACTGCGATGCGAGGGCCATCTCCACCTCGCTGGTGCCGATTCCGAAGGCCACCGCCCCGACGGCGCCGTGGGTGGAAGTGTGGGAGTCGCCGCAGACTATGGTCATGCCGGGCAGCGAGAGTCCCTTCTCCGGACCTACGACATGCACTATGCCGTTGCCGGGATCCATCATGCCGTAGTACGTGAGGCCGAACTCGGAGGCGTTGCGCCTGAGGGTCTCGACCTGCGCCGCCGACACGGGGTCGGCTATTGGCTTGTCCTGATCGTGGGTGGGGATGTTGTGGTCAGGTATGCATACTACCTTCGAGGGCCGCAGGCAGCCGATCCCCCTGGCTCTCAAGCCGTCGAACGCCTGGGGGCTCGTGACCTCATGGCAGTAGAGCCTGTCGATGTAGAGCTGCTGGGGGCCGCCGTCGATTGCCGAGACCACGTGCGAGTCCCATATCTTGTCAAAAAGAGTGTTCATCAGTTCTTGAATTTGTTGATGCAGTCAATGTATGCCTCGACCGAAGCGCTGACGATGTCGGTGTCGGCGCCGAAGCCATAGTATATCCTGCCGTCGTGCTCGACCTGCATGTGCACCTTGCCGACGTCATCGGAGCCCTTGGTGATGTTCTGTATGGTGAACTCCTTGATGGTCATCTGACGGCGTATGATGAGCTTGAGCGCGTTGATCGCGGCGTCGACCGGACCGTTGCCGCTCGCGGCGGCCTCGAATTTCTCCCCTGAAATGTCCAGGCCTATGCTGGCCACCGGCTTCAGGCCGCGTCCGCTCGTGACCTGGAGATAGTCCAGGCGCACGTGAGCCGTCTCCTGCCTGTGGGCTCCGGCGAGCACCAGCAGGTCGTCGTCGCTGACCTGCTTCTTCTGGTCGGCGAGCCTGAGGAACTCCTGATAGAAGCTGTCCAGCCTTTCGGGGCTCATCGAGATGCCGAGCACCTCGAGCCTGTACTTGAGAGCCGCGTGGCCGCTGCGCGCGGTCAGGACTATGTTGTTGTCGTCGACCCCCACGTCCTGAGGGCACATGATCTCGTAGGTCGAGCTGTCCTTCAGCACTCCGTCCTGGTGGATGCCGGAGGAGTGGGCGAAGGCGTTGCGTCCGACTATGGCCTTGTTCGCCTGTACCGGCATGTTCATCAGGCCGGACACAAGACGGCTGACCGAGGAGATCTTGGTCGTGTTGACGTTGGTCTGCAGGCCGAGGTCATGGCGGCAGCGCAGTATCATGGCCACCTCCTCGAGAGCCGTGTTGCCGGCCCTCTCCCCGACTCCGTTGACCGTCACCTCGCACTGCCGCGCACCGGCCGACAGTCCGGCCACGGTGTTGGCCGCCGCGAGTCCGAGGTCGTCGTGGCAGTGGGTCGAGAGAATCACGTTCTCAATGCCTTCGACATGCTCCATCAGATAGCGTATCTTCGCGGCATACTCCCCGGGCAGGCAGTAGCCGGTGGTGTCGGGGATGTTCACTATGCCGGCCCCGGCCTTGATGACCGCCTCGACCACCCGGGCGAGGTACTCGTTGTCGGTGCGCCCGGCGTCCTCGGCGTAGAACTCCACTTCATCCACGAGCTGTCGTGCGTATTTGACCGCCCTGACGGCCCGTTCGATTATCTCCTCGCGGTTCGAGTTGAACTTGTAGCGTATGTGCTGGTCGGAGGTGCCTATTCCAGTGTGGATGCGCTTCTTCTTCGCGTGGTGCAGGGCTTCGGCGGCCACGTCGATATCCTTCTGCACCGCCCGCGTGAGGGCGCAGACCGTGGGCCAGGTCACTGCCTTGGATATCTCGACCACCGAATTGAAGTCGCCGGGGCTCGACACCGGGAATCCGGCCTCGATCACGTCGACCCCGAGACTTTCAAGCGCCTTGGCGACCTGGATCTTCTCAATGGTGTTGAGCTGGCATCCCGGCACCTGCTCTCCGTCCCTGAGGGTCGTGTCGAAAATGTAGACTCTGTTGCCGTCCATCTGACTCTACTTGTTTTCGGGTCGGAGTTCACGGACGGCGGCGCCGGTGCGCCAGAGCTCGCTTTCGCGCAGTTCCTTGAGTTCCTTTTCGAGACCTTCGCGGTAGTCGGGCTTCGAGTTGGAGTCTATGGAACGCTGGGCCTCACGGCCGCTGGCAACCTCCTCGTAGAGCTGCTCGAACACCGGCTTGGTCGCGTCGTGGAAGCGGCCCATCCAGTCGAGGGCGCCGCGCTGCGCTGTGGTGGAACAGTTGGCGTACATCCAGTCCATGCCTTTCTCGGCGAAGAGCGGCATCAGCGACTGGGTGAGCTCCTCCACGGTCTCGTTGAAGGCTTCGGAGGGGGTGTGGCCGTGCTCGCGGAGGGTTTCGAACTGGGCGAGCAGCATGCCCTGGATGGCTCCCATCAGCGTGCCGCGCTCCCCCGTGAGGTCAGAGTAGACCTCGCGCTTGAAGTCGGTCTCGAAGAGATAGCCGGAGCCGATGGCGATGCCGAGGGCCAGCGTGCGCTCGAGCGCCCTGCCGGTGGCGTCCTGGTACACGGCGTAGGAGGAGTTGATGCCCCTGCCCTGCAGGAAGAGCCTGCGCACAGAGGTTCCTGAGCCCTTGGGGGCGACCATGATCACGTCGACATCCTCGGGAGGCACGATGCCGGTGCGGTCGCTGAAAGTGATGCCGAAGCCGTGCGAGAAATAGAGGGCCTTGCCCGCGGTGAGATGTTTCTTGACCACCGGCCACTGCTCGATCTGGGCGGCGTCGGAGAGCAGGAACTCGATCACGGTGGCCCTCTCGCAGGCCTCTTCGATGCTGAAAAGCGTCTCTCCGGGCACCCATCCGTCGGCTACCGCCTTATCGTAGGTCTTGCTCCTGCGCTGGCCGACGATCACGTTGATGCCGTTGTCCCTGAGGTTGAGAGCCTGTCCGGGGCCCTGGATTCCGTAGCCTATGATGGCCACCACCTCGTTCTTGAGCACTTCGCGTGCCTTGTCCAACGTAAATTCACTGCGGGTGACGACATTCTCCTCAACTCCGCCGAAATTCATCTTTGCCATAGTGCTATTGATTATTGTTCATATGTTCTCTCAAATATGCGGCTACCGTCTCATGCTCGCTGTCCCACACCTCGTTGCTCCTGAAGCAGAAGGCTTTGAGCACTTCGACGTTCTTCTCGATTATCCTGACCAGGCGCTCAGCCGTCTCTTCGTTGACCGAGAGCCTGAAGGTGAAGCGGTATATGCCAGGGAACTCCGACGGGAAGACCGTCAGGCTGTCGATGTCGATGTTCCTGCGCGCGAATATTCCGGAGATGGAGCAGAGCAGCCCTATCTGATTCTCCGAATAGACGGTTATTATGTGCATCCTGCTAGCTCTGTCCATTTTCTTCAAACCATTTGCCCTTGTTCAACATGATTTCGTCGACGCGGCGTCCGGCCGGTATCATGGGATAGACCATGCCCTGCTCGCGGATATGCGCGTCGAGGATGAAGGCCTGCGGGGAGTCCAGCATCTTGCGCACGGCATCGTCCAGCTCCTCCCTGCGCTCCACTGTCCGGCAGGCTATGCCGTAGGCTTCGGCGATCTTCGAATAGTCGGGATTCATCATCCTGGTCTGGGAATAGCGCTCGTCGTAGAAGAGTTCCTGCCACTGGCGGACGTTGCCCAGCCAGTTGTTGTCGAGCAGCACTATCTTGACCGCCGCTCCGGTCTGCATTATCGTGCCGAGCTCCTGGATGGTCATCTGAAGGCCGCCGTCACCCACGAAGAGACAGACCTGCCTGTCGGGTCTTCCGAGCTTCGCCCCTATCGCAGCAGGCAGCCCGAAGCCCATGGTCCCCAGTCCGCCGGAGCTGATGAAGGAGCGGCTGCGCGTGAAGCGCGAATATCTCGCCGAACTCATCTGGTTCTGGCCCACGTCGGTGACTACTATCGCGTCGCCGCCGGAGAGTTCGGAGACCTTCGCCACTACCTCGCCCATGTTCAGCGGCCCCGCGCCTGGGCGGAGTTCCGGAGCCATGACCTCCCTGTCCTCTACCTCGAAGTAGCCGCGCGCCGTCAGCCTCCACTCGTCATGGAAGGCGAACCTGATGCGTGCGGTGAGCATTTCGAGCACCTTGGCGGCATCGCCGGCTATTCCCACCTCCACGGGGATGATCTTTCCGATTTCCGTCTCGTCGATGTCGATATGGATGACCTTTGCCTGCCTGGCGTATTCCGAGACCTTGCCGGTCACTCTGTCGTCGAAGCGCATTCCGACCGCGACCAGGACGTCGCAGCGCTGGGTCATCATGTTGGCGGCTATGTTGCCGTGCATCCCCGCCATCCCCAGATAGTACGGGAAATCGGACGGCAGGGCGCTCAGGCCGAGCAGGGTCGACGCCGCCGGGATGCCTCCTTTCTTAAGGAAGTCCTGCAGCTGTTTCTCGGCATGCGAAAGCAGGACGCCCTGGCCATAGACCACGAGCGGCCTCTCGGCTTCGTCGATGAGCTTCGCCGCCGTCTCCACAGCCTCCACGGAGATCTCCTTCTCCGGCACATAGCTGCGCATCGAGCTGCATTTCCGGTATTCGAATTCCGCCTCACCCACCTGCGCGTCGCGCGTGAAGTCCAGCACTACAGGACCGGGACGCCCGGTTGCGGCTATGTGGAAGGCCTTGGCCACTGCGGGGGCGACATCCTCCGCCCTGCGTATCTGGAAGGTCCATTTGTCGATGGGGCGGGTCATACCAACGACGTCGGTCTCCTGGAAGGCGTCGCTGCCCAGCAGGGCGGTCCCCACCTGTCCGGCGATCACTATCACCGGAGTGGAATCTATCATCGAGTCGGCGACTCCGGTGATCACGTTGGTCGCGCCCGGACCGGAAGTCACCATCACCACCCCGGGACGCGAAGTGGCGCGCGCATAGCCCTGGGCGGCGTGAATCGCCCCCTGTTCGTGGCGGACCAGCACGTGGTTGAGCCTGTCGGAATAATCGTACAGCTTGTCGTAGACCGTCAGTATCTGCCCGCCCGGATAGCCGAACAGCGTGTCCACGCCTTCAGCTATCAGAGATTCGAGCAGAATCTCCGCTCCTGTCATCCTTTTCTTCATTCTCAGTCCTCCCTTATTATCCTGACCGCCCCCTTGTCCGCGCTGCTCACCATGGAAGCGTACGCTTTCAGGCTGCGGGAAACCTTCCGGTCGCGGTCATGTGGCGTGAACGCCCGCACGCCTCTGTCCTTCTCCTCCGCGCGCCGGGCCTCAAGCTCCTCGTCCGACACCCTCAGCGAGATGCTGCGCGACGGGATGTCTATGTCTATGATGTCGCCGTCGCGAACGAGCGCTATCGTTCCGCCAGACGCGGCTTCGGGCGACACATGCCCTATGCTCAGCCCCGAGGTGCCGCCGCTGAACCTTCCGTCGGTGAGCAGGGCGCAGCTGCTTCCCATGTGCATGGACTTCAAATATGAAGTCGGGTAGAGCATTTCCTGCATTCCCGGTCCGCCCTTAGGCCCCTCATAGGCTATCACCACGACGTCGCCGGGACGGACGCGGCCGCCCAGTATGCCCCCACACGCCTCCTCCTGGGATTCGAACACCCTGGCCGGACCGCTGAAACGGAAGATGTCCTCGCTGACTCCGGCGGTCTTGACTATGCAGCCGTCGGGGGCAAGGTTGCCGGAGAGCACGGCCAGGCCTCCGTCGGTAGTATATGCGTGGGCGACGTCGCGTATGCATCCGGCGGCCCTGTCCCTGTCCAGTTCAGGCCAGCTGCAGTCCTGGGAAGCCAGCTCAGTGCTGAATTTCCCGGCAGGGGCGCTCGAATATATCTTCAGCGCGTCCTCGCAGGGCTCCGCTCCGTTTATGTCGTAGGCGGCTATCTCCTCCCCGAGGGTCATGCCGTCGACTCTGAGGACGGAGGTGTCGACCAGCCCAGCCCGGGCGAGTTCGGCCATGATGGCCACGACCCCGCCGGCCCGGCCGACGTCCTGAATGTGGTAGCGCGCGGTGTTGGGCGCCACCTTGCAGATGCAGGGCACCCGGCGCGACAGGGAATCGATGTCGGACATGCTGAAGTCGGCTCCGGCCTCCGAAGCCACGGCGAGCAGGTGGAGGACAGTGTTGGTGGAGCCGCCCATGGCTATGTCGAGCGACATGGCGTTGAGAAACGCCTGACGGGTGGCGATGCTGCGGGGCAGCACCGAGGCGTCGTCGTCGCGGTAATATTTGAATGCGTTCCTGACTATGAGCCTCGCCGCCTTCAGGAAGAGCTCGCGGCGCTGCACGTGGGTGGCCAGCACCGTCCCGTTTCCGGGCAGGGCGAGCCCTATGGCCTCGGCCAGGCAGTTCATGGAGTTGGCGGTGAACATTCCCGAGCAGCTGCCGCAGCCGGGGCAGGCGCAGGCTTCGATTCCGGCGACCTCCTCGTCGGAGGCTTCGGAATCGGCCGACATGACCATCGCGTCTATCAGGTCCAGCCTCGACTCTCCTCTGACTCCCGCCTCCATGGGGCCGCCCGACACGAACACGGTCGGAATGTCGAGCCTCATCGCCGCCATAAGCATTCCCGGGGTGATCTTGTCGCAGTTGCTGATGCACACGAGAGCGTCGGCCTTGTGGGCGTTGACCATATACTCGACGCTGTCGGCGATCAGGTCTCTCGAGGGCAGCGAATAGAGCATCCCGTCATGGCCCATGGCGATTCCGTCGTCCACGGCGATGACGTTGAACTCGGCGGCATAGCAGCCGAGGCGCTCGATCTCCTGCCGGACGATCTGTCCGGCATCGTGCAGATGGGTATGTCCCGGGACGAACTGCGTAAAGGAATTCGCTATGGCTATCACAGGTTTACCGAATTGCCCCTCCTTCATTCCGGCGGCCCGCCAGAGAGCTCTCGCTCCCGCCATGCGGCGGCCTTCGGTGGTTACACTACTTCTCAACTTCATGCTACAAACAACTTACGGCTTATAAAGTTCGGGTTTTACGGCGAAAAAGCAAATAGTTGCCGAATTTTTCTTTTGAAGAAAGCGATAATTTCTCTACTTTTGGCATCCCAAAAGCCCGGAAAGACAAGATGAAAGTACTCAAGTTCGGCGGCACGTCCGTCGGTACGCCCGAAAGCATACTCAAGGTCAAGGAAATAGTCACATCGCGGCCTGAAGCGCCGATAGTCGTGGTCTCCGCCCTTTCGGGCGTCACCGACCAGCTCATCCGCTCGGCGCGGCTCGCCGAGGAGGGTGACCCGGCCTTCCGCGACGAGATCGCCGCGATGCGCGGACGGCATTTCTCCGTATGTTCGGAAGTCGTGCCCGCGGAGCGCAGGGCTGAGGTGGAGACCGAACTGGGCATCATGCTGGACAGGCTCCTGAGCATCTGCGAGGGCATCCTGCTGCTCCAGGTGCTGCCCGCCAAGACCCTTGACGAGGTCGTGAGCTTCGGAGAGCGCATGTCGGCACTGATAGTGAGCGCAGCGATACCTTCATCCGCTCTGTACGACTCCCTGAGCTTCATGCGCACCGTGCGCCAGCGCGGCGAGAACGTGGCGGACACGGAGAACACATCGAGGCTCATCCGCGAAGCTTTCGCGGATTTCGGCGCCGCAGTGGCGGTCGTCCCCGGCTTCATCGCGCGCGACAGCTCCACCGGCGACATCACCAATCTCGGCCGCGGAGGCTCAGACTACAGCGCCAGCCTGATCGCCGCTGCGCTGGACGCGGAGCAGCTAGAAATATGGACGGACGTGGACGGCTTCATGACCGCCGACCCCAGAATCATCAAGACTTCCTACGTAATCGAGGAGATGAGCTATGCCGAGGCCATGGAGCTCTGCAACTTCGGAGCGAAGGTGATCTATCCCCCCACCCTGTACCCAGTCTGCGCCAAGGGCATCCCCATCCTGATAAAGAACACCTTCAACCCCGGCTTCCCCGGCACCGCGGTGAAGCGGGAATGTCGCCGCGACGACAGGCTCATCAAGGGCATCTCGTCCATAGACGACATCTGCCTCATCACCCTCTCGGGCACTTCGCTGGTCGGCATAGTCGGCATCGACAACCGCATCTTCAAGGTGCTTGCGGAAGAGAACATAAGCGCCTTCCTCGTGAGCCAGTCGGCTTCGGAAACCGGAATCACCATAGGTGTGAGCCGGCGCGACGCTGTCCCCGCGGCCGAGGTGATCGA
Source organism: Candidatus Cryptobacteroides avistercoris (assembly GCA_017695095.1). Lineage (GTDB taxonomy): Bacteria > Bacteroidota > Bacteroidia > Bacteroidales > UBA932 > Cryptobacteroides > Cryptobacteroides avistercoris. Next base: position 19,967 of record JADILW010000062.1, on the reverse strand, counting down.
CCGTGAATTCGCCCACGAGATCGAAAGCGGGGCGATTCTCCCCGTGCAGGTGGAATACGAGCTGGCCGCGGTGGCGGTGGTCGGCGAAAACATGAAATACCATGCCGGCATAGCCGGAAAACTCTTCGGCACACTGGGCCGCAACGGCATCAGCGTCATCGCGTGCGCCCAAGGCTCGTCGGAGAGCAACATTTCCTTCATTGTCAACCGGAAGAACCTCCGGAAGGCGCTAAACGTGATTCACGACAGCTTCTTCCTCTCGGAGTACCAGGAGCTGAACCTCTTCGTGTGCGGAGTCGGCACAGTGGGCGGAAAGCTGCTCGAGCAGCTCGCCTCGCAGCGCGAGAGGCTGATGAAGGAGAGGAATCTCAAGATCAACGTGGTCGGTATCGCGAGGAGCACCCGTGCGGTCTTCGACCGCGACGGCATCGACCTGCGCTGCTGGCGCGAAGCCCTGGCCTCCGGAAAGGAAATCACGCCCGCGGCTCTGCGCGACGAGGTGACGGGCATGAACATCTTCAACTCCGTGTTCGTGGACTGCACCGCCAGCGAGGAAATTGCCGCGCTCTACGAGGACTTCTTCAAGCATAGCATTTCGGTGGTCGCGGCCAACAAGGTGGCGGCCTCTTCCGACTACCCCGTCTACCGCAGGCTCAAGGACACCGCGCTGCGCCACAGCGTGAAATACTTGTTCGAGACCAACGTGGGCGCCGGGCTTCCGATAATCAACACCATCAACGACCTGTGCAACAGCGGCGACAGGATACTCCGGCTGGAGGCGGTGCTCAGCGGCACGCTGAACTTCATCTTCAACACAATCTCGGCCGAGGTGCCTTTCAGCCGCGCGGTGCGCATGGCCCAGGAACAGGGCTTCTCCGAACCTGACCCCAGGATAGACCTTTCCGGCAAGGACGTGATGCGCAAGCTCGTGATTCTCTCGCGGGAGGCCGGCTACGAGGTGAACCTCGAAGACGTGGAGGCGAAGCTCTTCATTCCGGACGAACTCTTCCGCTGCCCGATGGAAGAGTTCTGGCGGAAGCTGCCCGGACTCGACGCCGAATTCGAGAGGCGCAGGCAGATTCTCGAGCGTGAGCACAAGCGCCTCAGGTTCGTGGCCGTGATGGACCACGGCAGATGTTCGGTCGGCCTGCAGGAGGTGGACAGCAGCCACTCCTTCTACGTGCTGGACGGCTCCAACAACATCATACGCCTGACCACCGAGCGCTACAACCGCCACCCCATGCTGATCCAGGGCTACGGAGCGGGCGCCGACGTGACCGCCGCGGGAGTGTTCGCGGACATTATGAGCATAGCAAACATTTAAGCAGACACAAAGATATGAAAGCAGCGATAGTAGGAGCGAGCGGAGCGGTGGGACAGGAGTTCCTCCGCGTGCTCGAACAGAGAAATTTCCCGGTAGACGAACTTCTGCTCTTCGGTTCGCAGAGAAGCGCCGGAAGCAAATACACCTTCAAGGGCAGAGAGATTGAAGTCAGGCTGCTCCAGCACAACGACGACTTCAAGGGCGTTGACTACGCCTTCGTCTCCGCAGGGGCGGGCACTTCCCGCGAATTCGCGGAGACCATAACGAAGCACGGCACCGTGATGATCGACAACTCGAGCGCGTTCCGCATGGACGCCGACGTGCCTCTCGTGGTGCCTGAGTGCAATGCCGAAGACGCCCTGGTGCGTCCGCGCGGCATCATAGCCAACCCCAACTGCACCACGATAATGATGGTGGTGGTCCTGAAACCGATCGACAGGCTCTCGCACATCCGCCGCGTGCACGTGGCGAGCTATCAGTCGGCGTCGGGAGCCGGCGCCCAGGCCATGGCCGAACTCCAGGAGCAATACCGGCAGATAGTGAACGGCGAGCCCGTCACGGTCGACAAGTTCGCCTACCAGCTGGCCTACAACGTGATTCCGCAGATCGACGTGTTCACCGACAACGGCTACACGAAGGAGGAGATGAAGATGTTCAACGAGACGCGCAAGATCCTGCATTCGGACATCCGCTGCTCGGCCACCTGCGTGAGGATTTCCTCGCTGCGCTCACATTCCGAGGCAGTATGGATAGAGACCGAGGAGCCTCTCACGGAGGAGCAGGTACGCGCCGCGCTCGAGGCCGCCCCGGGAGTCACCGTGCAGGACGACCCCGCGACCAAGACCTACCCCATGCCTCTCTTCACCGGCGGCAAGGACGACGTCTACGTGGGCCGCATACGCCGCGACATCGCCGACGAGAACGGCATGACCCTCTGGCTCTCCGGCGACCAGATACGCAAGGGCGCCGCGCTCAACGCCGTGCAGATAGCGGAGTATCTCATCCAGCACGAAAAGTAATACAGATAACCAGCCGGAGCCGCACGCGGGAAGCGGACAGCCTTATTCCAGCACCCAGCGGTGCAGCGCGTTGCTGATGCCGTCGTCGTCGACGGAGTCGGTCACATAGTCCGCGACGGCCTTCAAGGAATCGTTGGCGTTGCCCATGGCCACGCCGAGCCCGGCGGCCCTGACTATGGCGAGGTCGTTGCCGCCGTCGCCGAAGGCCATGGTCTCCCCGATACCGATGTTCAGGTCGGCAATCATGGCATGCAGGCCCTTCCCCTTGTTCACGCCGCGCGCGGTGACGTCGGCGAATTCCGGGCACCAACGGCTGGACTCGCAGCCTGGAAGATGTGGCATCAGACGCTCCTCCTGCTCTGGAGTTATCACCGGCGTGAACTGCAGGACGCGCTGCGAGAGGACGGTCTCCACAGGCACGTCGCTCTTCATGTTCCGGACGTTGAGAAGCTGCCGGAACACCTCGCTTGCACCGTGGTCGTTGTACATGATGACGTCCTTCTCCCCTACCACGAGAGTCCCGAACCCCATTTCATCGGCCAGACGCACCATGGCCGCCGCGTCATTCTGCGAAATCGGCGAGCAGGCGATGACCCTGTCGCCTATGAAGCACCAGGCGCCGTTTGTGGTGATGTAGCCGTCGACCAGATGCCTTATCTCTTCTATGTTGTCTATCAAGGGAAACGGACGCCCGGTGGAGATGAATATCTTCACGCTCCGCCGTTTCGCCTGCGTTATCGCCTCTATCGCTGACTGCGGGATGCGGTGGGTCCTGAGGCTCACCAGGGTGCCGTCGATGTCAAAAAATATAGCCTTTATCATCAGCGTTCACTGTAATCCGGGCACAAAAATACAATTTCTCTGTGATTTGCCTATATCTACGCCTTCACCAGGGCGCGGTTCTCCTTGCCGTCGATGCAGACGGTGAGGTCTTCGGGGAAATGCACGATGCGCACGAAGTCGCTCTCGTATTCGGCGGGCATCGAGTCGAGCGCGTCGAGGTCGCAGTACTCACCGGGGCGGGAATACGGGTTCACGTTGACGTAGCCCGCATTGAAAGAGGTCATGTTCTGGAAGAAATGCGTGCCCTGGCTTGGGTCGATGCGGAAATTCTCCAGGCAGCATTCCACGATCACCTTGGCTTCCGAGATGTTGCTCCACTGCACCGGCACGCCAAGCGAGGGGATGCTTGAGCCCCAGCGGCCGTAACCTATCAGCACATAGTTCCGCCCTTCGTCGCGCATGCGGTTGTTGATGGCTGTCATCTCCGCGGCCATCTCGCGCGTCTTCATCACGTCGAAATTCTGCCTGCGCAGATAGACCACGTCCCTGACGCCCTGTATCATTCCGGGGCCGATAGCGCAGCCCGACGAGATCAGGGCGCCTTCGGTGTCCAGCGAATTCCAGTCCACTGCGTTGAAGCTGTTGACCGACGTGATGGGACGTATCTGCAGCACGTTGAACAGAGCCGCCCTGTCGCCCCTGTCGAGGTCGGCGGCGAACTCTATCTCCACGGCGCACTTCACCTCCTTGCGGGTGATCTCCAGCAGAGTGTTGAGTATGTCAGCGAGCGGGAAGGTGTTATATTTCAGGATGTGGGCGAAGGTCACGAACTTGGGCCCTTTGGGAACAGGCGAATCCACGATGCGCTGGTTCTCGTAGTCCCAGGTGGAGACCACCTTCGAGAACGAGCGGAAACGTCCGCAGTCGGAAATCGGGATGCGTTCGAGGTTCACCGCGTCGTCGACCGAAGTCTTGAACTTGTCGGGCTGGAGGTTCAGCGCGAACATCGCCTGCTGCGTCTCCCGCATCGTGAGATCGGGAGTTGAGGTCTGCAGCACGTTCTTGGGGTATTTCGGCGAGAAGCGAAGCACCTGGTCGCCGTCGACCACGGCCTTGCCGAGTCCGAACGCCAGCTTCGCGACTCCGTCCTCTGGAGTCTCGTAGCCTATGGGGTAGAAGTTGATGGAGCGTGCGACTCCCGAGAAGGTAGGGAAATAGTAGCCGCCGTCCTCGCTTCCGCAGACTTCCTGCAGCACGATGGCCATCTTCTCCTCCGAAATCACGTTGGAGGTCGAGATTATGTAGCCCCTCGACGATGCGAAATAGACGGAGGCGTAGACGCTCTTGATTGCCTTGGAGAGCAGGCGCAGCTCCTGGTCCTCATTCTCGGTATGCGGTATCATGTAGGTCGAATACACGCCGGCGAAGGGCTGGTAGTAGGAGTCTTCGAGTATCGAGGAGGAGCGCACCGCGAGCGGACGGCGCACGTTGCGTATGAACACGCGCAAGGCGTCGGTGAGGTCCGGAGGCAGGGTGGAGGCCACGAACTCCGAAAGAATCTCGGCGTCGCTGAGGTCGGAGTTGATCACGTACTGGAGGCCGTTCTCGAGTATGAATCGGTCGAAATATTCGGTGGTGACCACCAGCGTGCGGGGCACGAGCACCCTCACGTCCTCCCACTTGCCGTAGAGGTCGTATTTGGAGAGAATGTGGTTCAGGAAGGCGAGGCCCCTGGCTTTTCCGCCCAGGGAACCGTCGCCGAGGCGGGAGAACCAGATGGCGTCGTTGTAGGTGGCGGGGTCGAAACGCGCCACGACTCCGAGCCCCTGGCGCATGCGGTAGTCGTGCAGCATCCGGAGGTTGAGCTTGCGTATCTCGCCGAGGTCGGTCTCGTCGTTGACGTCGATGTCGCGGAAAGAGTCGCCGATGCTGAACAGACCGCGGCTGTAGAGCCAGCGCGAGATATAGTTCCTGCCTGCGAAATAGCGCAGGGACTCGTCGGACATGGTCTTGATCAGACGTTCGAACTCGTAGAGATTGCGGGCGCGGGCTGTCTCCTGCCCGGTCATCGGGTCGGTGACTATGAAGTCGCCGAACGCGAACTCGCGGGCGATGTATTCGCTGAGCTCGTGGATCAGTGTCTTGGACGTCTTGCGCACGAAGCCCACCCCGAGCTCCTCCGCCACCGACCTCATGCTCTCCTGCGAGGACTGCAGCAGGTACGGCAGCGTGGGGTTGTCGGCCTTGATGAGCCGGCAGAGATTGATGCCGGCGTCGATCACCTCGGTGGCGCGGTCGTCGCCCTTGTGGAGGATGAAGCCCACGTCGGAGATGATGCCGAGCATGTTGGTCTTGTATTTCTGGTAGAGCTCCACCGCCTCGTCGTAGCAGGTGGCCAGCATTATCTTCGGACGGGCGCGCTTGCGCATGAACTGCTGCTCCTCGTTGAGAGCGTCGCGCACCGCCTCGTTGTTCTGGCGAAGCACGAGCTTGTAGAGGATGGGCAGATAGGCCGAATAGTAGTGGACGGAATCCTCCACCAGCATTATGGTGCGCACTCCCATCTCCAGCACGTCGTGCTCGGCGTTCATCTTGTCCTCCAGCAGCTTGATGATCGCGATGATCAGGTCGGTGCTGTTGTTCCAGCTGAACACGTAGTCGATGTTGGTCTTGTCCTGCTTCGCGATGTAGTTGTAGATGACCTTGGAGTACGACGAAAGCAGAACGATCGGGGTGTGCGGGGCTATCACCTTGGCAAGCCGGGAGAACTCGAACACGTCGAGCTTCCCGACATTGAACATGGTGATGATGAGGTCGTAGCGGTCGCCCTGGTGCTTGAGCAGCTCCAGAGCTTCCAGCGTGGACTCCACCCGGTCGATGGAAGGAGGGTTGCTGAGGTTCAGCTCCGCATAGTCCTGCGAAATCTGCCCTTCGATGTGGCCGTCCTCCTCGAGGGAGAAGCTGTCGTAGTTGTTGCAGATCAGGAGGATGCTCCGTATCTTCCTGGTCATCAGCCGGGTGTAGTCCTGTCCGAACATGGTTGGAGATTAAACGAGTCCCTGGTCGACCATCGCGTTGGCCACCTTGATGAAGCCTGCGATGTTGGCGCCCTTCACGTAGTTGATATATCCGTCCTCCTCCTTGCCGTACTTGAGGCAGGATGCGTGGATGTCGGACATGATTCGGTGCAGCTGGGCGTCGACCTCCTCCGCGGTCCACTTCTGGCGTATGGAGTTCTGGGTCATCTCCAGTCCGGAGGTCGCGACTCCGCCGGCGTTCGACGCCTTGCCGGGAGAATAGAGCAGCTTCGCGCTCTGGAAGATCTGGATGGCTTCGGGGGTCGTGGGCATGTTCGCACCCTCGGCCACGCACCAGCATCCGTTCTTCACGAGCTTTTCGGCGTCGGCGGCTTCGATCTCATTCTGGGTCGCGCAGGGCAGAGCTATGTCGCAGGGCACGCCCCAGGGCCTCTCGCCGGGGAAATACTTGGCCTGAGGATATTTCTCGGCGTACTCCCTGATGCGTCCGCGGCGCACGTTCTTGAGTTCGAACACGTATGCCATCTTCTCCTCGTCAAGTCCCTCGGGGTCATGGATGTAGCCGTCGGAATCGGAAAGGGTCACGACCTTGGCGCCAAGTCTCATCGCCTTCTGGGCGGCATACTGGGCCACGTTGCCGGAGCCGGAGATCGCCACGGTCTGTCCCTCGAAGGACTTGCCCTTCAGGGCCATCATCTCCTGGGCGAAATAGCAGACTCCGTAGCCGGTGGCCTCGGGACGCAGACGGCTGCCGCCCCAGGCGAGGCCCTTGCCGGTCATGGAGCCGGTGAACTCGTCGCGCAGACGCTTGTACTGGCCGAACATGTAGCCGACCTCGCGTCCGCCCACTCCGATGTCGCCTGCGGGCACGTCGGTGTCGGGGCCGATATGGCGCTGGAGTTCGGTCATGAAACTCTGGCAGAAGCGCATCACCTCGGCGTCGGACCTGCCTCTGGGGTTGAAGTCGGAACCGCCCTTCGCGCCGCCCATTGGCAGGGTGGTGAGGGCGTTCTTGAAGGTCTGCTCGAATGCGAGGAACTTCATGATGCTGAGGTTCACGCTCGCATGGAAACGGATTCCTCCCTTGTACGGGCCGATGGCGCTATTCATCTGCACCCTATAGCCGCGGTTGATGTGCACCTCCCCGCGGTCGTCAGTCCACGGTACCCTGAACATGATCACGCGCTCGGGCTCGACCATCCTCTCGAGAATCTTGAGGTCCATCAGGTAGGGGTAGGCCACCACATAGTCGGCCACGCTTTCCACAACCTCTCTTACCGCCTGGTGGAATTCGCTCTCACCGGGATTGCGCGAGATGAGTTCAGACATGAACTTCTCTACATAATTTTTCGTGAATTTGTCCATAAGGGAAATTTTTAACTAACCTCCAAATATAAAAAAATCTCCTCTAAATTCCGACACGGAATTTTGCAATCTGATTGCACTGAATAAAATCTATCTTTGCCAGCCGTCGGAAAAAGACACTTCCGGCGCCGGATGCCGAAAACAAACCAAAAACCTATAATGAAAAAGAAATACCTGATTCTGGCAGCCCTGAGCCTGCTCGCCACCACAGCCTGTCAAGACAAGACAGAAGACCACGATCACGACCATGAAGCCGAAGCGGCCGCGGAGGCGCACGCCCACGAAGGAGAAGCCGCCCACGGCGAAATCGTCCTCTCGCCCGAAAGGGCGAAGGAAGCCGGAGTGGAGGTCGCAACCATCAATCCGGGCAGATTCAGCGCCGCCGTCAGGACCTCCGGAGTCCTCTCCCCCGCCGGCAGCGGATCGGCGACCATAGCCTCGCGCACCGCCGGCATCCTCGCCTGGAGCGGCGGAACCCCCGTGCCCGGACAGAGGGTGGGCGAAAAGGAAGTGATGGCCAGGATATCCGCCGGCGGAATGGGTGAAGGCGACGCCGTGACCCGCGCCGCGATCGCCTACGAGGCCGCGAAGACGGAATACGACAGAGCCAGGGCGCTCCTGGAAGACAAGATCATCTCCCAGAGAGAGTTCACCGCGATCGAAGCCGACTACAGGACCGCGCTCAACGCATATCAGGGCTCCACCGCCGACGGAGCCGCCGACGGGGTGGCGGTCAGCTCTCCCCTCTCCGGCTACATCGTCGACGTGCTCAAGAACGAGGGTGACTATGTGGCCGCCGGCGAAGCCATAGCCACCGTGTCGGCCGATTCCCGCCTGCGGCTCGTGGCCGACCTGCCGGAAAAATACGCCGGCCTGCGCAATTCCATCTCCGGTGCGAACTTCCGCCTCATGTATGACGACGCCACGCTGAGCCTCAGCGGCTCCGAAGGCCGCCCCGTCTCCGTAGGCCGCTCGGTCACCGCCGGCACCGCCTACATCCCCGTGACCTTCGAGTTCAGCAACCGCGACGGTCTGATGCCCGGCTCCTATGTCGAGGTCTGGCTGCTCACCGAGAGCCGTGACGGCGTGATCGCCGTGCCCGAGACCGCCCTCACCGAGGAGCAGGGCGAATATTTCGTCTATGTGCAGCTCGACGCCGAATGCTATAAGAAAGTGCCCGTGACTGTCGGCGGCCGCAACGGCGTCAACGTGGAGATTCTGTCCGGCCTCGCCGGAGGAGAGAACGTGGTCGTCAAGGGAGCATACCAGGTCAGGCTCTCCTCGGCTTCAGTAATCCCCGGCCACACCCACAACCATTAGTCGACCGCCATGCTGAACAAGATAATCGAATTCGCGCTGCACAACAGGCTGTTCATCCTGCTGACGGCGGTGCTCCTGACCTTCGGCGGCATCTATGTCACCGAAACCATGGAGGTGGACGTGTTCCCCGACCTGAACGCTCCCACCGTGGTCATAATGACCGAAGCCCAGGGCATGGCCCCGGAAGAGGTCGAAAAGACCGTGACCTTCCCCATCGAGACGGCTGTCAACGGAGCCACGGACGTGCGCCGCGTGCGCTCGTCGTCGACCACCGGATTCTCCGTCGTATGGGTTGAGTTCGACTGGGGCACCGACATCTACCGCGACCGGCAGATAGTCTCCGAAAAGCTCGCCACCCTCGGCGACCAGCTTCCCGCCAACGTGGGCACGCCCACGCTCGGCCCCCAGTCCTCGATTCTCGGCGAAGTGCTGATAATAGGCCTCACCGCCGACGGACAGACCTCACTCGAGGAGCTGCGCACCATAGCCGACTGGACCATCAGGCCCCAGCTGCTCGCCGTGGGCGGAGTCGCCCAGGTGGCCGTGCTCGGCGGCGACATCAAGGAATACCAGATACTGCTCGACATGGACCGCATGCGCCGCTACGGAGTCACGACCGACGAGGTGCTCGCAGCCACTGAGGACATGAACCGCAACGCCTCTGGCGGCGTGCTGTATGAATATTCCAATGAATACATAATACGCGGAATGTCGTCCACGACCGCCGTCGACGACATCGCCCTTGCGGTGGTCAAGACTGCCCCCGACGGCAGGCCGATAACCCTGAGGGATATCGCCGAGGTGCGCACCGGCCCCCAGGAGCCGCGCACCGGAACCGCCTCCATCGAAGGCAGGCCCGGAGTGCTGCTGACCGTGACCAAGCAGCCAAAAGTCTCCACCAACGACCTCACCGACGCCCTCGACGCCAAGATAGCCGAAATCGCCCGTACCCTGCCCTCCGACGTGCAGGTGAAGACCGACATCTTCCGCCAGAGCGACTTCATCGACGCGTCGATAGGCAATATCCGGAGCGCGCTGATCGAAGGTGCGCTGTTCGTGATTCTCGTGCTCTTCCTGTTCCTGATGAACGTCAGGACGACGCTGATCTCGCTGGTTACCATCCCTCTCTCCCTGCTTATCACCATCATAGTGCTGCGCATCAGCGGCATGAGCATCAACACGATGAGCATCGGAGGCATGGCGATCGCCATCGGTTCGCTGGTCGACGACGCGATCGTGGACGTGGACAACGTGTTCAAGCGTCTGAGAGAAAACCGCCTGAAGCCCGAAGGACAGAGGCGCAGGGTGCTCGACGTGGTGTTCGACGCCTCCAAGGAGGTCCGCATGCCCATACTGAACTCCACCTTCATCATAGTTGTCAGCTTCATCCCCATCTTCTTCCTCTCCGGCATCGAAGGAAGGATGCTGATTCCTCTCGGAGTCGCGTTCATCGTGTCGCTCTTCGCCTCTACGCTCGTGGCCCTGACGCTCACCCCCGTGCTCTGCAGCTTCCTGCTCAAGAACACCGGAGCGACAAAGAGTACCAGCAAGGAATCCCCGGTGACCCGCTGGCTAAAGAAGGTCTACGGCAAGGCCCTGGCCGGCGCCCTTCACCACCGCAAGGCGGTGCTCGGAGTGTCCGCGGCCGCCCTTGTCGGCGCCATAGTCATGGCCTTCGGCTTCGGCTCCAGCTTCCTGCCGCCGTTCAACGAAGGCTCGTTCACGATCAACGTGAGCACCCTCCCCGGAGTCTCGCTTGAGGAAAGCGACGCCATAGGCCGAAAGGCCGAGGAACTCATACTCTCGGTTCCCGAAATCAAGACCGTGGCCCGCAAGACGGGCCGTGCCGAGCTCGACGAGCATGCGCTCGGAGTCAACACCTCCGAGATGGAGGCTCCCTTCGAATTCGGCGGACGCCCCAAGAGCGAAATCATCGCCGAACTGCGCGAGAAGCTGGGCACCCTGCCCGGAGTCAACGTGGAGATAGGCCAGCCAATCTCCCACCGCATCGACGCGATGCTGTCGGGCACCCAGGCTGCGATAGCCGTGAAGATATTCGGCGACGACCTGAACACGCTGTTCAACATAGGCAACGAGATCAAGGAGGCAGTCGCTGATGTCGAAGGGCTCGCCGACCTGAACGTGGAGCAGCAGATCGAGAGGCCGGAGCTCGCCATCGTGCCCCGCCGCGAGATGCTGGCGCGCTACGGCGTCACGATGTCGGAATTCGTGGAATATGTGGAAGTCTGCCTCGGAGGACGCGCCGTGTCCCAGGTCTACGAGGGCGGCAAGGTGTTCAACCTCACCGTGAAGGCCTCGGGCGACTGGCGCGACCGTATCGAAACCATCCACGACATGACCGTGGACACGCCCTACGGCAAGGTGCCGCTCGACCGCATAGCGGAAATCCGTTCGACCTCCGGTCCGAACACCATCAACCGTGAGAACGCGCAGCGCAAGGTGGTCGTGTCGGCCAACATCACCGGAGGCGACCTCCAGGGTGCGGTGGACGCCATGCAGGCCGCCATCTCCGAGAAGGTGGCGCTGCCCGAAGGCTACCACATCGAATTCGGCGGACAGTTCGAGAGCGCTCAGAGTGCGTCGCGCACGCTGTCCATCCTGACGGTGCTCGCCATCATCGTGATCTTCCTGCTGCTCTACAACCAGTTCCGCAGCTTCAAGCAGTCTGCCATCGTGCTCATCGACCTGCCGCTCGCGCTGATAGGCGGCGTTCTGATGGTGTTCTTCAGCGACAAGGTGCTCTCGATACCGGTGATCATAGGCTTCATCTCGCTGTTCGGCATCGCGACGCGCAACGGCATGCTGCTGATTGACCGCTACAACGACCTCCGCCACGGCGGACTCAGCGTCGGCGACGCCGTGATGACAGGCTCGCTCGACAGGCTCAACCCCATACTGATGACGGCGCTGTCGTCGGCGCTCGCCCTGATTCCCCTCGCCCTCGGCGGCGAACTCCCGGGCAACGAGATACAGAGTCCGATGGCCAAGGTCATACTCGGCGGCCTGCTCAGCTCGACGCTGCTCAACGCCTTCGTGATTCCCATTGTCTACGACATCTTCAGCGAAAAGGAGGAACAGAAATGAAAAGAATCCTGACACTGCTTGCCGCTCTGCTCGCCTACTCCGCGGCAGGCGCACAAAACATCGACGAGATACTCTCGCAGATTTCCGACAACAACCTGACACTCAAGGCACTCCAGCAACAGGTGGATGCGCAGGGCGACGCCAACCTGGCCGAATCATCGCTCGAAGGGCCGGAAATCGAGTTCGGCTACCTCTTCGGCGACGACGGACGACGCAGACACGACTTCGGCGTGAGCCAGAGCATAGACTTCGGCACGCTGACCGGAGCCCGCCGCAAGGCCGCTCTTGGCCAGAACGAGCTGCTCCGGCTGGAATACCGCGCCAGCCGCCGCGACGTGCTGACTTCCGCGAGGAAGCTCGTCTACCAGATAATCCACCGCAACGCGCTGATCGCCGAATACGGGCAGCGTGTGGAGAACGCCAGGACCGTGGAGCGCGCCTACCGCTCCGGTTATGAGAAGGGCGAATTCTCGGTGATCGACTACCGCAAGGCGGCGGTGAGCCTCGCCGAGGCCGAAGGCAATCTGAAACTGCTGGAGGTCGAACGCGACGGAATGCTTGCCGAGCTCAGGAATCTCAACGGAGGAATCGAGATCAGCGTGACAGCATGCGAGCAGGAGACTCTGCTGCTGCCCGCAAGTTTCGAGCAGTGGCTCGACGAGGCGTCATCCAGAAGCAGCGCGTTGAACTATGTCCGCTGCTCGACAGAAGCATCCGAGCAGCAGCTCAGGCTGAGCCGCAGCGAGGCGCTCCCCAGTCTCTCGATAGGCTACAAGTCGGAAGTAGTTCCCGGCGAGGGATTCAGGGGCGTGTCAGTGGGCATGAGCATCCCTCTCTGGTCGGCCGGCAAGAAGATTTCCAGCGCGAAGAAGCAGCTGGAAGCCGCCCGCATCGCCGAGCAGGACGCTCTGGTGCAGTTCCGCACCAACGCCGAGAATCTCTACGACAAGGCCATGAGGCTTGCCGAGTCCGCTGCGGCAGTTGCGGATGCGGCTGATTTGAAATCAGCCGCATCATCCGGTTCAGCCGCGGCAGGAGGCCTGGACGACCTGCGCAAGGCTCTCGACAGCGGGCAGATGTCGCTGCTGGACTATATGAACGAAATCGAGTATTTCTACAGCTCCCGCGAACTGGCTCTGCAGACCCAGCTGGACTATATGCTCGCCGTGGCCGACCTGCTGGCGCTGGAAATGTAGTCTCCCGAGGGCGTCTCCGGGGTCACCGGGGCGTGTCCGCATCCGGAAAGCAGGGTCGCGGCGGACAGCAGCGCCGCGCAGAGCAGATGGATTTTTCTCATATTTCTGTAAATCGGGTAGTTCAAACGATGATATGAAGATACTAAAATCTGGAATTCATAGTATTTTTGCAGCGTTAAAAACTTTGGAACCATGCAGCTGATCAAGAATAGGGAATTCGGGGGCGAGCGCCCGCTGTTCGCGTCGCACGACCTCCATCTGGACAACGTGACCATACTCGCCGGCGAGTCCGCGATCAAGGAATGCAGCAACATCGTGGCTACGAACTGCCGCTTCGAGGGCAACTACCCTTTCTGGCATGTCCACGGCTTCACGATCGAGAACTGCTACTTCGCGGTCGGCGGACGCTCGGCGCTCTGGTATTCGGACCACCTGAAGATGAAGGACACGGTGATCGACGCGCCGAAAATGTTCCGCGAGATGAGCGAGATCGACATCGAGAACGTCGTGATGAACGACGCCGACGAGGTGTTCTGGCGCTGCAGCGGCATCAGGGTGAAGAACCTGAAGCTGCATGAGGGCACCTATCCTTTCATGTTCAGCAGGGACATCATCGTGGACGGACTGGAAAGCGACAGCAAGTACGTGTTCCAGTATGTGAAGAACGTGGAGATTCACAATGCGAGGATAACTACCAAGGATGCGTTCTGGGAGGTCGAGAACGTGACAATCTATGACTCGGTGCTGGACGGTGAATATCTCGGCTGGCATTCCAGGAACCTGCGTCTGGTGAACTGCCATATCTCGGGCGAGCAGCCTCTGTGCTATGCTCACGACCTGGTGCTGGAGAACTGTACTTTCGACGCGGCCTGCGACAGGGCTTTCGAGTATTCGACTCTGCGAGCAGACATCCGCGGTTCGATCGCCAACATCAAGAATCCGACCTCGGGGCTGATTGTCGCGGACTCCATCGGCTCCGTCACTCTCGACGAGAACATACTGCCGCCCGCCGACTGCGTCATCAGAACCCGGTAGCATGTTGTAGCGGCAGGTGTGCCGGCGTCCGGGAGGTTACGCGCAAGCGCTCCATCGATGCTTCGCATCGTCCGCTCACTGCCGCGGACGGCAAGCCTCCCGGACGCCGGCACACCTGCCGACACGCAATATATCTATTATTATATCTGTTACCTATGTCAGATGCTCCCTGCAGAGAGGCTGGCCGCCCACGGCCGTAAGTGGGTGCCGCGAAAGCGGCGGGATGGAGCGAAGCGGAACCTCTCTGCAGGGAGCATCTGACATAGGTTATAATACTAATTGCTTTCTACGGCTTTCCTGTGACGGACGGCGCGGATGATCAGGAAGGCGGCGAGGGCGACGAAGCATACGAGTATGCTCACCATCTCGGCAACATGGTTCATGGGGTCGATCCAGAATTCGGTCAGCAAACCGTTGCGGGCGAAGACCTCCACGGTCGTCCAGAAGATCACCACGGTCGATATCGCCATGCGGATGTTCGGGCCCCAGCCGTGCAGACCGAGCTCATAGCGGAACATGAAGATCGAGCCCACGAGGCAGCCGATCGCAATGGCTATCGTGACCGGATGGCTCTCCCCCAGAAACGCCGGGTCGTAGACGAACATCAGCAGCAGATACATGGTCCACATCATGATGTTCAACTCCATGAAGGTCGTGATTGCCGTATGGCGGCTCATCGAGCGCGGCACTATCTCCTGCATCTTCTTGCCGAAGAACACCTTCTGCAGCCAGTTCAGCGCATGGCAGCCGGTGCGCGAGCCGAAGAGGTAGAGCACGATGAACATCACCCAGAAACCGAATGAAGCCGGCATTATCAGGTACTCCGGGCGCGAACCACGCATCTCCTTCAGCACGTCGGCCGGGATGTCGTTCACATTGACGCCGTTTATCAGCATGTCATGGCTCACGCCGATGCCGTTGACGTATTCGGTGATCGTCTGCACCGTGCCGGAGCCCACCAGGTCGTAATGCACGCCGAAACGCATCGCGAAATACCCGTAGAGGAACTCCACCCAGCCGGTCCAGAACAGCAGGCCGCCGAACAGTCCGAACAGGGTCTGCTTCGTGTCTCCCTTGACGAACACGCCCCAGACAACTATCGCCAGTCCGACAGCACCCATTATGAAAGCGCAGGTGTTCATCACCGAAGTCTCCATCGTCTCCTCCATAACGCGCATCAGCGCATGTCCGAGGGGCATCGTGAACAGAACGAGGAAGAACGACGCTATCGTCCTGCCCCAGTACAATTTCTTTTCTGTCATAATATCATTGTTTATCAGTCTTGTCATTTGTCTTCATCGGCTCCCTCCGGCGGCTGAAGGGAGTAGCGCCGTTCGAGCATGCAGAGCATCTCACACTTGCGGGCCTGAAGATAATCTTCAATCTGTCCGGAGGTGAAATGCAGCACGTTCTCGAGCAGCGGTATGTTCTGGAAAGGCGCCGTCGCAAGAGTCAGCACAGTATCCAGAATGTCTTCTATGCCCGTTTCGGGAAATGTTCCGGCGGCTATCTGCGCCGCAAGCCGCCCGGAATGCCCGGCTATCACTCCCCTTGCTTCGCTCATTCCGGATTCAAGGTAGCGGTCAAGAAGTTCGGGATGGTTGCGCGCAAGGTCCATGATCATGAAAGGCAGCCTCCGATGTCTGTCCATGCAGTCGAAGATTGCCGAAGCGGCATTCAGGATGGTCCGGAGGAAATCCCCCTCCCCATGCATTATAGGCTTGAGACCCTGAACGAAGTCGTAGACCGCGGAGTCGAGTATCCTGAGGAACAGCTGTTCCTTCGTCCTGAAATAATAGTTGACCATCGCGTGCGTGACACCCGCCTTCCGCGCTATCACCGCAGTGGATGTGCCGTCGTAGCCTTTCTCGAAGAACTCCTCCGATGCGGCCGAGAGTATTTCCTGTTCCTTTGTCATCTGCATTTGTTCATGTCGTCAACAATATCGGCCCTGATTGCGGGACGGCGGCTAACGATATTGTCTAACGATATCGTTAACAACGATGCAAATATATTGATATTTCCGTTCCGTTGTTCAGTTTTCGTTCAGAAACAGACATATTTGCCGAAGCATCACCGGAGCGGAGAGCAAGTGGACAGTTATTGCACCCTGTATCATCACGCAAGAATAAAAAACGAAAGAAGGAATATTGCAGTAATCGCACATTCATTAAAGAAGCCGCAATGAAAAGAATATTCGCAAAATTTCAAAACAACTTCTAATTTTGCAGCCGAAAAGAAAGGACAGATGACAGACTGCATAATATTCGATTTCGACGGCACGCTGGCCGACACCGCCGCCGGGATTCTCGCCACCGTCAAGGAGACTTTCAGACGCCTCGGCTTCCAGGGAGCCGACGACGAGCGCATCAGGCCCACCATCGGGTTGGTCCTGGAACAGTCACTCCAGCAGATCGGAGACCTCTCCGACGCCCAGACCCGGGATGCGGCCCGGCTGTACCGGGAGATATTCCCGGAATACGGGGAGGTGAACAGCAGCCTCTTCCCCGGAGTGCCGGAGACCCTCGGCGAACTGCACGCGCGCGGATACCGGATGGCGATAGCCACCTCGCGCGGACGGGAGTCGCTGGAGGCCATCATGGCGCCCTACGGCGTCGGCGGATATTTCGAGGAGATGGTCACCGCCACCGACCGCCTCGCGCCGAAACCTGCGCCCGACATGGTTCTCACGCTGCTCGCCCGCATGAATCAGCCTGCCGGAAGCACCCTCGTGGTCGGGGACACGGTATACGACATGCTGATGGGTTCCGGCGCCGGCTGCCGCACCTGCGGGGTGACCTACGGAAACCAGAAGGAGACGCAGCTGCGCACTGCGTCTCCTGACCATCTCATCGGCAGCTTCGCCGAACTTCTGAAGCTCGTCTAGTATTCGACCTTGTCGTCCTTGAGCCTCCAGGCTTCGAAGGCCTTGATCGCCTCCTCCGGGAGCAGCCTCGTAGGGGCCAGCCGGCGCTCTTCGGGTTTCAGGGCGATCTCTTCGTAGATGAACGCGTCGTCAAAGCCGATTTCTGCTGCGTCGTGCTGGTTGTTGCCGTAGTACATGCGGTCGAGGTGCGCCCAGTAGATGGCGCCCAGGCACATCGGGCAGGGCTCGCAGGAGGTGTAGATCTCGCAGCCGCTGAGATCGAAGGTGTTCAGCTTGCGGCAGGCGGCCCTGATCGCGCTCACCTCGGCGTGCGCGGTGGGGTCGTGCTCGTCGGTAACGCGGTTCACCCCCGTCGCCACTATCTCTCCGTTCCTGGCTATCACGGCGCCGAAAGGTCCGCCGCCCTCGGCGACGTTCTTCACCGAAAGCTCAATCGCCTTCCGCATCAGTTCTTCTTTTGTCATATCAGTCCGTTGTTTGATTTCTGCGCCAAGATAGCAAAAATTTCCGCCCGAAGAAGCCGGGCGTCAGACAAGCGGGTACTTTTTCAACTCTTGCTGAAGAACGTACTGGACCGGGAATCCGGCACGGCTGCGTCTGATCGTATCCTGCAGCTGCCTGAATGCCTGCTCCTGCTCCCCCGCCCCGGCGAGCAGCCGGAGATTGTCCGCGTCCAGCCGCTCCAGAAGCGCGTGGAACTCCGGCCCGTGGTTCGGATGCCTGAGGTGGCAGAGCTCGTGCAGGATCACATGGTCGCGCAGCAGCTGCGGCAGGCGTACGAGGTTCAGGTTGAGATTGATGTTGCCCCGGGCGGAGCAACTGCCCCAGTTGGACGAATTGTGCTTTATGAATACGCGGCCATAGCTGAAACCATAGCGCTCCGCCAGTTCGGAGAGCCGACGGGGCAGCAGCATTTTCGCCTCCTGGCGCATGGCCTCGATCTGCTCCGGAGCCACGGCAGAGGCGGAAGCGGTTTCCCGAAGGGACTTCTGCTTCTCCAACGTCTTCAGCACCCACCCTCGGCACTGCCCGAAGACCTGCAAGCCGGCAGCGTATGAGCAGAACCGCGGCACCGTCACGGTCACGCCTTTCAGCGGATGCACCCTGACGCTGATACGCCTCGCCCGCGCGCTCTTCACGAGCCGCACCGGGCCTATTTCAGGGTCATTGTAGGTTCTTGAAGACATGGGGGCAAAGGTATCAATTCTTTTTGTCTTATGCAGTCGGATTTGCGTATCTTTACAGAATGCAACAGATATGGATAACCGCGGCCGGGCTTTCGGCGGCGACTCTGCTGGGGTCGCTGCTGGGCTTCGCGTTCAAGGAGCTGCCGCACAAATGGAACGACGGAGTTTTGGGATTCTGCGCCGGAATCATGCTCGGAGCGTCGACCCTCGGACTGATAGTTCCCGCAGCGGAGCAGGCGGGAGGCGCATGGTGGCTCGTGCTGGCTGGCGTGGTGCTGGGCATGCTGTTCCTCAATGTGCTCGACAAGCTCACGCCGCACCTGCATAAGATTACCGGACTCGACCAGGAAGAACACTTGCACAACGCCTCGCTCAACCGCATCCTGCTGTTCGTGCTGGCGATTGCGCTGCACAAGTTCCCGGAAGGCATCGCCAGCGGAGTCGGGTTCAACTCTGAAGATGTCAGCGACGCATGGACCGTGGCCGCCGGAATCGCACTTCAGAACATCCCGGAGGGCATGGTGGTGATCGCTCCCCTGCTGCTCGCCGGAGTCAGCAAGATGCGCACGCTGCTGATCTCGCTCGCAATCGCGATGCTGGAGGTCGCGGGCGTGTGGACCGGCTACGCGCTCGGAGCCATCAGCATGAAGATGCTTCCTCTGATGCTCTCGTTCGCCGGCGGCGCGATGCTATATGTGGTCAGCGACGAGATGATTCCCGAGACGCACGCCCACGGCTACGAGAAGACCGCCACCTGGTGCCTCGTGCTCGGCTTCGTGGGGCTTGTGCTGCTGGAAAGGGTGATATGACGTCTTGAACCAGGGGACTATGAGCCTGCCGGGTACTCCAGGTTCTCCCTGGACGGATGTTCCAGGACTTCGGTCAGGTACTTGCGGGCCTCGTAGCGGGCCATGGGCAGGTCGTGCAGCAGCCAGTTGCCGCAGTCGGCGGGGGTGGCGCCGGGCACTTCGCCCTCGTAGCCGGCTATGAAGCTGAAGGTGTCGCGCATCAGCGGCAGGATGTCGGCGGAACTGTAATCGCCGCGCAGAAGCAGGTAATTGCCGGTCAGGCAACCCATCGGACCCCAGTAGACAATGCGGTCGCGCCACTCGGGATTGTTGCGCAGGTAAGTCGCAGCAAGGTGCTCTATGGTGTGGATGGCGCCCTGCCCGAGGGCGGGCTCGCGGTTGGGCTCCTTCATGCGTATGTCGAAGGTAGTGACTACCTCGCCGCCGACCAGGTCCCTGCGCGATACGAATATACCCCTCGAAAGCTTGAGGTGGTTGATGGTGAAACTGGCTATCTTTTCCATTCTTGCGAAGTTTGACGTCAAAGATAGCGAATTGCGCGAAGAAACTGCGCCGGAATTTTTAATTTTGCGGCATCATGAAAGCAGGAGTCATAGTAGCTATGCGCAGAGAATACGATGCGCTGAGGCGGAGCGGAATCGCGGCCGCCACGATGTCGGGCATAGGCAAGGCCAACGCGGCGGCCACAGCGGCGGAGATGATTCTGCTCGACAGGCCGGACTGCATCATAAACTCCGGCTGCGCGGGCAGTCTGAAGGCTGACGTCAGGGTCATGGACGTGGTCATCGGCGCGCAGTGCGCCTACCACGACGTCTGGTGCGGCGAACCCAACCTGCCGGGGCAGGTCGAAGGAGAGCCGCAGCGCTTCGACGCCGACCCGCAGCTGCTGGCCGCGGCGC
>JADILW010000061.1 GCA_017695095.1 Candidatus Cryptobacteroides avistercoris | reverse complement strand
CGCTTCCACGGCAGCAAGGCCTTTTCTTTTCACTTGCCCGGATTTCGCATTCATTTCACGGCCTTACATTATCAATCCGGTAAATTTATATGAAAAATAAAGTTATATTTGTATGGTTATGCCGGAATTGAGGAAAATAGCGATTCAGAATTTCAGGAACATCGAACTTCAGGACGTGAGCTTCTCCCCGAACGTCAACTGCATCAGCGGGGGCAACGGTGAAGGCAAGACAAACCTGCTGGACGCAATCTGGTACCTGTCGATGACCAAGAGCGCCGTCTCGGGCTCCGACCGCTTCAATTTCCGCTACGGCACCTCCGAATTCTCCCTCTGCGGCACCTACAGCATGCCCGGAGGCACAGTCTCCAAGTTCAGCATACAGGTCAGCGACTCCGGCGAGAAGCGGGTGCGGCGCGACGACAAGGCATACACGCGCATCTCCGCCCACATCGGGGTGCTTCCTATAGTCATGGTCTCCCCCGCCGACATCGCGATGGTGAGCGAATCCGGCGAGGAGAGGCGGAAGTTCATCAATTCTGTCCTTTCGCAGATGGACGGCGGCTACCTGGCTTCCGTCCAGCAGTACAACCGCCTGCTGCTCCAGCGCAACCGCCTGCTGAAGGCGGGCATTGTCGACGACGACCTGCTCAATACCTTCGACGAGAGGCTCGCCGCCTCTGCGGTGCCGATATTCGAGAAGCGCGGCGCCTTCTGCGACAGCCTCGTCCCGGTGGTCCAGCGCTACTACTCCGACATCTCCGGAGGGCGCGAGGAGGTAGGCATCGAATACCGCTCCGACCTGCACGGCGGCGACCTGCGCGAGATTCTGAGGCAGCGCCGGGAGAAGGACCGCATCTTCCATTTCACCACCGCCGGCGTGCAGCGCGACGACTTCCTCTTCACGATGAACGGCCACCCGATAAGGCGCTGCGGCTCCCAGGGCCAGCAGAAATCCTTCCTGGTCGCCCTCAAGTTCGCGCAGTACGAAGTCATGAAGGCCGCCTGCGGCTGCGCCCCGATGATGCTGCTGGACGACCTCTTCGACAAGCTCGACCCCGGCCGCGTGTGCAATCTGCTCGGGCTCGTGGCCGACAGGGAGTTCGGCCAGATATTCCTGACCGACTCCGACAAGGTGCGCACCCGCGGCATAGTCGACGCCATCACCAGCGACAGGACCTACATCGAGACGGAAGGAGGCGTCTTCAGAACGATCGATGAATAAGATACAGTTCCGGAGATACACCAGCCTCGCATCCGCCCTCCAGCTGATGCTCAGGCAGAACGGCCTCGCCCCCGAATTCAACCGCCGGCGCATCTACTCCGCCTGGGACGAAGCCTCCGGAGCGGGTGCATACACGATAAGGCGGTATTTCAAGGACGGGAAGCTGTACGTCACCGTGAACTCCTCTGTGCTCCGCAGCCAGCTCCATTTCCAGAAGGCGGCGCTGCTCGAGAGCATGAACCGCCTGCTCGGCGAAGACGAACTCTTCAGCGGGACCCCCGGCAAGAAATACATTAAAGAACTGATAATCAAATGAAACTGGTAATCGACAAGTCCATCCCCTTCATCGAGGGAGTCTTCGAACCCTACGCCACGGTGCTCTATCGCGAGGGACCCGAAATCTCCAGCGAAGACATTCGCGACGCCGACGGACTGGTGATACGCACCCGCACGAAGTGCGACGCCAAGCTGCTCGAAGGCTCCAGGGTCAAGATCATCGCCACGGCCACGGCCGGCACGGACAACATCGACTACGAATACTGCAAGCAGCACGGGATATTCTTCCAGAACGCCTCGGGTTGCAACGCCGGCGGAGTCTCGAACTACGTGTTCTCCGCCCTCTTCGGCGCAGCGGCGCGCAAGAGCATCAACCTGAGCGGCGCCACCGTCGGCATCATAGGGCTGGGCAGTGTCGGCCAGAGGGTCGAGTCCATGGCCAGGTCGCTGGGCTTCAAGATACTGCGCAACGACCCCAAGAAAGCCAAGATCGAGTGGTACACCCAGTTCTGCAACCTCGACAAGCTGCTCAAGGACTCCGACGTGGTCACGCTCCACATCCCCCTGAGCGAAAGCAGCAAGGGCATGGCCAACGCCGAATTCTTCGCCAAGATGAAGCCGGGCGCCTTCTTCATCAACACCGCCCAGGGCGACATAGTCGTGGAGGACGACCTGATCGAGGCCATCCCGCGCCTCGGCCCGGTGATCATCGACACCTGGAGCCACGAGCCCACCATCAACACCAGGCTCATGAACCTCGTCGAAATCGCGACTCCCCACATCGCCGGCTACTCCCTCCAGGGGAAGCAGATCGGCACCGCGATGGCGGTCAGGGCGATAGCCCGCTTCTTCAGCTTCAGCGGCCTCTACGAGTTCTTCCCGCAGACCGACATCATGGAATACCAGGCCGTCAGGCTCGACGTCACAGACAAGTCGCAGGGCCAGATCGCCGCGATGCTGCAGTACAACTACCCCATCTTCACCGACGACTTCATGTTCCGGATGAACCCGACCAAGTTCGAGGAGCTCCGCACAAACTACCAGTACCGCAGGGAATTCTTCATCTAAAATTTTAATCACTAAAGCTATATCAGAACCATGAACAAGGAAAAGATCAATGCCCAGGTGGAACGTTTCCGCAAAGGATTCCCCTGGCTCGACATCGTGGCGTCGGCAACCCCCGGCAAGGGAATCGAAAGGCTAAGCGAGGCCCAGGTCGAGGAAGCCGTGCAATATGCCGACACTGCCGAGACCGTCGGCCGCTGCAAGTTCGTGCCGGCCTCCGGAGCCGCCTCCAGGATGTTCAAGGACATCTTCGCCGGGATGGACGAGCCCAACGACGCCGTGCGCAGGCTCAGCGACAACATCGAGGACTTCGCTTTCTATTCGCCCGAGGTGTTCGGCAAGGCTCCCTACAACCCCTCGCAGGTCGCCCGCAGGCTGCTTACCGAAGAAGGGCTGAACTACGGAAGCAAGCCCAAGGGAGTGCTGAAGTTCCACCGCTACCCCGACGAGGTGCGCACCGCCCTCGCCGAGCACTTCGTCGAAGGCCAGGCCTACATGCGCAATCCCGACGGCAGCGTGAACATCACCGTCACCATCTCGCCCGAACACAGGGCGCTCTTCGAGCAGGCCGTCGCCGAAATCAAGGACAAATACGAGCAGCGCTACGGAGTCCGCTACAACATCAGCTTCACCTGCCAGGACAAGGAGACCGACACGGTCGCGGTCGGCAGCGACGGCAAGCCTTTCCTGAAGGAGGACGGAACCATTCTCACCCGCCCCGCCGGACACGGCGCCCTTATCTACAACCTCAATGACCTGGACTCCGAACTCGTGTCCATCAAGAACATCGACAACGTCTGCGTGGAGAAGATGCAGCCGGTCACCTATAAATGGAAGAAGGTGCTGATGGGACGCGCGCTGCAGCTGCGCGACCGTATACGCGGCTACATCTTTGCGCTCGACCAGATAACGGTGATGCGCAAGGAGATGTCCGACTTCGCCTTCATACCCGCCAACAACGTAAACCTCGACGACCCCTTCGCGACTCCCGAATGCCAGACGCTCTGCAACGAAATCGAGACTTTCCTGCGCGACGAGCTCTGCATCGAGATGCCCGAAGCCAAGGACTGCCGCGACAGGGCCGAGAAACTGCGCGCCAAGCTCAACCGCCCCGTGAGGGTCTGCGGCATGGTCAAGAACGAAGGCGAACCCGGAGGCGGCCCCTTCATCATACGCGACAAGGACGGCAGCACCTCGCTTCAGATTCTCGAGGCCGCGCAGATTGACAAGAACAACCCCCATGCCGTGGAGCAGATGAAGAGCGCGACGCACTTCAACCCCGTGGACCTCGTATGCTGCCTACTCGACTACAAGGGCGAGAAGTTCAACCTGCTCGAACACGTCGACGAGGAGACGGGCCTCATCAGCTCGAAGAGCTACCAGGGACGCGAGCTCAAGGCTCTGGAGCTGCCCGGCCTGTGGAACGGTTCGATGTCGGACTGGAACACCCTCTTCGTGGAGGTTCCCGCCGAGACTTTCAACCCCGTGAAGACCGTTCTGGACCTTCTGAGGCCCGCCCACAGGGGCTGAGATTCCATGCACACTTAGGCTTCGCAATTGAAACAGAGTTGTTAAATCAGCTCTGTTTCAATTGTTATTAACTATCTGAGGATATGTCCGCCCGCCTTCTGAGGATATGTCTGCCTAAAGGGCTGCAGGTGTATGACCGCGGGGGCCTTGCCACCCGCGGCAGATAGCGGGTGTCGCCTCGCAGCGCAGCGGAGAGGTGACGGGATGAGCGCTTTGCGCGAAGCCCCCGCGGTCATACACCTGCAAGCCCTGCGGAATATATAAAATTATTAGTATCTTTGTCTGATTTTTTGCATTACGCTCGCGTATTGCCCAGACTAAGACCTAATATGAGTATCCAACAAGAAAAAATCAAGGAATTGGTTGAACGCCGCGCGTCGGCAAGACTCGGCGGCGGACAGAAGCGCATAGACGCCCAGCACGCGAAAGGCAAGCTCACCGCAAGGGAGAGACTTGAAAAACTGCTTGACCCGGGCAGCTTCGAAGAATTCGACATGTTCGTGCAGCACCGCTGCACCGACTTCGGAATGGACGCATCGCACACCGACGGCGACGGCGTGGTGACCGGCTACGGCACCGTCGGCGGCCGCCTCGTCTACGTATTCGCCCAGGACTTCACCGTCAACGGCGGCTCTCTCTCCAAGACCATGTCGGAGAAAATCTGCAAGGTGATGGACATGGCCACCCGTTCCGGAGCCCCCGTCATCGGACTCAACGACTCCGGCGGCGCGCGCATCCAGGAAGGAATCGACTCCCTCGCCGGCTACGGTGAGATCTTCGAGAGGAACATCCTCGCCAGCGGCGTCGTTCCCCAGATCAGCGGCATCTTCGGCCCCTGCGCCGGCGGCGCGGTCTACTCCCCCGCCCTCACCGACTTCACCCTGATGGTCGAGAACACCTCCTACATGTTCCTGACCGGACCCAGCGTCGTCAAGTCAGTGACAGGAGAGGTGGTCGACCAGGAGCAGCTCGGCGGAGCGTCGGTTCACGCCTCCAAGTCCGGAGTGGCCCATTTCAGCGCGGCCTCCGAGGAAGAAGGCATCGAGAAGATCAAGAAGCTCCTCAGCTTCCTTCCCCAGAACAACCTCGAGAGTGCTCCCGAGCGTCCGACCGACGACCCCGTCTCCAGGACTGACGACGCGCTCAACGACATCATCCCCGACAACCCCAACAAGGCATACGACATGTACGGCGTG
The DNA here is from genome assembly GCA_017695095.1 of Candidatus Cryptobacteroides avistercoris. Classification (GTDB taxonomy): domain Bacteria; phylum Bacteroidota; class Bacteroidia; order Bacteroidales; family UBA932; genus Cryptobacteroides; species Cryptobacteroides avistercoris. The sequence continues at coordinate 1,173 of JADILW010000061.1, read as the reverse complement.
ATCCGCAGCATCGTCGACGACGGCGACTTCTTCGAGGTCCATGAGAACTTCGCCAAGAACATCATCGTCGGATTCGCCCACATGGGCGGCAGGAGCGTGGGAATCGTGGCCAACCAGCCCCGCATCCTCGCCGGCGTGCTCGACATCAACGCCTCCCGCAAGGCCGCACGCTTCGTGCGCTTCTGCGATGCGTTCAACATCCCTCTCGTGACCCTTGTCGACGTGCCCGGCTTCCTCTGCGGAACCCAGCAGGAATACGGCGCCATAATCACCAACGGAGCCAAGCTCCTCTACGCCTACGGCGAGGCCACCGTGCCCAAGGTCACCGTGACGCTCAGGAAGAGCTACGGCGGAGCCCACATCGTGATGAGCTGCAAGCAGCTCCGGGGCGACATCAACTATGCCTGGCCCTCGGCCAACATAGCGGTGATGGGAGCGGACGGAGCCATCGGAATCATCTACGGCAAGGAACTCAAGGCCGAGACCGACCCCGAGAAGAAGGCCGCCCTCGCCGAGGAGAAGAAGAACGAATACAACGACCTCTTCTGCAACCCCTACCAGGCTGCCAAGAAAGGCTACATCGAAGACGTGATCGAGCCCAGGAACACCCGTTTCCGCGTAATCCGCGCACTCGCGGCTCTCGAGGGCAAGCATCAGGAAATACCCGCCAAGAAGCATGACAACCTGCCTTTATAGTTTCCTGACGGCCGGCGCCGACAGAATGGCGCAGGTCGACCCCCACGGATGGACGCTGACGATGATCAGCGTCTGCGTGGTGTTCTGCGCGCTTATCATCCTTTTCTTCATCTACACCCTCTCCGGCAAGATCTTCTCAGGGAAGTTCAAGCTCAGCGCGAAGAAGAAGGTGGCCGGAGATGAGGCGGACGACGCAGTGGCGGCGGCCATAGCCCTCGCCATCGACGCCGAAACCGGCAGAGGCGACGAGGCCGCGGCGATAGCCCTGGCCCTGCACCTCCATCTCAACGGCGGCGTGCACGACATCGAGCCCGGCATCATCACCATCTGTCACAAGCCCTCGGGCTGGGACGACAAACAACGCAACTTCAGAAAATCAATCCAGAAATGAGCACATACAAATTCAAGATCAACGGCAAGGACTATGAGGTTGCCGTGAACGGCATCGAAGGCAAGAATGCCGCTGTCACCGTAAAT
>JADILW010000060.1 GCA_017695095.1 Candidatus Cryptobacteroides avistercoris | reverse complement strand
CCTCGCGCGTGTCCGCCGCGGCTGGCTTGTCAGCGCTGACAGACGAAAAACCGCGTTCGCTGGATTTGCAATCCGGCGTAATTGTGGCCCACGTTCCGGCGGATTACAAATCGCGCCGGAACATAAAAGATAGCCGAGCCGAAACACCAAAGCCAACCATGCCGAAACACAGAAGCATGCCGCGGGCGGCAGCAGATCGCAAATCTGCTGAAACAATGAATTGCAAATCAGCTGCAACGTATTATCCGCCACAACAGCAGCAGATTACAAATCTGCTGCAACAAGTGGTCAGCAACGTGACAAAGCACCGCCGCCGGATGGCCATATCATCGACGAGCAGGCTTATCCCGCCTGTGAGGGATGTTTATGGCCGCAGGCGGCAGGGCTCTGCGGATGAACGGGCAGCCGGGCGCCTAGTCCTTCAGCCAGCGGTCAAGCCAGTCGTAGACGACACGGTGCCAGTAGATGGAGTTCTGGGGCTGGAGTATCCAGTGGTTCTCCTCGGGGAAGATGACCAGCTTGGAGGGAACGCCCATCATCTGAGCGGCGTTGAATGCGGCCATACCCTGCTCATAGGGAATGCGGAAGTCCATCATGCCGTGGATGCAGAGTATGGGGGTGTCCCACTTGGTCACCATCGAAGAAGGAGAGTTCGCATAGTGCTTGCGGGCCTTGGCCGTGACGGCGTAAGGGGCGCCGGCCTGCTGCATGCCGCCGAAGGTCACGCCGTCGCCAGCAGGACCGGTCTGGCCGGGAGCGTAGGCGTATTCGGTGAGTCCGCCGTTGTCCCAGTTCGCGAACCACATCTCCTCGGTGGTGAACCAGAGCTGCTTCTCGTCGAAGATGCCGGCATGGGCGATGAAGCAGTCGAACAGGCCGCCGTCCATGCCCTCGAGCATGTAGGCCGAATAACCGCCGTACGACGCGCCCACGCATGCGAGCTTGCCGATGTAGGGCTTGCTCTTCAGATACTTGCCAGCGCTCAGGTAGTCCTGCATGTTGAGTCCGGAATAATCGCCGGATATCTGCTCCTTCCATTCCTGGCCGAAGGCCGTGGTACCGCGGCGGTTGGGCATGATCACCACGTAGCCCTGCTGGGCCATCAGGCGATAGCACCAGCGGTAGCTCCATGCCTGGGAGTTGGTGCCCTGAGGGCCTCCGAGCACGATTTCGACGGCAGGATAGACCTTGGTGCTGTCGAACTGGGGAGGGTAAAGTATCCAGCACTGCATCTGCTTGTGGTCCACCGTCTCCACGAGCACGCTCTCCTCGCTCACGTCATCGAGCTGGTCGAGGATATGGGCGTTCTCGGAAGTGATCTGGCTGTAGGAGGTGCCGGTGCCGCGCACGTCGACCGCAACGAGCTCGGTAGGGAAATGCAGGCTCTGGTAGGAAGTCAGCAGCCTGACCTCGTCGCCGCTGGCTAGCACCGCGAAGGGAGAATCGAAGTCGAAATGCCAGTCGGGGCTGGTCACGCGGAGCATCTGTCCGCCGAGGTCGGCGCAGAAGATGGCCTGCACCGCTTCGGAGACCAGGGAGCTGAAGAATATCTCGTCGCCATGCCATACGATGCCGGCGATGTCGTTGTCGAAGCCGGGGTTGAGCTCGTATGGCACGCCTGCGGTGAAGCCGCCGTCAAGGCTGGTCTCGCAGAGCATCAGGCGCTGCCTGTCGGCCTCATAGCCGTCGCGCTCCATGGATATCCATGCGAGGTGCTTTCCGTCCTCGCTCCACACGGGGTCGGTGTCGTAGCCGCCGCTCGTGGTCACCGCCGTCGTGGCCCCGCTCTCGCAGTCATAGACATAGATGCAGCTGTTGGTGCTGAAGGCGTACTCGATGCCGCTGAGCTTCTTGCAGGAATATGCGATGTGGCGGCTGTCGGGCGCCCAGCTGAGCTGCTCGATTCCGCCGTAGGGCTCGAGGGGCAGCTCGTAGAGGTTGCCGGAGCCGAGTATGTCCACGGAGTTGTCGGGAGTTATCCTGGCGCCGCCGAACGGGGCCACGTAACTGCGCGGCACCTCGGTTCTCCAGTGGTCCCAATGCCTGTACATCAGCTCCTCGGTGGCGTAGGCCTGTGCCTTGTCGAGCGCCGGGTCGCTGTCGGAGGGGGTCTCCAGCGAGGTGTTCTTGATGCTGCTGATGTAAATCACGCGGGTCTCGTCGGGCGAAACCGCGAATCCGCTGATTCCGGAAGGTACGTCGCTCAGAGTCTTCATCCTGCCGAGCTCGCCGTCGGAATAGGGAGCCTCGCGGAGCTGGCCGTCGTAGATGAAATAGATCTTCGAGCCGTCTGCCGACCAGCGGGCGTTGCTGACGCTCTTGCCGAAACTGGTGAGCTGGCGCCTGCCACTGCCGTCGGTGTTGCAGACGAAGAGGTTGGCGCAGCTGCGGTTCTCCGCTATTGAAGTGTAGCTGACGGAATAGAGTATCGTGCTTCCGTCAGGCGAAAGCTGCGGGTCGGAGATCCTTCCGAGCGCGAGCAGCGTCTCCGGAGTCATCACTCCGTCGGAAATCACGATGTCCGAGGGTCCTATGTAGCCCTCGGAGAGCTTGTCGGTGGTACATGATGCCATGGTCAAAATCAGTCCCGCTAAACAGATAAAAATTCTTTTCATGATATGGTGCTGTAGTCTTTGATTGCGTATTTTCCTTTTCTGAGCTCCTCGGCGAGCAGCCGGTTCTCCGGCGAACTCAGCGAAGGGTCGTCGTCGAGCACGCGCTGGGCGTCCCTGCGGGCTTCGGCCAGCAGTCCGCCGTCCCTGGCGAGCGAGGCCAGCTTGAGCGAGACCGGAAGTCCGCTCTGCTGCGTGCCCTCGAGGTCGCCCGGTCCGCGCATGCGCATGTCCTGCTCTGCAATTTCGAAGCCATCCTCGGTCGCGCACATCAGATCCAGCCTCTGCTGGGCCTCGCGGCTCGTCTTGACGTCCTTCACGAGTATGCAGTAGGACTCCTCCGCTCCCCTTCCCACGCGCCCGCGCAGCTGGTGGAGCTGGCTCAGGCCGAAACGCTGCGCGCTCTCGATGACCATCACCGAGGCGTTGGGCACGTCGACCCCGACCTCAATCACGGTGGTGGACACGAGGATGTCGGCGCGGCCGTCGGCGAAAGCCGACATGTTGAACTGCTTCTCCTCGTTGCTCTGCTGCCCGTGCACGATGGCCACCTTGTAGTCGGGCAGCGGGAACGCGCGCATGACCTCCTCGTAGCCGTTCTGCAGGTTCTTCAGGTCGAGCTTCTCGCTCTCGAAGATCAGGGGGTAGACGATGAACGCCTGCCTCCCCTTCGCGATCTCCTCGCGGAGGAACCTGAACATCGCGGGCTTGCGGTTCTGGCCTATGCAGACCGTCTTCACGGGCTTGCGCCCCGGGGGCATCTCGTCGATCACCGACACGTCTAGGTCGCCGTAGAGCGTCATCGCCAGCGTGCGCGGGATGGGCGTCGCCGTCATCACGAGGATATGCGGCGGCGTGCTGTTCTTCGCCCAGAGGCGGGCGCGCTGGTCTACCCCGAAGCGGTGCTGCTCGTCGATCACGGCGAGACCGAGGTTGCGGAACACGACGTCGTCCTCGATGAGCGCGTGCGTGCCCACGATGACGCCTATGCTGCCGTCCTGCAGCCCGGCATGTATCTCCCGGCGCTCCTTCTGCCCGGTGCTGCCGGTGAGCAGGGCCGCCCGCACCGAGGTGGGGGCGAGGTATTTGCTTATGTTGGCGAAATGCTGCTGCGCGAGCACTTCGGTGGGCGCCATGATGCAGCTCTGGTAACCGTTGCCCGCGGCGATCAGGCAGCTGAGCACGGCCACCATGGTCTTTCCCGAACCCACGTCGCCCTGGAGCAGGCGGTTCATCTGCTGCCCGCTCATCATGTCGGCGCGTATCTCCTTGATCACTCGCTGCTGGGCGCCGGTCAGCCTGTACGGCAGGGCGTTGTAGCAGCTGTGGAAGTCAGGTCCGACCTTGGGCATCACGAGGCCGTGCGACGCACGCGAGCGTATGTATTTCTGCTTCAGCAGGGAGAGCTGCAGCAGGAAGAGCTCCTCGTACTTGAGGCGGTAGGAGGCGCGCCGGAGGTCGTCGGCAGTCTTCGGGAAATGTATGTTCCAGAGTGCCGTCTTCAGCGGCGCGAGGCCCTTGCGCTCGAGCAGATATGTCGGCAGAGTCTCGCGTATCTCCGGCAGGCAGCGCGTGAGCGCGGCGGCTTCGAGCCGGTTCATGACCTTCCCGGTGACGCCGCCGGTCTTGAGCTTCTCGGTGCTGGGATAGACGCCGGTGAGCGACGACTGGGTCACGTGCCCCTCAGCAGGCGCGTCCACCTCGGGATGCACCATGTTGAGGCGGCCGTTGAACTCCTGCGGCTTCCCGAAGAACACGAACACATTTCCGGGTGCGAGGCGGCCGTAGTTCCACTTGATGCCCTTGAAGAAGACCAGTTCCATGGTGCCGCTGCCGTCGTCGACAATCACGGACATGCGCCTGCAGGCGCCGAAGTGGATGGGGCTGGTATCCTGCGACACGATGCTGCCCGAGGGGCCGTAGAGAGTGCGGCTGATCACCCTGGCTCGTATCTGGAGCCAGGCGGTGTCGGGCCGCGCGTCGGCGATCAGGGTGATTCCGCTGCGGTCCACGTAGCGGTGGGGGTAGAGCTGGATCAGGTCGTAGAGCGTCTCGACACCCAGTTCACGCTTCAGGAGTTCGGCCCTTTTGGGACCGACCCCGGCGAGGTACTGGATATTGGTGTCAAGTTCGGACATCTTGACAAATATACGCAGAAGCCGAGTGCAATGCAAGTTTACTTGTGATTGCCGAGGCGCAACCGTATATATGGCCGTCAGGCCAAATATAACGCAGAAGCCGAGTGCAATGCAAGTTTACTTGTGATTGCCGAGGCGCAACCGTATATATGGCCGTCAGGCCAAATATAGAAAAATGTTGGAACGGATTTAGTATATTTGACACGTAAAATTTAAAGTCATGCCACTAGAACAACAGATTCAGAAGGATATCATGGCCGCTATGAAGGCTCATGACCAGGTAAGGATGAACGCGGTGCGCTCGATAAAGTCGGCGATTCTGCTCGCGAAGACCGCCGAGGGCGCGAAGGAGAGCCTCGAGGACGCCGACGTGGTGAAGCTGATAATGAAGCTTGCCAAGCAGCGCAGGGAGTCCGCGGAACAGTACACCGCCGCCGGAAGGCCGGAACTCGCGGAGAACGAGCTGGCGGAGGCCGCGGTGCTGGAGGAATATCTTCCCCGGCAGCTCAGCGAGGCCGAGGTCGAGGAGAAGCTTAAGGAGATAATAGCCGCCACGGGCGCATCCTCCCCCGCCGACATGGGCAAGGTGATGGGCGTGGCGACAAAGCAGCTCGCAGGACTCGCCGACGGAAAGACCATCTCCACGATAGTCAGGAAACTGCTCGCATAGATGGCAAGGGTGCAGGACATCGCGGCGGCGATCGAGAAGACCGCGCCGCTGAATTTCCAGGACGACTTCGACAATTCCGGCCTGCAGGCGGGTTTCCCGTCGGCGGAGGTCGGGAAGGTGCTCGTATGCCTCGACGTGACCGAGGCGGTGGTGCAGGAGGCCGCGTCGCTCGGATGCGGGCTCATCGTCTCCCACCACCCGCTGCTCTTCCATGCGCTGAAACAGGTCAGCGACGCCACCTACCAGCAGCGCTGCGCGGTCGCGGCCATCCGCGCCGGCATCGCCATATATTCGGCGCACACCAGCCTTGACAACGCCCCGGGAGGCGTGAACCACCGGATAGCATCGCTGATCGGACTCACCGGCCTGCGCTGGCTCTCCCCCAGGCCCGACGGCCTTTCCGGCTCGGGACTGGTCGGCGAGCTCCCCTCCCCGGTGTCCGCCACCGACTTCTTCGCAGCACTGAAGGAAAAGTTCGGCGTCAGCTGCCTGATGCACTCGCCGGCCGACGGGCGCAGCGTGAGCCGCGTAGC
>JADILW010000059.1 GCA_017695095.1 Candidatus Cryptobacteroides avistercoris | reverse complement strand
GGCAGTATGTCTGCCGACGGTCATAATGGTAAAAGATTATTCGGCAGGGACGGCCGCGGCAGTGGCGAGGCTGTCGGGGGCGTCGTAACCGGCCACTTCGGCCATATATTTCTCATAGAGCGCGTTGAACTCCCTGAGAGATAGGCCGTGTCGAGAGGGTCCGACGCGGGAGAGTCCAGCTTCAGCGGGTCTATCGGCCGTCCGTTCTCCCATATCCTGAAGTCGAGGTGGGGGCCGGTGGCCGTACCGGTGGCTCCCACGTAGCCTATCAGCTGGCCCTGGGTGACCCGGGTTCCGACACGTATGCCGGACGCGAATTTCGACAGGTGCATGTAGGAGCTCTCGTAGCCCATGTTGTGCTTGATCCTGATTCGGTTGCCGCCTCCCGTGGGGTCCCATCCACACTTGGTCACGGTTCCGTCGCCGATGGCCTGGACAGGGGTGCCCGTAGGCGCCGCATAGTCCACGGCCGTGTGCGGCTTGACCTTGCCGGTGACAGGGTGCCTGCGGCTGTAGGAGAAGCGGCTGCTTATGCGGTTATATTTGAGCGGGGCCTTGAGGAACATGCGTTTCAGGCTTTCTCCGCCCTTATCCCAGAAAGTGTTGCCGCCTTCCGCCGTCTCGAAGCGGACCGCGGCGGTCTGCTTGTAGCCGTTGCCGTCGAAGAGGCTGAAATGCACCGTGTCGATGCCGACCAGCTCCCCGTCGCACATGCTCTGGGTGTAGATGGTGCGGAATCTGTCGCCCTTCTGAAGAGTGAAGAAGTTCACGCTCCACTGGTAGATGTCTGCGAGGTTCATTATGAGTTCGGGAGATCCGCCGGCGGCGAGCATGTCGTTCCAGAGCGAGCTGTTGATGGTCACGTCGGTGTATTTGCGGACATGCTCCACGGGTTTGGTCACATTCCATATCGCCAGGGAGTCGCTGCACTGGAAGACGGTGGCGTTGACCTTGTCCTGCTCGTATATCGCATAGCGCAGGTCGCGGGTGCTGTCGGTCACCTCGTAGTAGGCGTGCAGATGGTTTCCGGCCTTGATTTTCCGCAGGTCGAACACAGAGTCGCAGAGCTCGCTGAGAGCGTAGGCGTCGGAGGCGTCCATGCCCATGCGCATCATGAGGACGGAGAAGGTGTCGCCGTACTTGACCTCCACGGTGTCGGCCTCGAACTCCGAGGGCTCGAAGCCGTAGAGAGGCGGCACTTCCTCTGCCGCTTCGGCGGTTTCGGCGACGGTGTTCTGCTTGCAGGAGAATATGGTGAGGGGCAGCAGGGCCGCTGCCAGGCATGCCGTGAGGAATTTTCTGGTCTTCATTTCAGATTCAGGTTTCAGTAATCGCATAAAGTTACGAAAAAAAACCGAGCCGCCCTCCGGGAAATTTGATTTAATATCCGGAGGGCGGCTTCAGCGTATGTTCAGGGCGGCTAGTAGACGAACTCGAATTCGTCGACATAGAGGAGGCTGCCGACAGCCCCGGTGAAATCGTCGCCGTACTTGCTTGCGCAGGCGTTGATTATCACATATTTGGGCTTGCGGTCGAGGGCCCTGTACTCCAGAGGGCAGTTGAATTCGACGTATTTCAGAGCACCGTCGGAGCCGACGGTGGCCTCCGAGCTCTCGATCTTGCCGTAGGCGATGATGTGGGGGTCGTTCTCCTGGTCGATGAATACGCCCTCGGCGGTGTTGACCTCGAAGGGTTCGTCCCAGTCGCCGAGCATCACCAGTATCTGCATCGTGTCGCCGGCTCCCACGAGCTCGGGGTGCTTGCCCATGTCGTCGTGGTCAATGGCTTCGGGGGAGTAGGCGTACCATCCCTTGAGCGCGGAGGGTCTGCTGGTGAACGGCGTTCCCCATGACATGCGCGCCCCGAGATTGGAGCCGCTGCCCACGGTGCCGAGGAATTCCCCGGTCAGCAGGTTGCCTGCGGCGAAGCGTCCGATGCCGAGGAAGCTCGGGAACATGGACTGCATTCGCGCGGCCTGCTTGCCGTCGCCGGAGACGGCCACGAACTCCGCCTCGGGAGTGGTGGCGCACTCGCGTCCGATGAAGAGCACGCCCTTGTTGGCCGAATCCCAGATCCTGCCGCTGCTGGCGTCGGGTGCGGGGTACCAGGAGGTCTTGCTTCCGTAGACGGTCTCGGAGCACCACTGGTCAAAGTTCATGTTGGCCACCTGGGCCTCGGCCTCGGTGCTGAAGGCAACCTCGCCGCTGCTGGTCCCGAGTACCGAGAACCTCACGTAGTAGTTCGTCCCCGGCCGGAGTCCGTCGGCCTCGTAGACATACTGTCCGGCCTTGGGAGTGATTTCGGGGCTGGTAGCCCAGTCGCTTTCACCCTCCCTGCGCCATTCGAAGATTCCGGGGTTGGCGGAGCCTTCGGAGGGGACTGTGAACACTGCATGGTCGGCCCATGCGTTGACGTCGATTGCGGTGGACACGCGCACGGTGGCGTAGATGGTCCAGACGTAGTCCTGATAGGTCTTGACGTGTACGGTGAGGGGTTTGCTGAGGTCCAGCGTCTCGCCGACGGTCAGGTCGTCGCAGCGGGCGTCTTCAGAAACCGAGAAGCGGAGCAGCTCCAGCCTTGAGAGGTCGGCGGATTCGGCCACCTCCACATGGACGGTGCGCGACTCCTTGCTGATGTCGGCGTTCATCTGGTGCTCCACGACGAAGTCGGTGATGTCGCCGGGCACGAGAGGGAAGTCTATGTCGTTCTTGATGGTGCATGACGCCGCGGCGGCGAGCATGAACAGTGCTATCTTCTTCATCTTTTCAGTGGATTAGAAATACATAACGAGCGCTATCCTGGAGGAGAGCAGGTCGATGTTGTAGTGGATGCCGAAGTTGTTGGAACTGCTGTAGTCCACGCGGTTGGCGACCTGCACGGTGTTGGTCCAGTCGAGGCTCATCAGGTCGAGGCTGAACTCCAGGGCGATGTTCTTCATCACGAAGGCGCTGATTCCGGGCGAGAAAGCCAGGCTCAGCGAGTATTTGTCGAAGTAGGTGCCTTCCTTGCGTCCGTCGTTGATCGCGTAGGTCTTGCCCTGGCCCAGGCCGCCCTCGAGAGCGAGTTCGGTGAAGAAGGCGAAGCGGCGGCTGCCTGCGATGGGGATGTAGGAGCGGGCCGTGACAGCGGCGGAGTACTCGTGGCTGAGATGGTAGTGGTTGCCGAGCGAGAGCCCGACGTCGGACAGGGAGAGGTCGGCCTGGTCGATGCCGATGGATGTCCTGTCGTAGTTGAGCCTAAGTCCGACCGACATGTTGTCCTTCAGGAAATACGACGCCGCGAAGGAGAACTTCCAGGTGTCAAGCGTGGCCTTGGCGCCCTGTATCATGGAGAAGAGGGCGTCGTAGCCGGTTTCGTTGCCGATGTTGTAGTCGTTGTAGGAGAATACGATGCCTGCAGACTTCGAACCTTTGGGGATGAAGCAGTCCTTCTCCTCTCCGGCCGCGCCGACCGAGGCGAGCAGCAGGAGCGACAGGGCCGCCAGTGTGAATTTTCTCATAACCTGTAATAATTGAAAAAGAGACTGCCTCTTTTCAGGTAGTCTCTTCATGTGTTTGTGGTGCTGGCAGGAGTTGAACCGGCGACACATGGATTTTCAGTCCATTGCTCTACCACCTGAGCTACAGCACCGTTGCCCTAACGGGATTGCAAAGGTAGTAAAAAAATGTATATCCGCAAATTTTTTATAAACTTTTCACTGCGGCGGCCAGTCTTTCGAGGGCGGCGGCCAGCTTGCTGCGGGGGCAGCCGGCGTTGAGCCTCATGTAGCCTTCGCCTTCCGCGCCGAACATGGAGCCGTCGTTGAGCGCCAGTCGCGCCTTGTTCACGAAGAGGTCGACGAGCCTTTCCTGCGGCAGCCCGAGCCTGCGGCAGTCGAGCCATATCAGGAAGGAAGCCTCCGGGGCCACGGCGTGGATCTGCGGCAGGTTCTCCTGCAGCCAGCCGCACACGAACTCCACGTTGCCCTGCACGTAGCCGAGCATCTCCCGGCGCCAGTTCCAGCCTTCGTCGGTGTAGGCGGCCCTGGTGGCTTCGGCCGAGAAGATGGAAGGGTAGTCGATTTCATTTGCTTCGAGGTAGCTGAAGAACTTCTTCCTGAGTCCGGGGTCCTGTATTATACAATAGGAACTTACGACTCCGGCGAGGTTGAAGGTCTTGGTCGGGGCCATGAAGGTGATGCTGCACCTGGCTGCGTTCTCGCTCACCGAGGCGAAGGGATGATGCCTGCGGCCTCCGAGCAGCATCTCGGCGTGGATCTCGTCCGAAATCACGACGATGCCGTGGCGGACGCAGATGTCGGCGAGCCGGCGGAGCGTCTCCTCGGGGAAGCATATTCCTCCGGGATTGTGGGGGTTGCAGAGCATCAGCAGCCTTGTCCTGTCGTCGATCAGCTTCTCAAGGCCGTCGAGATCCATCTCGTAGGTCTTCAGGAAGCCGTCCTCGTCGTAGACGGGCAGCAGGGGATTGTCGACCACCTCGAATCCGCAGGCCTCGGGCACTTCGCGGAAGGGATGGTACACTGGCTGCTGGATGATGACCTTGTCGCCGGGCGACAGCAGGCAGCGCATCGCGAAGCCGAATCCCCTGACTATGCCGGGGATGTAGCGGAAGTTCTCCGGCGCCACGCGCCAGCCGTGCAGCCGGAACACCCAGTCCGAGACTATGCTGAAATAGTCGGCGCCGGTGCTGGGATAGCCGAGTATCGGATGGTCGAGGCGCCTGCGCAGAGCGTCGAGTATGAAGTCAGGAGTCCTGAAATCCATGTCCGCGACCCAGAGGGAGATGAGGTCGTCGCGTCCGAAATTTTCCTTGAGTGTGTCGACGTTGAGGCTTCTGGAGCCGTGTCTGTCGATGATTTCGTCGAAATTGTACATTAAAAATTCCTATAACCCGACAAAAATACGATTTTTCCGTATATTTGCGCCCGAGTTTAACCAAATCCAATTTTATGGTAGCCAAAAATGAAGAAACTACTTTTATCGGTCGCAGCTCTGCTGCCTGGTCTGCTTGCTTACTCGCAAGAGGCTGACGACCTCGGTAGGTATGCCGAGGTAACACTCATCCCGCGCCTGGACCTTAACCCTACCTACATGACCGGCGATTCCGGTTTGGGTTTCAACCACGGCAATTCTTCAATTTATTCTCTTTTTGAAGGTTCCCTTTCGGAACACTTCTCCTGGACGATAGCCAACCACTGGTTCCAGAGCGGCGGCGACTATGCCTGGCCCTACAGGGACCTCGGCCGTTCCGACACGACCAACTGGCTTGACTACTTCGCAGGTTATTTCTCATTCGGCAACTGGACCATAGGCCTCGGAAAGGACATGATAGCCACCGGCGGCTTCGAGTACGAAGACTGGGACTGGGACATCCATCCCGACTTCTCGTCCCCTCTCGCCAGCGGTCTCGCGTGCTATCAGTGGGGCGGCAGCGTGTCGTGGATGACTCCTTCCGAATCGACCGAGCTCACCCTGCAGATGACGACCTCCCCCTACGGAGAGCATCCTTTCGCCAGCGGTCTGTGGGCATATTCGTTCCAGTGGTCCGGAGAGTACGGCTGGCTCTCGGTTATCGGCAGCGTGAGCGCCCTCGAATATGAGAGAGGCGATTTCGACTGGCTCTGGGCCGCCGGACTGAACTTCGAGATACTCGAAGACGAACTTGACTTCACTTTCGACTGCAACAACAGCTACGGCTTCGACGAAGACAGCTGGAGGCTTATCGGCGGAAACACTTTCCAGGGCAGGCTGACCTACGCCCCCGCCGACGAGTTCGACATCGCGCTGCGCGGCTGGTACTCCACCGCAGGACGCGATTCCCTGCTCGAGGACTGCTGGACGGCCGGCGCCGTGTTCCAGTACTATCCCATTGACGACTCGGATGCGCTCAGGCTGCACGCCTATGTGGCCTACAACTCCATGCTCAAGACGGCGACCCTCAGCATAGGAGCGAGGTACAACCTTCTGTTCAACCTGTTTTAGTCCGGCCGGCCGATGAACAAGGACATAGTAATTTCACTTCAGCACCTTTCCAAGGCATACGACGGGAAACAGGTGCTCGACGACATCAGCCTCGACATCCGCGAAGGGGAGTTCGTCACTCTGCTCGGCCCTTCCGGCTGCGGAAAGACCACGACCCTGCGCCTCATCGCAGGTTTCCTCGCGCCCGACGGCGGCAAGGTGCTGCTCGACGGCAAGGACATCTCGGCGGTGCCTCCGTACAGGCGCCCCTTCAACACCGTCTTCCAGAGATACGCGCTGTTCCCTCATCTCGACGTGTATGACAACATAGCCTTCGGCCTCAAGCTGCAGAAGGTGCCCACCGACGAGATCGACAGGCGCGTGCGCAAGATACTCAAGATGGTGAGCATGACCGACTACGAGAGCCGCGACGTGGAGTCGCTCTCCGGCGGCCAGCAGCAGAGGGTGGCGATAGCGCGCGCCCTCGTGAACCAGCCCAGGGTGCTGCTGCTCGACGAACCTCTGGCGGCGCTCGACCTCAAGATGCGCAAGGACATGCAGATCGAGCTCAAGGAGATGCACGCCCAGCTGGGCATCACCTTCATCTACGTCACCCACGACCAGGAGGAGGCTCTGACCCTTTCCGACACGGTCGTGGTCATGAACGAGGGCAGGATACTCCAGGCCGGCACCCCGGTCTCGATATACAACGAACCCCAGAACGCCTTCGTGGCCGACTTCATCGGAGAGTCCAACATCCTGAACGGCACGATGGTGAAGGACCGCCGCGTGGAGTTCATCGGCCATGAGTTCGACTGCGTGGACGAGGGCTTCGGCGAGAACGTGCCGGTCGACGTGGTCGTGCGTCCGGAGGATGTCTACATCATGCACAGGCTCGAGGGTTCGCAGTTCTCCGGAACCGTGAAGTCCTGCACCTTCAAGGGCGTCCACTACGAGATGTTCGTCGACACCGACAAGGGCTTCGAGCTCATGATACAGGACTACAACGCCTTCGAGGTGGGCTCCACCGTGGGCCTGCTGATACGTCCGGGCGACATCCAGGTCATGCACAAGGAGAGAGTCTGCAACAGCTTCGACGCCGAGGTGGTGGACGAGGCCCACATAAGGCTGCTCGGAGTCGAGACCGAATGCGCCGACGCCTCCAGGTTCGCCCCCGGCGACGTCGTGACCGCCACGGTGGACTTCGACAAGGTCGAGCTCGTGGACCATCAGGAGGACGGACTCCTCGCTGGAGAGGTGCATTTCCTGCTCTACAAGGGCGACCACTACCACCTTACCGTGCTCACCGACGATGGTGACCACATCTGGGTGGATACGAACGACGTCTGGGACAAGGGCGACCTCGTGGGAATCAATTTCGGAGCGGAGAATATCAAACTGACGGCCAAGAAATGAAGATAAAGAGATCCACCTGGGCTCTGCCGTATCTGATTTTCCTGATTCTGTTCGTCGCTCTGCCCCTGATAATGATAGCGGTGTACGCATTCAGGGATGCGCAGACCGGAGCCTTCACGCTTGACAACTTCGCCAAGTTCTTCAGCACGCCGCACGACCTGAACACCTTCCTGTATTCCATCCAGGTGGCGTTCATCAACACGCTGCTCTGCCTGCTGATAGCTTATCCGGCGGCATGGATACTCAGCAAGTCGTCGTTCAACCGCTCCAGGATCACCGTGATGCTGTTCATCCTCCCGATGTGGATCAACATGCTGATACGCACCCTGGCGACCGTGGCCCTGTTCGATTTCCTGAGGCTGCCTCTCGGCGAGGGGGCCCTGTATTTCGGCATGGTCTACAACTTCCTGCCTTTCATGATATATCCTATCTACAACTCGCTCGAGAAGCTGGACAACTCCTATGTGGAGGCGGCCCAGGACCTCGGCGCGACGCCCTGGAAGGTGTTCTGGAAGGTCACGGTGCCGCTCTCTCTCCCCGGAGTCTGGAGCGGGGTGCTCATGGTGTTCATGCCCACCATCTCCACTTTCGCCATCGCCGAACTGCTGACCCTCAACAAGGTCAAGCTCTTCGGCACCACGATTCAGGAGAACATCAACAACGGTTTCTGGAACTATGGTTCGGCGCTCGCCCTCATAATGCTGCTGATCATCGGCCTGACGACCCTGATCTCCGACGAGGACAACGCGCGTGACAGCGAAAAAGGAGGTCTGATATGAAGAAGCTGCTTGCAAGGGGCTATCTGGCGGTACTGCTGGTGATACTCTATGCCCCCATACTCATAATCGCGGTCTTTTCGTTCACCGAGGCCAAGGTGCTGGGCAACTGGACCGGCTTCTCTACCAAACTCTATGAGTCGCTCTTCACCGGCGGACTCGGCAATTCAATGGTGAGGGCCATTGAGAACACCATCACCATCGGCCTTCTGGCCGCGCTCTGCTCGACCATACTCGGCAGCATCGCCGCGATAGGCATACACAACATGCGCGGACGCAGGCGCAAGGCCATCACCTTCCTGAATGACATCCCGATGCTGAATCCCGACATCATCACGGGTATTTCGCTCTTCATCCTCTTCGTGGCCATAGGCGTGAGCCAGGGCTACGTGACGGTGCTTCTTGCGCATATCTCGTTCTGCACCCCCTACGTTGTGCTTACGGTCATGCCCCGGCTCAGGATGATGAACCCCAACATCTACGAGGCGGCCCTGGACCTTGGCGCCACGCCGTCGCAGGCTCTGCGCAAGGTGATAATTCCGCAGATCCGCCCCGCGATGATTTCCGGATTCATCCTGGCCTTCACCCTTTCGATCGACGACTTCGCAGTGACCCTGTTCACCAAGGGCAACAGGGGGCTCGAGACTCTGTCGACCTATATCTATGCGGACGCGCGCAAGGGAGGTCTTACTCCCGAGATCAGGCCGCTGATGACCCTGATCTTCCTGGCCGTGCTCGCCCTGCTCATCATCATCAACATCCGTTCTGCAAGAAACAACAAACAAAAGGCAATAAAATGAAAAAAATTCTGACTGCAGTGATCTGCATTCTCGTGGCTGCGTCATCAGTCTGCATGGCCGCCGACCGCGAGCACACCCTGAAGGTCTACAACTGGGCCGACTACATCGACGAGGATCTCATCGAGGAATTCGAGCAGTGGTACGAGGAACAGACAGGCGAACCTGTGGAAATCATCTACCAGCTCTTCGACATCAACGAGGTCATGCTCTCCAAGATCGAGAAGGGACACGAGGACTTCGACGTGGTGTGCCCCTCCGAGTACATCATCGAGCGCATGCTGCGCGCCGACCTGCTGCTCCCCATCGACAAGGATTTCGGTGACACCCCTAACTATATCGGCAACGTGGCGCCATTCATGAACGACTTCCTCTCGCAGGTCGACGGCAACGGCAAGAATGCCAATGACTACGCCGTGCCCTACATGTGGGGCACCGTGGGCATCACCTACAACCCCAAGTACGTGACGGCCGAAGAGGTCGGCTCCTGGGACGTGCTCAAGGATCCCAGGTTCGAGGGCAAGGTGCTCATGAAGGAGGCTTTCCGCGATGTCTACACCACCTTCAACATCGCTCTCAACCGTGACCGCATCGACAGCGGCGAGACCACCGTCGAGGAGCTCTCCTACGACGCCTCTCCCGAGTCCATCGCCCGCGTGGAGGCTTATCTGAACGAGATGAAGCCCAACATCGCCGGCTGGGAGGCCGATTTCGGCAAAGAGATGATGACCAAGGAGAAGGCCTGGATGAACCTCACATGGAGCGGTGACGCCCAGTGGGCGATCGAGGAGGCCGAGGCCGTGGGCGTCCCTCTCGACTATGTGGTCCCCGCCGACGGCAGCATCGTGTGGTTCGACGGCTGGGTGATCCCCAAATACGCGAAGAACGTCAAGGCCGCCCGCTACTTCATCAACTTCATGTGCAAGCCTGAGAACGCGCTGCGCAACATGGACGTGATAGGCTACGTGAGCGCCATCGGCGGTGACGAGATTCTCGAGGCTATGAGCGACAGCACCAAGTACGCTCCCGTCGACGCCAGCTACTTCTTCGGCGAGAAGGGGAAGGGCGCCTGCCTGAACCCCATCATGTATCCCGACGCCTCAATCATGGAGTACTGCGGCATGATGCATGACCGCGGCACCGAGGAGCTGCTCGCCATGTGGTCGCGCGTCAAGGGCGACAACGCCGGCGGCATGACAGTGGTGATCATCGCCGGAATCGTGATCCTGCTGATCGCGGCCGTGGTTCTCAGCAGCCGCAGGAAAAAGCGCGGACACAGGCGCGCGGCTTCCCGCCGTTAGCCGCCGTATATCAAAAGACAAGGCCGCGGAACTCTCTGCACGAGACTCCGCGGCCTTGTCTTTTGCCTGGTTCCGTCTACAGCCTGCGGCGCCGGCGCAGCTGCCTCCAGCTGTAGGCGCCTATCGCGACTACGGAGGCCAGCGACACCACCAGCCAGAAACTCCTGTCGAAGAACGGGGCGGTGACCTGGAGCAGCGCGAGTATCGCCAGCATCGCGTTGGTGAAGTAGTCCGCTCCGAGCTGGTCCTTGGTCTTGTACTCCTCCAGCAGCATCCTCTCCTTGTCGAGACGGTGCTCAAGCTGCTCGTAGCGCCGCCCGAGACCGCGCTGCTGCGTTCCCTCGACCATGATCTCCTGCTCGCCGCTGTAGTGGAAGATGTCCTGAAGGTACTCGGTGTTCAGGGAGCTCATCACCTCGCGTATGCGCCCGGAGAGCAGCATGCTCCGCCGGTAGTAGGTCCTGTCGGAAATTGGCCTTCCCACGATCTCCTCGTTGCGGTCCAGCACTAATTCGTTGATGCTCAGCACGGCGCTGGGAATCAGCAGGTAGGGGGAGACGAGGATGTTGGCCGTCTGGTCTTCGGTGCTCTCGTCGAACTTCACCTTCATCAGGTGTCCGCGGCAGAGCACTATGAAGGAGTCGCGGCGCACCGCGATTGGCTTTATCGTGTCGGAAATCTCCGCGCTGTTCATCCTCATGAAGTCGAATATGCCCAGTATCAGGCCGCAGAAGGCCATGTTCCAGGGACTCTCGTCAGGTTCCTTGTCGTTGAGGGCCGACCTGCGGAACTGCTCGAAGCTGCTGAAGAGCCTGGTCCCGTCGGGTTTGAGCACTCCGGCGATGTCGAGTTCCGTTATTCCGTTGCGCAGCACCCGGCACGCCCTGCCGTCGAAATTCGACGACACGAACTCCTCGATGGTGTTCCAGCGCCTTCCGCTCTCCTGGTCTTCAACGGCCAGTTCGGAGCGGTCGGGCACCTGGAATTTCTCCTGTATGCTGCCGAAGGCGGTGATCAGCCTGATGCAGTCAAGTTCGTTGAACACCGTTGCCGCGTCAGGGTCGGGGGTGATCACGAGGTGAGCCAGGCTTATGTTGCCGGTGAGGTTGTCGGAACAGTTGACCGACACGGTCACCGGAAGTTCGCGGTGGCGGGAGACCCGGTAGAAGTCCTGCCCTTCGGAGGTGTACTTGTAGAAGCGCGGCATGCGCAGGGTCAGCCTGCGGTACAGCCTGACGTGCCTCGTCCTGACGGGTCTGTGCTCCGGTGCCTGCAGGCTGTAGTTCATGAGGTCGCACTCGTAGGAGTTGAACAGAGGGTCCTCGTCCGCGTTCCGGGGAGCCTTTCCGTCGAGGCGGAAATGGTAGACCAGCGAGAAGCGGGAGATCTGGAACTGCGGCTCCTCGGCGAAGCTGTGGCAGTCGATGGTGCCGTCGCTCTCGGTGGCGTAGTCGATGTTCCGCATCATCTCCTGGAATTTCGGCTCTTCGACCGATGCGCCGAGGCCGCGGTAGAAGCAGTGCAGGAACTCCTTGAGTTCGCCGGCGGGAAGGTCCGCCCCTCCGCGGGAGAACTGCGGAAGCAGGCACAGATACAGGTTTTCCGCCCAGGGGGAGTCAGGGGAGAGCGGGGGCTGGTAGTATTTTATCGGCACCCTGCATGCGGAGTTGCGGGCGAAGAAGCGTATCCTGGAGACCTTGTCCATGCTCTCGTCGCCCGAGGGGATGAAGGGGTTCTCGGTCTCGAAGTACAGGCGTCCGACATCCTCTCCGCGTCGGGAAAGAGAGTCGGCCAGCAGCCTGGCGCCCCGGTTGAGCAGTTCGTCGCCCAGGCCTGCGCCCCTGCTGCCGGGTTTCAGCGCTATGTAGATGAGCTCTGCCGAACTGCAGTCGGGATACCAGTCGAATATCTCGCCGCCGCAGATTTCTCCGCCGTGGCTTGCGAGCACCGCGAAGGTCTGAGGGTATGCGTTCTTGCCCGACCTGATGCGTTCCAGGATATTGGCGAAGGTTTCGCGCTCGCCGTCGTCGGGGAAGGCGGGGATGTAGATTTCCTTCTCGAAGAAGGCGAGGCCGGCAAGGGCGTCGTCGTTGAGGGCGCCGCTATCGATGAACTTGAATTCCAGCCTGTGCTGCATTTCGGGCTATGCGGCTTTCTTATGCTTGTCGGGGTCCTTGAACACTATCATGAAGAGTATGGCCACGACGAGGGCGTAGGCTGCGAAGATGTACCAGGCGGTGCTCCAGTTGGGAGCCGCGGCGTTGTAGACGAAGTGGTTGACCACTATGCCGGCCGCCCATGTGCCTATCGAGGCCCCGAGTCCGTTGGTCATGAGCATGAACAGTCCCTGTGCGGAGGAGCGCATCTCCTTGTCGACGTGCTCGTTGACGAAGAGCGAGCCGGAGATGTTGAAGAAATCGAAGGCCATGCCGTAGACTATGCAGCTGAGCACGAAGAGCCATACGCCGCCGCCGGGGTTGCCGAGGCCGAAGAAGGCGAAGCGGAACACCCATGCGAACATCGCTATGAGCATCACGCGCTTGATGCCGAACCTCTTCATGAAGAAGGGTATCAGAAGGATGCAGAGTGTCTCGGATATCTGGCTCAGGGAGATCAGAGCGTTGGCGTTGTTGGCTCCCCATGTGTTGGCGTAGTCAGGGTTGTCGACGAATGAGGTGATGAAGGTGTTGGCGTAGCCGTTGGTGATCTGCAGGGCGGCTCCGAGCAGCATCGAGAAGATGAAGAATATCGCGAACTGACCGTTCTTGAATAGCCTGAAGGCGCTCAGGCCGGTGGAGTCGGCGAACGACTGGACTTCGGCGGTCTTGGGCTTGCAGGGGCAGTTGGGCAGGCTCAGCGCGTAGATGCAGAGCACGAGGCTCAGCGCGCCTGAGACTATGAACTGGTTGTAGGTGTGCTGGAACTGCACTCCGTCGGCTCCGCGCATGAAGTTGACGAAGAGCATGCTGCAGATGAAGCCCACGGTGCCGAACACCCTGATGGGAGGGAAGTCCTTCACGGGGTCCTTCCCGGCCTTCTCGAGGGCGTTGTAGGCCACTGAGTTGGCTATGGCTATGGTCGGCATGAAGAATGCCACGCTTATCGTGTAGAGGGCGTAGAACACTCCGAACTGGATTTCCGCCCCCGCTCCCATCGCGTAGAGTCCGGCCGCCAGCATCGAGGCGCCGGCGAGGCCCTGGCAGAGCGAGAGCACCTTCTGCGCGGGTATCCACTTGTCGGCGATGATGCCCATCAGTGCGGGCATGAAAATCGATACGAAGCCCTGTGTGGCGAAGAACAGCCATATCTGGGGACCGAAGCCGGATTCGGCGAGGAAACTTCCCATCGAGGTGAGATACGCGCCCCACACGGCGAACTCCAGGAAGTTCATCAGGATGAGCCTGAGGCTCACATTGGCATTTTTCATGTGATTAGTCAAAATTAGTTATCAGGCAAAATTAAAAGATTTTGCGGGATTCTCACTATATTTGAAAGATGAAATTCAGCATATCGGCAAAAGACCCGCATTCTTCCGCGAGGTGCGGCACGCTCGAGACCGCCCACGGGACGGTGCACACCCCCATTTTCATGCCTGTAGGCACGGTAGGTTCGGTGAAGGGCGTATATCACCGCGACCTCAAGGATGACATACGCGCGGAAATAATACTCGGAAACACCTACCACCTCTATCTCCGGCCGGGGCTCGACACCCTGCGCGCCGCCGGCGGACTGCACAAGTTCGAGTCCTGGGACCGGCCAATACTCACCGACAGCGGCGGCTTCCAGGTGTTCTCCCTTAGCCCCATACGCAAGCTCACTCCGGAAGGATGCACCTTCCGCAGCCATATCGACGGCTCGAGACACGTCTTCACCCCTGAGAACAACGTCGACACCCAGCGCATCATCGGAGCCGACATCATGATGGCTCTCGACGAATGCTGCCCCGGCGACGCCGACCACTCCTACGCTCGCAAGAGCCTCGACCTGACCAAGAGCTGGCTGGAGAGGTATGCGGCCCGCTTCCGCGAGACGGAGCCTCTCTACGGCTACGACCAGTGCTTCTTCCCTATAGTCCAGGGCTGCGTGTATCCCGACCTCCGCAGGGAGGCGGCCGACCACGCGGTGCAGTTCGGAGCCGACGGCTATGCCATAGGCGGCCTGGCCGTTGGAGAGCCCACGGAGAAGATGTATGAGATGCTGGAGCTCGTGTGCCCCCTGCTGCCCGAGGACAGGCCGCGCTACCTGATGGGCGTGGGCACCCCGGCCAACATTCTCGAGGGCATAGAGAGGGGAGTGGACATGTTCGACTGCGTGATGCCCACCCGCAACGGGCGCAACGGCATGCTCTTCACCTGGAACGGAATAATGAACATGCGCAACGCGAAGTGGGCGCAGGACTTCTCCGAAATCGACCCCGACGGAGCCTCGTTCGTCGACCACAACTACTCGAAGGCCTATCTGCACCATCTGTTCATCGCAGGCGAGATGTTCGCGGCCATGCTGGCCAGCGAGCACAATCTCGCGTTCTACCTCGACCTCGTGCGCACCGCACGCAGGCACATCGAGGCCGGCGACTATGCGCAGTGGAAGAAGGATGCCGTGGCCAGGATAAGTTCAAGGATATGAATTTCTATATCAAGAAGCTCGACGTCTACATAGCGAAGAAGTTCATCCTGACCTTCTTCGTGGCGCTGCTGCTGATCATCGGAATCGTGATCATCTTCGACATTTCGGAGAAGATCGACTATTTCGTGAAGAACGAAGCCCCCCTGAGGGCCATCATCTTCGACTACTACCTGAACTTCATCCCGTATTTCGTCAACATGTTCTCGCCGCTCTTCGTGTTCATCACGGTTATCTTCTTCACCTCGAGGATGGCGGCGAATTCCGAGATAATCGCGATAATGGCCGGCGGAGTGAGCTACAACCGCATGATGGTGCCCTACATGGCCTCGGCTCTGCTCATCGCACTGCTCTCCCTGGGGCTCAACCTCTACGTGATTCCGCGCTCCAACGCCACGAGGGTCGAGTTCGAGTCCAAGTACGTCAAGCGGCACAACGACTTCGACCTCCAGGACATACATTACCAGATATCGCCAGGCCAGTTTGTCTACATCCAGTCCTTCAGCCGCTGGAACAACACGGCCTACCGCTTCACGATGGAGGACATCAAGGACAACAGGCTGGTGCGCAAGGTAAGTGCCGAGACCGCCGTGTGGGACAGCGCGATGGACGGCTGGCACCTGCGAAGGGTGTTCGTCAGGAACTATTCCGAGGGCCTCGAGGACAAGGTGGAGTTCGCTCCGCAGGTTGACACCGTGATTGCCCTGAAGATCAAGGACCTCTTCAACAACGAGAAGACCGTGGAGGCCCTGACGATAAAGCAGCTCAACGAGCTGATAGCCACCCAGAAGCTCAGGGGCGACGCCAACGTGATGTACGCCCAGATCGAGAAGCACCGCCGCTGGGCCCTGCCTTTCTCGGCTCTGGTGCTCACGATAATCGGAGTCACGCTTTCCGCTAAGAAACGCCGCGGGGGAATAGGCTGGAACATAGGAATTGGCATCGCGCTGGCGTTCTCCTACATCCTGTTCCTGCGCTTCAGCGAGATGTTCGTGTACACCAACACGCTGCCGCCGGGCATCGCGCTGTGGATTCCGAACCTGCTGTATGCGATAATAGCCGCGGCACTGTACCGCTATGCGCCGAAGTAGAGCTTTCCGAAAGGCCGCGCGCCTCGCCCGGAACAATATGGAATGCATCGAAAAAAATTTGAGACAATGAATGTCAAGGTGATGAACCGGAGCGGCAACGAACTGCCGCAGTATGCGACGGCGCTTGCCGCCGGAATGGATGTCAGGGCCGCGAATGAGGAGCCGATAGTCATTGCTCCGCTGCAGCGTGTGATGGTGCCCACAGGGCTCTATGTGGAGATTCCCGCAGGATATGAGATACAGGTGCGTCCCCGCAGCGGCCTTGCCGCGAAGAAGGGGGTCACGGTGCTCAACTCGCCCGGAACCATAGACGCCGACTACCGCGGTGAGATATGCGTGATACTCGTGAACCTGAGTTCCGAGGAGTTCGTCATAGAGAAGGGGGAGCGCATCGCCCAGCTCGTGCTTGCGCGCCATGAGCGCATCGAGTGGGAGGAGAGCGGCTGCCTTTCTGATTCCGGGCGCGGTGCGGGCGGCTTCGGCAGCACCGGAGTCAAGTAGAAGCCTTATCGATAGCATTGCCGTCCTGCTGCTCCGAGGGAGGCTTTTCTCGCCTCACGAGGGGGCAGACAGGTTCGGCAATGCAAGATAAATGATATTGAAACCATGTCAGTAGAAGAATTATATTCGATATATCTGGACTGCGGGTGCCGGGTCACGACCGACAGCCGCAAAATCTCCGGCGGCGAGATTTTCTTCGCGCTGCGCGGCGAGAATTTCGACGGCAACGACTACGCCCTCGCGGCATTGGAGAAAGGCGCCGCATGGGCTGTCGCCGACCGGGCCGGCCTTCCTGAGAACGAGAGGCTGATCCTCACCGACGACGCATTCGCCACCCTGCAGCAGCTTGCAATATGGCATCGCACCCACCTTCGCGGCGGACGGCTCCCGGTGATAGGGCTCACGGGAACCAACGGCAAGACCACCACCAAGAACCTCCTCCGCGCAGTGCTCGCGAAAAAATACCGCGTAAGCGCCACCGAAGGCAACCTGAACAACGACATCGGCGTGCCTCTGTCGCTGCTGGCCATGCGCCCGGATACGGAAATCGCAGTGATCGAAATGGGAGCCAACCACCCCGACGACATAGCGAAGCTCGTGCGTGTGAGCCAGCCGGACTACGGCCTCATCACCAACGTCGGCCGCGCCCACCTGCTCGGCTTCGGCTCATTCGAGGGGGTCAAGGCTGCCAAAGGGGAACTCTACAAATGGCTCGGCAGCCGCCGCGGTTCTGTGATATTCATCAATGAAGACGACGCCGACCTGAAGGGCATGGCCGCAGGACTGCCCTGCCATTTCTTCGGCTACGGCAGGAACTACCAGCATGCCGGACTGCTCGAATGTACGCCAGAGGAGCCCTTCCTGCGCATCAGGCTTGACGGAGAGGTGATCGCCACGCAGCTCGTCGGAGCCTACAACGCCGACAACGTGCTCGCGGCCATTGCGGTCGGCGATTATTTCGGAGTGCCCCGCCGGGAAGCCGCCGCAGCCATCGCCGCCTTCACCCCCGACAACATACGCTCGCAGATGGTGCGCACGCAGCGCAACACCCTGATAGTCGACGCCTACAACGCCAATCCTTCGTCGATGCATGCCGCGCTCGACAATTTCGCCTCCGTGCAGGCGGACCGCAGGCTCGCGCTGCTCGGTGACATGAAGGAGCTCGGCGCGGAGTCGGCTGCCGAGCATCGGAAGGTGGTCTCCCGTCTGGTGGAGAGCGGCACCGACGCGATGCTGGTCGGTCCCGAATTCCGTGAGGCTGCGGCTGCATGCGGCGCGGAGTTCCCCTGTTTCGGCAGCTCCGACGAACTTGCGCACCATCTGCGCGAACATCCCGTCTCCGGTGCGCTGGTTCTCGTCAAAGGTTCCCGCAGCATGGCCATGGAGAAGGTGGTGGAGGTTCTGTAATCGCAAATCAACAATGGAATCATGAAAAATATCTTGTCATGCTTGCATGCTTCGCTTCGTCAGAAAGCCGCAGTTCCAGGGGAGTTGTCCTCCGCATTCCACAGAAGTTCCGCAACCGCATTGCGGACATTCGAGAAGGCTACTTCCGGCAGCATCGCAGTTTCGGGCGGGCAGCCGGCAGGGGAGACGCTGAGCATCTTTGCGAAGCCGGGATTACGGCTGATTGTCACTTGCCCTCCGAGCGCGACTACCGGAATGCCGGGCGCAGAAGCGCGTCTGAGCACGCGAACGGGCAGTTTTCCCATCAGCGTCTGTTCGTCGATGCGGCCCTCTCCCGTGATCACGAGGTCGGCGCCGGCGGTGATTTCGTCGAACCTCATTGCGTCCAGCAGCAGCTCAGCCCCGGGAACCAGCTCCGCATTCAGGTAGGCCAGCATCCCTGCTCCCATGCCTCCTGCTGCACCGGCGCCTCTGACGTCGGTGATGTTACGGCCGCTGAATCTTTCAGTCACCGTGCCAAAATTGCGCAGCCCGTGGTCGAGAGTCTCCACCATGGCGGCGTCGGCGCCTTTCTGTGGTGCATACACATACGCCGCCCCGTCAGGTCCGCAGAGCGGGTTGACCACGTCGCAGGCGGCGGTGAATGCGGTTCCGGCAAGTTGCGGGAGCGCTCCCGAGGCATCCACGGACGCGATGTGCAGTAAGGAACCGCCCGTGCCGGGAAGTGGCGTCCCGCCTGCGTCCAGAAACCTGAATCCGAGCGCCGTAAGCATCCCGGTGCCGCCGTCGTTGGTGGCGCTTCCGCCGAGTCCGATGATCACGCGCCTGCAGCCGCTGCGCAACGCGTGCGCGACCATCTCCCCGGTGCCGAAGGTCGTGGTCAGCAGGGGATTGCGTTCGTCTTCCCGCAGCAGGGTGAGTCCGCTTGCGGCCGCCATGTCGATGATTGCCGTGCCTCCGTCGGCAGATATGCCATACTCAGCACGCAGCGGACGCATCAGCGGGTCGTGTGCCTCGCATTCCACGGCGGCGCCTCCGAGCGCCTTCAGCAGAGCCTCCATCGTCCCTTCTCCGCCGTCGGCCACGTCAAGGCAGACGACCTCGCACTCCGGAAACACCTCCCGGACGCCCAGCGCGACCGCCTCCGCCACCTCAGCCGACGACAGCGAACCCTTGAACGAATCCGCCGCCACGACGATTTTTCTCAGTTGCTCATCGTTCATCCTCTTCTGATGCGTTATTTGCGATTGATTTTTCCAAGCTTCTGACGTACGTGAAAGTTTCTATAATAGCAAACGTTACATTCAATGCGCTCTTGCTCTTCAAGATCGTGGCCAACATATACAATCCTTTTCTTTTGACTGTTTCATTTCTCGCCAATCATTAAAAAATTGGACTTAAAACAAATATAATGATAATACGAATAAGATGGACGGTGGTTGTCTTCCCGCTGCCTCAGCTTCGCCAGCGGTACTGAAGGCGGCATTCCAGCTTGCCCTGCCTGGGTGTGAGGTTCCAGGGGTACTGCACGCAGTCCAGCCTCAGCCAGATGCTGTGGTGCCGTCCGAGATGCACCGCGGCGTAGAGAGAGAGGTTCCAGCCGCGGCCGTAGAAGGCCGGCACGTTGAAGGTCCCCGGCGCGTCCTGCTGGTAGACGTATATGCGGTCGTTCCATTCGTCGATGCGGAAGATGCCTCCCCGCAGGCTCAGCGTGAAATTCTCGGTCTTCCTGCCCGCCTGTGCGTACCAGAGCCAGCCGAACTTCTCGCACCACAGCGCGTTGAATCTGCCGGCGGCCGTCCATCCGCGCCAGCTCCCCTCGAGGTCGGCGCGCAGGTCGTTGCGCAGCGGGAACTCCTCCGAAGGCCGCAGCCTCCCGCTCCAGCGCAGCTTCGGAGTCAGAATGAACTCGCCGAATGCCAGTTCCGGCTTCAGCTGGACCAGGGTCTTGTACTGCGCCAGCCTTTTGTCGAGGCGGTAGGCGGCGTCGGCGGTGCAGACCACGCTGAAAGTCTCCCAGCCGAGCGCGATTCCGCTGTACTCCTTCCAGGCTTCGTCGAACCAGCGCGCCTGCAGGGCGAACTTGCGTCCGTATTCCGGCACCCAGATCAGGCCGGCCAGGCCGCATAGCTCACCGAGGTAACTGGAGCAGAACTCTCCGAACACGCTCAGGTCGGGCAGCGACAGCCGCCAGTCCGCGGATGCGGCGGATTCGGTGGCGGTGAGCCCCAGCGTGAGATTCCGGGATATCCAGCCGAGGTTGCCGATGATCCGCCTGCCGAGGAACGAATAGCCCGTGGAGACGGTGAAGGGGCCGAGATTCCAGTCGGCGGCGACGCCGAGGAGTTCGGGAGCGGCGGAACCTGTGGCGGCGAAGCCGGCTGCGTTCTTCCTGAACGACGCCGAAGAGGAATAGCCGCTCATGCTGAATCCGCTCCACATCGCGAGCCCCTGGCCGAAACGGGCGGAGAAATGTCCGAGCACCACTTTCCCGAGATAACGTCTGCCGTACCAGGCCGCGCTGAAGGTGCCTGGCGCCGGTTCCGGCTCTGAATAGGTGGTGCGCGAGGTCCAGTTGAACTCGGCGCGTTCTCCGTATTCCATCGAATACTTGATCCGGGCGGTGTATTCGTCGCCGTTCCGCACTGAGCCTCCGGCGGTCAGAGAGTGTCTGAGTCTCCGGCTTTCACGGCTTCCCGGAGCGCCGTCGCTGACAAGTCTCACGAAGGGGCGCAGGGCTTCAGCGAATTCCGGCGAAAAGCCGTCTACGAGGCCCAGCTCGCTGAACGAGAGTATGTCGCCGCTGCGGGAGCGGTAGTCGGTCAGCGAAGCCGCCTGGTATTGGGAGAACAGTCCGGTGGAGGTCAGCCGCGCCCGGCCAGCGAGATTGAGGTCCAGCGGATGATCGGCAAGGTTCTGGTAGCGCTCAAGTTCGTCCTGCGGCAGTTCCTCCAGGCAGGAGGCCCCGCTCAGGAACAGCACGGCGCTCTCGAATCCGGCGTCGGGGGAGGGTGCGGCGGTCTCTGCGACCGGGTTCGTGGAATTCAGCGCGGCCAGAGAGTCCGCGGGAAGCGCGACGGCCGCGGCGAAGGCGGCCATAAGAAGGATTGAAGTCATGGCACATAGTTTAAGTCAGTGCAAAAATAGCCAAATACGTCCATATTCGCCACCCTTCTGCCGGAATTCGGAAAATTATTCGTAAATTGTCGGGTCTACAGATTCTGACCATGAAAGACAAACTAGTTCTGTTCGACAAGACGTTCAAGCCGTACATCCCCCACGAGAGGATAATCGCGGCCATCGACGGGGTCGCGGAGAAGGTGAACGCAGACTTCAGAGGATGCAAGGACGTGCCCATAATCCTCTGCGTGCTCAACGGGGCGATACCCTTCACCGGCGAGCTTCTCCAGAGGCTCGACTTCAAGTGCGAACTCGTGTCCATCAAGATGTCGTCCTATCAGGGAACCCGGTCCACCGGAACCGTGCTCACGATGATGGGGCTCACCGCCGACGTCACCGGACGCCGGATAATAATCTGCGAGGACATAGTCGACACCGGCAACACCATAGTGGCGCTCAAGGAGATGCTGCTCGACAAGGGTGCCGCCGACGTCAAGATCTGCACCATGCTCTTCAAGCCCGGAGTCTACAGGAAACCCGACAAGGTGGACTATGTGGGGCTCTCCATCCCCAACGCGTTCATCGTCGGCTTCGGCCTCGACTACAACGAGATAGGGCGCAATTCAAAGGACATCTACGTAATCGATAACGATATGAAGTATTACATTCTCTTCGGCCCTCCGGGGGCCGGCAAGGGCACCCATTCAGGTGCCGTGGCTGAAAAATACAACCTCAAGCACATCTCCACCGGAGAACTCCTGCGCGCGGAAATCGCCGCCGGAAGCGAACTCGGAAAGAAGGCCAAGAGCCTGATCGACGCCGGCGAACTCGTGCCCGACTCAGTGGTCGAGGGCATGATCGAGACGGCCTTCGACACCATCAAGGGCTACGACGGCTTCCTTCTCGACGGCTTCCCCCGCAACATCGCTCAGGCCGAGGACCTCGACAAGATACTCGAGAAGAGGGGCAGCAGCGTGACCGCCGTGATCTCCCTGATGATCTCCGACGACATGATACGCCAGCGCATCGCAGGCCGCGCCGCCATCGAGGGCCGCGCCGACGACGCCTCCGAGGAGACCGTAAACAACCGCATCAAGACCTACCATGCCCAGACCGAGCCTCTCATCGAGTACTACAAGAAGGCCGGCAAGTACTACGAGTGCAACTGCGACGCAGGCGAGATCAGCGAGAACCGCCGCCGCGTGCTCAGCCTCGTTGACAATATCCAGGACAAGCTATAGGTCCGGGGTGAGGTAAAGTTTGAATAAAGCCGTGGCTGATTTCATATCAGCCACGGCTTCTTTTTTGTCGAGGCTGATTTCATATCAGCCTCGACTCAGGAACATTGCACTAGTATTCGTCCCAGCTCTTGATGCTGATGTCGTCCAGAGACTTCGCGCAGAAGGCCCTGATGTAGGCGGTGGCGAGCCGGCTGTTGGTGATCAGCGGTACGTTGAAGTCTATGGCCGCGCGGCGCATCTTGTAGCCGTTGCTGAGCTCCTTGCGCGAGTAGTTCTTCGGAATGTTCACCACGAGGTCCACCTCGTGGGTGCGGATGAGCTCGAGTGCCGAAGGTTCGTTCGGCTCCAGTCCGTCGGCCTCCTCGTGGGGCCACAGCGCCCTGTGGGCCGGCACCCCGTTCTCGTTGAGGTACTTGCATGTGCCGGCGGTCGCGTAGATCTTGATGCCCTTCTCCGAGAGCTTGTGGCAGGCGAGCAGCAGGTCGGCCTTCTGAATGGGGTTGCCGGAGGATATCAGCACCGCGTGTTCGGGAATCCTGTGGCCGACCGACAGCATGGCCTTGAGCAGGGCCTCGTCGAGGTTGTCGCCTATGCAGCCCACCTCGCCGGTCGAGGCCATGTCCACGCCCAGCACGGGGTCCGCCTGGCTCAGACGCGAGAACGAGAACTGCGAGCACTTGATGCCCACGTAGTCCAGCTCGAAGGGGTCCACCCTCACCGGCTCCGGATGCTCACCGAGCATGCAGCGGGTCGCCAGGTCGATGAAATTGACCTTGAGCACCTTGGATACGAAGGGGAAGCTGCGCGACGCGCGGAGGTTGCACTCGATGACCTTGATGTAGTTGTCGGTCGCGAGGAACTGGATGTTGAACGGTCCGGTGATGTGCAGTTCGGCGGCTATCGCTGCCGTGGTCTTGCGTATCTTGGCCGCCGTGATTCCGTAGATCTTCTGGGGCGGGAACTGTATGGTCGCGTCGCCGGAGTGCACTCCCGCGAACTCGATGTGCTCTGAGATCGCCGAGGCGATGACCTTGCCGTTGTCGGCCACAGCGTCGCATTCCAGCTCCTTGCATCTCTGCATGAACGAGCTGATCACGACGGGATGTTCCTCCGACACCTCCACGGCCATCGCGAGGAAGACCTTCATGTCCTCCTTGCTGTAGCAGACGTTCATCGCCGCTCCCGAGAGCACGTACGAAGGGCGCACGAGCACCGGGAAGCCGACTTCGTCCACGAACTTGTCGATGTCGTCCATGGTGGTGAGTTCCCTCCAGCGGGGCTGGTCGATGTGGAGCTTGTCCACGATCTGCGAGAACTTGTTGCGGTCCTCGGCCCTGTCGATGTCGTCGGCCGAGGTGCCGAGGATGCGTATTCCGCTCTTCATCAGCGGCAGTGCCAGATTGTTGGGGATCTGTCCGCCCACGCTGACTATGACTCCGAAGGGATTCTCGAGCTCGCAGATGTCCATCACGGTCTCGTAGCTGAGCTCGTCGAAATAGAGCCTGTCGCAGGAGTCGTAGTCGGTCGACACCGTCTCGGGGTTGTAGTTGATCATTATGGACTTGTAGCCCCGGCGGTGCAGGGTCTGCAATGCGTTCACGCCGCACCAGTCGAACTCCACGCTGCTGCCGATGCGGTAGGCTCCGGAGCCGAGCACGATCACCGTGCGGTGGCCTTCGTTGAAGCTGACGTCGTCGGTTTCGCCGTTGTAGGACAGGTAGAGGTAGTTGGTGCTGGAGGGGAACTCCGCCGCGAGCGTGTCGATCTGCTTCACGTGGGGGCGCAGGCCGAAGGACTTGCGCACCTTGCGCACTTCGGCTTCGGTCAGAGCGAAAACCCTGGCTATCTGAAGGTCTGAGAAGCCCTGGCACTTCGCGCGGCGGAAGAGCTCCTGGCCGACCTTGTCGAGCGAGCCGCATTTCTTGAGCTCGCGGTAGGTTACGTCGATGTTCTCGAGCTTGTCGAGGAACCATTTGTCGATATGGGTGAGCTCGTGGATCTTCTCCACGCTGTAGCCCGACTCAAGAGCGGCCGCGATCGCGAAGATGCGTGTGTCGGTGGGGTTCTTGAGGGCGTAGTCGAGGTCTTCGGTCTTGTAGGGCTTGTTGCACAGGAAGCCGTGGGCTCCCTGGCCTATCATCCTGAGTCCTTTCTGGATGGCCTCCTCGAAGTTGCGTCCTATGGCCATCACTTCTCCGACACTCTTCATGCTGGAGCCTATCTCCCTTGACACTCCCTTGAACTTGGCGAGGTCCCAGCGGGGGATCTTGCACACCACGTAGTCGAGGGCGGGTTCGAAGAAGGCCGGGGTGGTCTTGGTCACGGAGTTCTTGAGCTCGAACAGTCCGTAGCCGAGGCCGAGCTTCGCGGCGATGAAGGCGAGGGGATAGCCGGTGGCCTTGGAGGCGAGAGCCGACGAGCGGCTCAGGCGGGCGTTGACCTCAATCACCCTGTAGTCCTCGCCGTCGGGGCTGAAGGCGTACTGCACGTTGCATTCGCCCACTATGCCCACGTGGCGCACGATGTCGATGGCTATCTTGCGGAGGAAGTGGAACTCCTTGTTGGAGAGGGTCTGCGAGGGTGCGACCACGATGCTCTCGCCAGTGTGGATGCCGAGAGGGTCGAAGTTCTCCATGTTGCAGACCGTGATACAGTTGTCGTAACTGTCGCGCACCACCTCGTACTCGATCTCCTTCCAGCCTCGCAGCGACTTCTCCACCAGCACCTGGGGAGAGAAAGAGAACGCCTTGCCGGCCACCGCCTCGAGTTCCTGCTCGTTCTCGCAGAATCCCGAACCGAGTCCTCCGAGGGCGTAGGCGGCGCGAATGATCACAGGATATCCTACGCTGGCGGCCGCAGCCTTGGCTTCCTCAAGGTTCGCGGCGGCGTGTGACTTGATGGTCTTGACTCCGATCTCGTCGAGCTTCTTCACGAAGAGCTCGCGGTCCTCGGTGTCGATGATGGCCTGCACGGGGGTTCCGAGCACCCTGACGCCGTATTTGTCGAGCACACCGCTGCGGTAGAGCTGCACTCCGCAGTTCAGTGCGGTCTGCCCGCCGAAGGAGAGAAGAATGCCCTGGGGCTTCTCCCTGGCTATCACCTTCTCCACGAAATAGGGGGTCACGGGCAGGAAGTAGATCTTGTCGGCAACGCCCTCGGATGTCTGCACCGTGGCGATGTTCGGGTTGATCAGCACCGTGCTGATGCCTTCCTCCCTGAGCGCCTTGAGGGCCTGGGAACCGCTGTAGTCGAATTCTCCTGCCTCGCCAATCTTGAGCGCGCCTGAACCCAAGACCAGGACTTTCTTTATGCTTGTGTCTGTCATGGCTCTACAATCTGGATATGAACTCGTCGAAAAGGAACTCGGTGTCCACCGGGCCGCTGGAGGCTTCGGGATGGAACTGTGCGGAGAAGAAGGGCTTGCTGCGGTGGCGTATACCCTCGTTGGTGCCGTCGTTCATGTTGATGAAGTAGGGCTCCCACTCGCCGCCGAGAGTGCTGTTGTCGACCGCGAAACCGTGGTTCTGCGAGGTGATGAAGCACCTGTTCGTGCCGTTCATCCTGACAGGCTGGTTGTGGCTGCGGTGGCCGTATTTGAGCTTGAATATGCCTGCTCCGGCGGCCAGGGACATGAGCTGGTTGCCCATGCAGATGCCGAACACCGGCCTGTCGCCCTGGAGCGCCCTGGCTATATGGTCCACGGCGGTGCCGCAGAGCGTGGGGTTTCCGGGGCCGTTGGATATGAACAGGCCGTCCCACTCGAGGCTGTTGAAGTCGCAGTCCCAGGGCACGCGTACCACCTCGACTCCGCGCGTGATGAGGCAGCGCAGTATCTGGTGCTTGACGCCGCAGTCCACTAGCACGACCCTCTTGCTGCCTTCGCCGTATCTGATCACCTCGCGGCAGCTCACCTTCGCCACCTGGTTCTCCTTGTTGGGGTCGTAGAAAGGCACGTCCTCCTCCCGCACGTCCTCGGGGATGATCTTGCCGAGCATCGCGCCCTCCTCGCGGAGAATCTTGGTGAGTTCGCGGGTGTCGATGCCGTAGATTCCGGGTATCTTCTCCTCCTGCATCCATTCTCCGAGGCTCATCTCGGCGTCCCAGTGGCTGTATTTCTCGCTGTAGTCGGAGATTATGAGGCCCCTGACATGGATTTTCTCAGACTCGAAGTTCTTGCTGAGGCCGTAGGAGTCCTTTTCCCGCGAGGGAATGCCGTAGTTGCCGATGAGAGGATAGCTGACGCAGAGGATCTGCCCCGAATAGGACGGATCGGTGAGACTTTCCGGGTAGCCCACCATGGCGGTCGAGAACACGACCTCGCCGCCGGCAGGTCCGTCGTAGCCGAAACTCCATCCGTGAAGGATGTGTCCGTTCTGAAGAACGAGTGATGCTTTCTTGCGATTCTGTGACATATATTACCAGTTGGAAGCTTTATTCATCAATTCTGCTATCTCGTCGTTGCAGAGATTCCCCATGCTGCCGACGTGGGTGTGCCCGAGATCGGACGCCCTGAGCGAGGCGAGGTCGCCGAGCGAGCTTTCAAAGCGGCCTTCGTTGACCTCCGCGCCCACCTGCCTGTAGGCTTCGCGGAAGGGCGTGCCGGCGAGGGTGCGCCGGTTGACCTCCTCCACGGTGAACAGGTACTTGTAGAGGGGGTTCGCGAGTATATGTGAGTTCACCTCTATGTGGGCGAGCATGTAGTCGGTCATCCTGAGGCAGTCGTGCATGAGTTCGAGGCGGGGGAAGAGTATGTCCTTGAGCAGCTGCATGTCGCGGTGGTAGCCGTGGGGCATGTTGCTGCAGAGCATGGATATCTCGTTCTCGCAGGCGAGCACCATGTCGCATTTGCCGCGGATGATCTCCCAGACGTCGGGGTTCTTCTTGTGGGGCATGATGCTGGAGCCGGTGGTGAGTTCGTCCGGGAAATGTATGAAGCCGAAGTTCGGGCACATGTACATGCAGCAGTCGGAGGCGAACTTGTTGAGGGTCAGCGCTACGGAGCCCATCGCCGAGGCGACGCTCCTTTCGGCCTTGCCCCTTTCGAGCTGGGCGGCGACGCTGTTGTAGACCGGAGTGTCGAAACCGAGCAGCCTGGTCGTCATCAGCCTGTCGAGAGGGAAGGAGTTGCCGTAGCCGGCAGCGGAACCCAGGGGGTTGCGGTTGATGAGCCTGTAGGCGCCTCCGAGCAGGAACATGTCGTCGGCCAGGGCTTCGGCGTAGGCCCCGAACCAGAGTCCGAACGACGAGGGCATCGCGAGCTGGTTGTGGGTGTATCCGGGAAGCAGGGTCTCCTTGTGCTTCTCGCTGAGCTCCTGCAGCGTGCGGAAGAGCTTCAGCACCTCTTCCCTGAGCTTCAGCAGCTCGTCGCGCAGGAACAGCTTTATGTCCACGAGCACCTGGTCGTTGCGCGAGCGGCCGGAGTGTATCTTCTTGCCGGTTTCGCCGAGCTCGCGGGTCAGCATGAGCTCAATCTGCGAATGGATGTCCTCCACGTCGTCTTCGAGCCGGAAGCTGCCCGCCTCGATGCTTGCGAGTATGCGGTCGAGCCCGGCGAGCAGGCTGTCAAGTTCGTCCTGCTCCAGCAGGCCTATGCTGCGGAGCATGCGGATGTGCGCCTTAGAGCCTTCGACGTCGTATTTCGCGAGCCGCAGGTCGAGCACGCGGTCGTTGCCGACCGTGAAGTTCTCCACCGTTTCGGTGGCCGAGGTGCCTTTATTCCACAAAGTTGCCATAAAACGCTTCTATGAATCTGATGTAGCCGTCGATGCCGGCCTGTATTTCTTCGGTGAGTATGTATTCGTCGGCGTGATGCGAGCGGGCGGAGTCTCCCGGACCGAGCTTGACGGCGTCGCAGCCCAGGCGCATCCAGTCGGAGGTGGTGGGCGACGAGAACGTGTCCATCCCCGCCGCGGCGGCAGCCTTCAGC
>JADILW010000058.1 GCA_017695095.1 Candidatus Cryptobacteroides avistercoris | reverse complement strand
CCAAGGCCGGCTTCGAGGAAACCCCTCACCTTCTCTATGCCGAAATCCAGACCGACGGCGCTGGCCTGGAAAGCGAAGCCCCAGGAGGCCTGCCCCTCGTGGATTCCGGTGATGACGCCGGCCGAGAGCCTTGAATACATGCTCCAGGACGGCCTGCTGAACCACTTGGCGGTGGCTGACGGCATCGCGAAGATGAAGGAGTAGTCGCCGTCGGAGCCGGAGCTTTCGTCCGAAGAGAACACCAGCGAGATACCTTCATAGCCGACTATGCCGCCGACCGAGAGCCAGCTGTTGACATGGTGGTGATAACCGGCGGAGAAGGTGCCGTTCGACCTGAGTTCGTCGAGCGACACGGTGCCGAAGGTGAGCGCGACACCCAGCGCCCCTCCGAGCGCCATTCCCAGCTGGGTGGTGGAACCCTGGCCGTAGTAGAGCGAAACCTCGTTGTCGTAGAGCGTATATCCCTGAGGGGAGGTATGGGTCTGGGCGGCGGCCCCGGCCGAAGCTGCGAGCAGCAGAATGACGGTGATGAGCTTTTTCATACGTATACGGTTTTATCTCAAGCCAAATATAGCGATTTTCACACTACTCTGAAGCGGCATGCGCACAGCATATCATCTCTCCGGTGACGAATCTGCCGCCCTGGGTACAGCGGAACTTGAAGTCTCTGAGGCTCAAGCCCGTGAAAAGGCGCAAGTCGCCGTCGCGCCTGGAAGTCTGGCACCGACCGCGGCTTGCGCCACACAGTAAAACCATTATAAAAATGAACCTTGTGGAAGAATTGCCTTATGTCAGAATGCTATGTCCTCCCCTTTGTAGAAGTCGAGCAGACGGGTCTGGAACAGACATTCGTATTTCGAGCGCACGCTGTCGGACTCGGCGCTGAGCCAGGAGTTCTTGGCGTCGTTGTAGTCGGCGATGTCGGCCTTGCCGTTGCGGTACTTCTCCTCGGTGAGCTCATAGTGCTTTCTCGCGCTCTCGGCGGACTCCATGCTGCTCACGTACTTGGTCTGGGAGGCCACAGCGTTGTAGTAGGCCTGCTGGATCTCCTTGTAGAGCGACTTCTTCACGTTCTCGACCTGGAGCTGCTGGTTCTCGTAGCTGAGTTCGGCGTTGCGCACCGAGTTGCGGGTGGACATGCGGTTGAATATGGGGATGCTCAGCGAGAGGCCGACATACTGGCTGAAGTTGTTCTTCATCTGGTCGGCGAAGCTGGCCGAGCTCATGCGCGAGGTCGTGTAGTAGTTGGTGCCGAGTCCTCCGGTGAGCATCAGGGTCGGGAGGTAGGCGCCCTTGGCCCTGGCGATGCTGATTTCGGCGGATTCGAGGTTGATGAGGGCGGACTTCACGGCAGGCTTGATATCCACGGCGAGCGCGTAGATGTCTTCGGGGTTCTCAAGCAGTTTCAACTCGAAGCTCTCCATGGAAGGTGCGACTATCTCGAAGCCCTCGGGAGAGGGCAGCTCCAGAAGCTGGGTCAGCGTGAGCACGGACAGCTGAAGGTTGTTGGACGCCTGGGTGGCGGAAAGGCGGCTCTGGGCGAGGGTGGCCTCCTGGGCGGAGACCTCCGCGTCGCTGGCCTTTCCGGCGAGCCTGCGGGTCCTGACCTGTTCGAGCAGCTGGGCGTCATGGTCGAGCTGGCTTTCGGCCACCTTAAGCATCTCCTGATTGTAGAGTATGTCCACGTAGGCCTGGGCCACGTTGACGCGGATGTCGTCTCTGGCCTTCTCGAGGTCCTCGGTCGCGGCTTCCAGCCCGAGCTTGCCGAGCTTGATGCCGTTGTTGATGTCGAAGCCCTGGAAGATGGGCACGTCGGCTCCGAGGGAGAAGGATGTCGAAGTCGTGTTGGAGTTGGTGTAGGTGTTGTCGGCGGTCAGTCCTCGTCCGAACGAGAGGTTCTCGGAGACGGAGGCGCTGAGTCCCGGCAGCCTGCGGTTCCTTGCGTTGCTGAGCTCCACTTCCTTCTGCTCGAGCGCCACCTCGCTCTGGCGCACGGTGATATTGTGCTCCAATGCGTAGTCCACGCAGTCCTGGAGTGTCCAGGGGCCGTGTCCGCCTTCCTGTGCGAAGGCGAGAGGTCCGGCGAGGCAGAGTATTGCGATGAGATGTCCTTTCATGTCTATTCCTCGTTGATTATACGTATTCCGCGCACCTTGTCGCCGGCCTTGAGACCGGACTTGATCTCGATGTTGATACCGTCGCTGAGACCGGTCGTGACGGGAGTGCGCACATAGCTTCCGTCGGCCTGGAGAAGATAGACGAAGCAGTCGTCGCCTTCGAACTCAAGCGCGCTCTCGGGCACTGACACCACGTCCTTCACCTCCTGCAGCACAATCTCGGCATTGGCGCTGTAGCCGGAACGCATCGTGTAGTCGTCGTTGACCTCGACGGCGGCCTTGATCTCGAACTGGTTGGCGCCGTTGTTCTCCACAGCCTTCGGGGCGATGTATTCGAGGGTCGCCGAAGAGCTGTAGCCGGCGAGCGCTCCGACGCTGATGAGCATGGGCATGCCCTCGCGGAGGGAGCCGACCTCGGTCTCGTCGATGTTGCCGTCGAAGATGAGGTCCGTCATGTCGGCCACGGTGGCCACGGTGGTGCCGTCATTCATGGTGTTGGCCTGGATCACCGAGTTGCCGACCTTGACGGGGATGTCGAGGATGAGTCCGGTGATGGTGGAGCGGATGAGGGTCGAGCTCTCGGTGGCGTTGGTCGACGACACGCCGTCCCTGATGACTTCGAGGTTCTCCTGCGCGGCAGCGCGCTCCTCCCTAGCCTGTTCGAGGGCCTGGACTACCTGGTCGTACTCTTCGGCGCTCACGAGGTCCTTGTCGTAGAGTATCTTCTCACGGTCGTAGTTGGTCTGCGCCTGCTTGAGGTTGATGTCCGCCAGACGCACGCGGGACTCGGCGGAGCTCAGCGACGCCATGTCGGGAATCACCTTGAGCTTGGCGATGATTTCGTTCTCCTTCACCTGCTCTCCGGCCTCCTTGTAGATTTCGGAGATGATTCCGTTGATCTGGGGCTTCACCTCGACCTCGTTGCGGGGCTCGATCTTGCCGGTGACAACAGTGGTCTTCTGGATGTCCATTACGGTAGCCTCCAGCTGCTGCCAGCTGACCGCCTCGGGGCGGGATTTCCTGTAGAGCGACACGAAGGTGCCGACGATGACTATCGCTACCAGGGCGAGGATGATGTACTTGAATGCTTTTTTCATTATTCTTTGTGTTTTGTCATTATTCGTCTCTCATTGCATCCACGGG
The DNA here is from genome assembly GCA_017695095.1 of Candidatus Cryptobacteroides avistercoris. Classification (GTDB taxonomy): domain Bacteria; phylum Bacteroidota; class Bacteroidia; order Bacteroidales; family UBA932; genus Cryptobacteroides; species Cryptobacteroides avistercoris. The sequence goes on along the minus strand of JADILW010000058.1, from coordinate 13,480 downwards.
TTTGATGTTCATTGCGCGGGATGCGGGCGCAAGACCGGCGAGCACGCCGAGCACTGCAAGGAAGGCCATTGCGGCCACGGCGGTCCAGAAGCTGACCTGGAAGGATGTGTCGCCGCCGTTGAGCGCTTCGAGGATATTGAGCATGAACACCGAGAAGACTATTCCCAGGCTGCCCGCCAGCAGGGTCAGGGAGATGCTCTCCATGATTATCTGGCCGAGGATGTCGCGGGGAGTGGCTCCGATGGCGCGGCGTATGCCGATTTCGGTGGTGCGCTCCTTGACCGTGACCATCATGATGTTGCTGACTCCGATGGCTCCGGCGAGTATGGTGCCGAGGCCGATGAGCAGTATCAGGAAGTTGATTCCGATGAAGAGGTTGTCGATCAGCGAGAACATCTCCTCGGTGTTGAGCACGAACATGGCCTGCTTGTCCTCGGGGTTGAACTTGTGCTCGCGGGCCATGACCTCGCGGAGTATGGGCTCGACGGCTGTCATGCTGACTCCGGATTTCCCGGTCATGCATATCAGGTCGACCACGTCGCCCCTGCCATAAACCTTCTGGACCACGGGGAGGGGCACAGTGACGGCCATGTCGGCCGAACCGTTGATGCTGATGTTGCCGGCGTTGAAGTCCACCCCGACTATCTGGTAGTAGACCGGGCCGACCTTGATGCGCTGGCCGCAGGGGTCGCCGCCTTCGGGGAAGAGAGCCTCATAGACGCGCTTTCCTATCACGCACACCTTGCGCTCCTGGCGGACGTCGGCGTCGTTGAGGAAGCGTCCGTATTTGATCTTGGGGGTCTCTATCATCGCGTAGTCGGCATAGATGCCCCTGACGTTGGCCTCGAAGCTGTTCTCTTCGAATATCGCGTTCTGGCCCCAGTTGGACACCTGGGGAGTAACCGTCTCAAGGCCGGGGACCATGGTCTTGATGCGGTCCACGTCGGTGTAGCTGAGATTCCAGTAGCGTCCGCGCTGGAAACCGGCGTAGGGCTCGGAGGTCCTGTCGGAGACGATGATGGTGGTGTTGGTCGCGAAGCCCTCGAAATTGCTGTAGAGCATGTCCTTGACACCCTGTCCGCCTCCCATCAGGAAGAGCAGCATGAAGATGCCCCAGAATATGCCGAATCCGGTGAGGAAGCTGCGGCTCTTGTTACGGGTAAGGGAGTCCGTAATCTCGGTGAATGTGTCTATGTCGAATCTCATTCTGCTCTAAGTGCTTCTATGGGTCTTACTTTGGCGGCGCGGCGCGCGGGGAAGAGACCGGCGATCGTGCCGGCGATGATCAGGAGCAGCGTGGCCTCGAGGGCGACGTCAAGCCCCACGGTGGGGTTGACGAATATCGACACCTGGGTGCCGAGGACGGTCGAAGAGGTCTGGCCGAGGGTCTTGTCGAGAAGTTCGCAGGTGAACATGCCCAGCACCATCCCGATGTAGCCGAAGAAGGCCGTGATGCTCACGCTTTCGGCGATGATGAGCTTGGTGAGGCTCCAGGGGCTCGCGCCTATTGCCTTGCGTATGCCGAATTCATGGGTGCGCTCCTTGACAGTGATCAGCATGATGTTGCTGACTCCCACGACTCCGCTCAGCAGGGTGAACAGTCCGACTATCCAGAGGGCGGTGGTCAGGATGTTGCGCCCCTTCTCCATCTGCATGTTCTGGGTGACGCGGTTGCTTATCCAGACCGCGCTCTCGTCGTCGGGCGCCGCCTGATGGTTGAGGTTTATCGCCGCTTGGTAGCCGGCTTCGAACTCCTCGTTGTCCTCCTCGGTCTCAAGGCCATGGAAACTGAAGGTCAGGTTGCTGATGTCCTCTCCGGGCAGCCAGATGCCGCGCACCGTGGGGAAGGGGGCGTAGACCGAGTTGCTGTTGGTCATCATGTCGGCGTCGGTGACGCCCACCACCTTGAACACGAGGTCCTCCACCTTGATGTAGGTGCCCACGAGGGCGGGAATGTCGGCGGGGTCGTCGACCAGGCGCTCGGCGAGGGTCTCGGGCAACACTGCCACCTTGCGCACCTCGGCCATGTCGTTCGGGTTGATGAAGCGTCCGTGCAGCACCTGTATCTTCTCCATTTCGGCGCGCTCAGGGAAAACGCCCTGGATGGTGCAGCTGCTGTATTTGTCGCCGCGGTTCACGGTGACGCTCGTGGAGACGGTGGCTGTCACGTCGTCGACGTAGCTGGAGAAGTAGTCGCCGGCCGTCAGGTCGATGTCGCTCTCGTCGAGGGTGATCATCCGGCCCTGCTGGAACCCGGCGTAGGGCTTGGTGGTGACGCCGCCGCTCACGCTCATGGTGTTGGTGGAAAGCGTACTGCTTCCGACCGTGAAGGCGTTGAGCACTCCGTTGCCGGCACCGAGCAGCACGATGAGCATGAAGATACCCCACGCCACCGCGAAACCGGTCAGGCAGGTACGCAGCTTGTTGCGGCGTATGCTCTCATATATTTCAACGAAAAGGTCTCTCATTTCATTATGGTGTCTGCGCCGAAGCGGGATGCGCGGTGCTCATGGTTGTCTTCTATCCTGCCGATGAGGCCGTCCTTGATGTGGATGATGCGGTCGGTGCAGTTGGCCACCCCGCTCTCGTGGGTCACGACTATCACGGTTACTCCGTCCTTGCGGTTGAGGTCGGCGAGCAGCTGCATCACCTCCTCGGAGGTCTTGGAATCGAGGGCTCCGGTGGGCTCGTCGGCGAGGATGATCTTGGGGTTGGTGATCAGGGCGCGGGCTATCGCGACTCGCTGCTTCTGTCCGCCCGACATCTCGTTGGGATAGTGGGATGCCCAGTTCGCGAGCCCTAGCCTGTCGAGGAAGGCCATGGCCATCTCGCGGCGCCTGCGACGGCTGACTCCCTGGTAGAACAACGGAAGCTCGACATTCTCGACCGCGGTCTTGAAAGATATCAGGTTGAACGACTGGAACACGAAACCGATCAGTTTGTTGCGGTACTCGGCGGCCTTCTTCTCGCTGAGGTTCCATATCAGCTGTCCGTCGATGCGGTACTCACCGGAATCGTAGTTGTCAAGGATTCCGAGGATGTTGAGGAGGGTGGACTTGCCGGAGCCGGACGCGCCCATGATGGAGACGAACTCGCCCTTGTCCACGCTCAGGTCAATGCCCTTGAGCACATGGAGAGGCTGTCCGTTGTTGTAGGTCTTGTTGACTCCCTTGACTTCGATTAGCATATATCTTCTAATGTTTTACCTGCTTATTGTTGGTGTCTTATTGAACTAATACACCGCAAAGGTAATACATTTTTGGCTATATGCAATAACCCGGACGAAAAATTTTTATTTTCTCGAGAATTCGCAGCCGCACCAGGTCTGGTTGTAGAAGTCCTGCTCGCGGATGATTTCGCCGCGGCGGGGCTGCAGGCCGCCCTTGCGCCAGTTCATCGGCCAAAAGACCGGGACGGCATGAAACAGGCGGGCGGATTCCGGAAAACCGGCTGACGGGACGCCGGCGACAAGCGGCACGGCGGCACGCAGCTCTCCCGCAACCTCCGCGCAGGCCCTCTCTCCGGCGGCGTTCACCTGGTCGAGATTCTTCCATCGCGAAGACGCAAGGGTGGTCGTGAGCACCGCGAATCCGTTAGCAGCAGCATAGCGGGCGGCGCGCAGAAGCCTGAAACGGAAGCATTCGGAGCAGCGCGCTCCCCTCTCCGGCTCATTCTCAAGCCCGCGCACCGCGGCAAGCCAGGCGGCGTGGTCGTATTCGTCGTCGACGGCCTCGACTCCGAGATAACCGCAGTAGCGCCGCAGCTCCGACTTGCGCAGCTCGTATTCTTCCTGCGGGACGATGTTGGAATTGCTGAAGAAGACCGTCGGCTTCAGGCCGTTCTGCACAAGGCACTCGAGCACCGCGCCCGAACACGGGGCGCAGCACGAATGAAGGAGGATTCTTCCCTCAACCGGAGGATCGAGCACCAGTGCCATACGCGGCAAAATTACTTAATTTCCGCTTCGGATGTACCAGCCGGCGGAATATTATTCCACCTCCGAGATGTCTATGAGGTTGTTGAGTATCGCATACACCGTAAGACCGGGAATCGAGCGTATGCCTATCTTATGGGTGATGTTGCGCCTGTGGGTTATCACCGTGTTGACCGAGATGCTCAGGGTGTCGGCTATCTCCTTGTTGATCATTCCCTTCGCCACGCAGACCAGAATCTCCTTCTCCCTGTCGGAAAGTTCAGACTCCCCGTCGTCCTCGACCAGGGCGTCGGCGTGTCTGCCACCGATTCCGCGGGCGCCCTCCAGCATCCTCGCCATGGGCACGAGGATATGGTCCTCGATGCAGGTGTGCGAACGGAGGTCGTCCTGCAGGGCGTACAGGTCCTGAAGCAGGTTCAGGCGAAGGGTGTCGTCGCACTCGTGCGGCAGCGACTTCATCACGATGTTCTTGAGGTCGGAGAGCTTCTCGTCGATGTTCGTGTGGTTCTCCTCGAAATAGTGGATGTTGAAGGTCTGGCTCCTGCGGCCTTCGAGCAGCCCGGCCACGTACGGGATGACCTCCTCCTCCTCGAAGGCGAAATGCTTGAGCAGCTCGTCCTTGTAGCCGGAGAAGAACCTGCGCACCACCTGCTGCTGCGCGCTCTGGCAGGGGGCGATGAGCCTCTCAATCGACGAGGCTATCGACTCGATGGCGTTGCGCAGGTAGAAATCGTGCGACTGCCTCACGTAGCGCACCACGTCCTCGACCCGGCAGCGCCTGACCTCCCTCGCCGAGGGCCTGTAGCCTGCGGAAGCGTAGACCCTGCATATCAGCAGCACCGTCTCCGTGTCGAGCCCCGCCTTCGAGCAGAGTTCGGAAACCGTCTTCTCCCCGAAACTTCCGGAAATTCCCAAACGGGAGAGCACCAGCAGCAGCCTGCAGTTGCAGTCCGCCAGCTCCGACACCTTCATGTTTCCTGAAAAGATCTCCATGTCAGATCAGATTTTTGCCGCCGTCATCCCGGTCTCCGCCGCCGTCGGAGGAAGGGCAGTCGTCCTTTCTGCCGCACGAGGCGCACGAGCCGTCGCAGCCGTCCTTCGACGGATGCTTGCGCAGATACCTCAGCGCCACTGCGAGCGCCGCAATCACTGCCACCAGTATTATTAAGTCGGCGATGCTCATATTCTCTCAGATAAACAGACCGGCTACCAGATATGCCAGCAGCGCGCACACCCACGCCACGGCGCACTGGAACAGCACCACGAAGAAAGCCCACCTGCCTCCGAGCTCCCTGCGGACGGCGGCTATCGCGGCCACGCAAGGCGTGTACAGCAGGCAGAAGGCCAGCATGGGAATCGCCGTGAGCGGAGTAAGCGCCGAGGAGACTCCCAGCACCTGAAGGGTGGACACCACGCTCTCCTTCGCCAGGAAACCGCTTATCAGTGCGGTGACTATGCGCCAGTCGCCGAGGCCGAGAGGCGCGAACAGGGGCGCTATCAGCCCTGCGATGACCGCCAGCATGCTGTCCTGGCTGTCCACGAGGTTGAGCCTGAAGTCGAAGGACTGCAGGAACCATATCACGATGGACGCCACGAAAATCACCGTGAACGCCCTCTGCAGGAAGTCCTTGGTCTTGTCCCACATCAGCCGCAGCACGTTTCTGGCGCCGGGCAGACGGTAGTTCGGCAGTTCCATCACGAAAGGCGCCGCCTCGGCATGCGAGCCCGCCTTGGCGCACAGGGCGACCACGAGCCCGACGAGAATCGCCGAGAGGTAGAGTATCACGAGCACCAGACCCCCGTGCCCCGGGAAGAACATGCTGGTCAGGAAGGCGTAGATGGGTATCTTCGCCGAGCAGCTGATGAACGGGGTCAGCAGCACGGTCATCTTCCTGTCCCTCGCCGACGGCAGCGTCCTCGTGGCCATGACCGCGGGCACCGTGCATCCGAAACCCACCAGCAGGGGGACGATGCTGCGCCCGCTGAGTCCGAGCTTGCGGAACAGCTTGTCGAACACGAAGGCCACCCTGGCCATGTAGCCGCTGTCCTCCAGCATGGAGAGGAAGAAATACAGGAGCACGATTATGGGGATGAAGCTGATCACGGTGCCCACGCCGCCGAAGATTCCGTCGCTCACCAGCGAACGCACGGCGGGCGACACTCCCCAGCTCCCGAGCGCCTTGTCACACACGGCGGTGAGCCAGTTCATGCCCGACTCGATCCAGCCCTGCACCGGCGCCCCGAGCACGTCGATCGACAGCCATATCACCAGAGATATGACCACCGCGAAAATCGGCAGCGCGGTATATCTGCCTGTCAGCACCTTGTCCATCCTGAGGCTGCGGCGGTATTCCCTGCTCTCGCGGGGCTTCACGACCGTGCGCGCGCAGAGCCTCTTGATGAAGGTGAAGCGCATGTCGGCCATGGCGGCGCGCCTGTCGAGTCCGCGTTCCTCCTCCATCTGGCAGATGATGTGCTCGACCATCTCCTTCTCGTTCTCGGACAGGTCCAGCTTCGCCATCACATCCGCGTCTCCTTCTATGAGCCGCCCGGCGGCGAAACGTATGGGCAGACCGGCCCGTTTCGCATGGTCTTCGACCAGATGCATTATGCCGTGGATGCAGCGGTGCACCGCTCCGCCGTAGTCGTTCTTGCTGCAGAAGTCCTGGCGCTCGGGCTGCTCCTGGTATTTTGCTATATGCAGGGCATGCTGTATCAGTTCGTCGACGCCCTCGTTCCTGGCCGCGGATATCGGCACCACCGGAATGCCCAGCAGGCGCTCCATCTCGTTCACGCGCACCGAGCCGCCGTTGCCTTCGACCTCATCCATCATGTTGAGTGCCAGCACCATGGGGACGTTGAGCTCAAGGAGCTGCATGGTAAGATAGAGATTCCTCTCGATGTTGCCGGCGTCCACGATGTTGATTATGGCGCGGGGCTTCTCCTCCAGGATGAAGCGCCGGGAGACCAGCTCCTCGGAAGTGTAGGGCGAAAGTGAATATATGCCCGGGAGGTCGGTCACGAGGGTGTCCTGATGGCCCCTGATCACCCCGTCCTTGCGGTCCACGGTGACCCCGGGGAAATTGCCGACATGCTGGTTCGCTCCGGTGAGCTGGTTGAACAGGGTGGTCTTGCCGCAGTTCTGGTTGCCGGCGAGGGCGAAGGTCAGCACAGTGCCCTTCGGAAGCGGGTTCTCGCCCTTCCTTGAATGGAAGCGCCCCTCTTCTCCGAATCCGGGATGCTCGTCCGCATCCTCCTCTATCGAGATTTCTGCATCTTCAGAATTTTCCGCATTTTGAGCCGCGCCGTCTTCCACGGGCTCAACATCTATCCGTGCGGCGTCGGCCAGCCTCAACGTAAGCGAATAGCCGTTGATGAGCAGTTCCATCGGGTCCCCGAGGGGCGCGTACTTGGTCAGAGTCACCACCTGTCCGGGAATCATGCCCATGTCCAGGAAATGCTGGCGCAGCGCTCCTTCTCCTCCGACCCTGGTAATCCTGGCCGACTGCCCTATGCCGAGTTTGTCGAGAGTCATCATCAATCAATTAACTTGCAAATATCATCATTTATGCCCATTCGGTCAATCATTAAATATGATGATTTTGTGCGATGACTTCTAATTTTTCTGAAAAATTTTGCGTTTTACAGAATATTGCATATTTTTGCAGTCCCAAAGTACGCGGACGTGGTGAAATGGTAGACACGCTACTTTGAGGGGGTAGTGGGCATTATACGCCTGTATGAGTTCGAGTCTCATCGTCCGCACGAAGGACCAGCCTTTCCGGCTGGTCTTTTTCGTTTATGCCGGGACGGCGGCTGTGGCAGCAGCTTGCAAATCTGCGGAGACTGCAACCGCCAGCCTATGCTTCTTCCGCCAGCGCGGTTTCGCCGGTCTCCACGAGTCCGAGTTCCTGAATGAGCTGCAGAATTTCGAGATTCTTGATCCTTTCCATGATAGTTCCTCCTTTCTTTTGATATTGCAAAACTATCTATAGAAAGTGTAAAAAAATGGCACCGAGTTCTAATCTGAATAAAATTCATTCATTAGCGCCACCTTTTCGGCCACAAGCCTGCGCAGCGGCTCGGGAGAGAGCACTTCGAGGGCGTCGCCGTGCGAAAGCAGCTCCTGGATGAAGTCGAAGGTGGGGATCAGGCGGTAGGCGTAGACCGAATAGCCGCGGCCCCGCTCCACGAGGGTCTGGCTGTGGTGCAGCGGCAGACTGTCGAAATACCTGTCCTGCCCCTCCCCCACGCGGACGGTCACGATCTGCGGCGCCACATTCTCAAGTGTGTAGATGCCGAAGCTGTCGCTGAAATACTCACCGGCGTCGAAACCGGCGGGCAGTTCGAACTTCTCCCCGGTCGCCTCCATGCTCACGATACGGTCCAGCGCATAGGTGCGCATGCCCTTCGCCGTGCGGCCGAGCACATACCAGCGCTGTCTGGAAACCTTCACACAGTAAGGTTCGATCACGAAGGGCTCGTGGTCCGGACGGCGGAAGCTGTCGTAGACCAGCCTCACTCTGACCGAATCCCGCATGGCCTCGATCAGCGGCATCAGGAACTTTTCACCCGAGGGAATCTCCTCGAAGATGATGCGCCCGCGCAGGTCGGCGCTCTCCCGGACCGCGTTGCTCACGCTCAGAGTGCTGAGCAGCCAGTCCGCAAGCCCGTTGTCGCCGTCGCCCTCAATCTCATAGACAGCTCCGGCGGCGCGGTTGCACCTTATACGCAGGTTGAATATCTCCTCTATCGCGTCGATGTGGTTGTGGAAGGTCTTCTCGGGCATGGGCAGGCGGCTGTCGTTCTCCGCAGCGTCGGCCCAGCGCGCAAGTATCTGAGGCCGCGTCAGCCTGTTGCGCCGCACGGTGTTGATCAGCCAGACATAGCGTCTGAAAAGGTTGCCCGAATTGCTCACGGGAGCGAATTAAGGAATTTTCGCACAGAAATCAAAGGAAAGCCCCCTCCGCCTTCGAAGCCGCACGCAGCCTGATGAGCTCCGGATAACGCCGCAGCAGCGCGGGAATCTGCCTCAGCGGATATGCCGACAGGTTCTTCACGCTCATGGCCGCCAGTTCCAGCGGTCCGGCCAGAAGGCGCAGCGGCAGGCAGCCGCCTGGATTGCTGAGCTTCACCACCGGCGCCACGCACTTGAGCCGCATCCTCCCTTCCTTCGGCAGGCTCCTGCCGGAACGGTCGTGGACCGCGGACGCGGCGGGCACGACGCCGCAGCTGAAGCCGTGCCAGTGCAGCCTGTGGATGTAATTGTCGTCTTCGCCATACTGCCGGAACGCCGGCGAGAAACCTCCGACCTTCCGCAGCGCCCCGCGGCTCACCAGCCAGTGCGCGGCCATCACGAAAGGCACCTCGACTATGCCGGGAACGGCATCCGCGGAAGTCTTCCCGGGCTGTGCTCCGGCCCGCCTGAGACTACTGCCGCACCAGCGCTGGAAGTTCGCATCCGGAGCGCCCTCAGCGGTGTTCTGGACGGGGCTGAGCACCCCGAATTCCGGACGGTGCGCCGCCGCCAGCAACTCCAGCGTGTCCTCCTCGACCCAAGCGTCCTGGTTCATCAGATAGACGAAATCGAAGCCTTCCTCCAGCGCCATGCGCAGACCGATGTTGTTGGCCGCGCCGAAACCGGGATTCTCCGGACGGCATTCCAGCCGCACTTCCGGAAAAGCCGAACGCACATGCTCGCGGGTGCCGTCGGAGGAGCCGTTGTCGACCACCAGCACCGCAGGCTTCAGCGAAGAGCGCAGCAGGCTGCCCAGGCAGCGGTCCGCCCAGCGCATCGCATTGTAGGTAACAACGACCGCGAGCACGCGCGGCTGCGTATTCACAAGAGCTTCCATCGTCTTGCGGAATCAATGAATATCTGCTTCGGCGTCCTGCGGCTGAAGACCGCGGCGCAGTTTTCCCTGAAGGTACGCATTTTCAGGACATTCTCGTCGGACGGGCGGAAAAGGCGGCGCAGGCAGGCCTTGAGATATTTGGAGAATTCGGCGAGCCACACCGGCGCGGCCAGCAGGAAATACTTCGCCGAAGAGCCGCGGCTGAAGAACATCAGCGAGCCGCGTATCGCGGCGGGGCGCACGGCGGGCGAGATGCGGGAAGCCGTAGCTTTCCATTTGTGCACGACCTCGGCGCCGCGGTCCACATAGACCCCGTAGCCGGCCTCGCGCAGCTTCGTCGAGAGAGCGATATCCTCCGGCGTGAAGAAATAGCTCTCGTCGAACCAGCCGGCCTGCCGGAAGACGTCCGTCTTTATCAGAAAAGCCGCTCCCGAGATGTTAGATGTCGGGAAAACCTCCCCGAAGACGGGAGTCTTCCCGAGGGTGTCATCCTTGGGTTCGCTGTGCAGATGCCACTGCTGCAGCACATAGAAAGCCGCAGGATAGTGAGGGCGCCCGCAGAGCTGCAGGCTGCCGTCGGCGTTGACCAGCCGCGGCGTGACTATGGCGGCGTTGTCCGGAAGCCGCGAGAAATCCTCCGCCAGGCGGCCGGGCACGTCGGAGCGCAGCTCGGTGTCGTCGTTGAGCACGAAGCAGAAGCGGCCGCGCGCCTGCCTGAGCGCCATGTTGTTGTTCTCAGAAAACCCGCGCACCTCGTCGCCTACGAGGAACCTGGCCTCCGGGAAATCCGCCTTCGCGCGGGCGAGGTTCTCAGCCGAGAAGCGGTAGGCCACCACCAGCACCTCATGGCTGACGCGGCAGTGCTCCCTTATGCTGAGCAGGCAGGGGTACAGATTGTCCGGCCTGTTCATACAGACCGTCACCACGCTCACGAGGGGAGCCGGAGAATGCGTGCCGCGGGCGCCCATGTCAGCTGTCGAGAAGCCCTTCAGGAAGATCGAGGTCGAGCACGCGGGCCTCAGGGTCGCAGGATATCACGAAATCTTCGTGCAGGGGCACGAGCTTATCGCCGACATAGAGACAGAGGTTGCCCGGTATGGGTTCCATGCCCGTGATCTCCCCGACCTCGGCGCCCTTGTCGAACAGGGTCCAGCCGGTGAAGTCGAGTTCGTCGGAACTTTCGTCCTCCCCCTCCACCAGGATGTCGCGGCCCACGAGCTCTTCGGCATCCCTGAGGTTCTCCACGTCGGCAAGATGCAGAACCGCCCGCGAAGCCCCCTTGCGCTGCACGGATACAATGAAAAAAGGAACCGGAAGTTCATCAAAGACGATGAACACCGGATTCCTCGAATCGATTTCCTCCACATCGGCACCGCGCAGGCTCACGAGTATGCCGCCGTCGGTGCCGTTGGACTTGAGAATCTTTGCTATCGGAAGCATCAGGCCTCAGCCTGAGCCTCCTCAGCTGCAGGAGCTTCTGCGGCAGCCTCGTCGGCAGAAGCCTCAGCCTCCGCTTCCTGCTGCTTGGCGGCGAGTTCGGCCGCCTTCTTTGCGAGAGCCTCTGCGCGAGCCTCGTTAACCTTTACCTCTGCCTCCTTGGCTGCCTTCCTGGCCTCTACGGCGCTGTTCTTGAGGGCAGTCTTCTTGGCTTCGATCTTTGCATCGCGCTGAGCCTTCCAGTCGTTCCACTTCTTGTCGGCCTCGGCCTGGGTCAGGGCTCCCTTGGCTACGCCTCCGTCGAGATGGTGGCGGAGCAGCACTCCCTCGTATGAGAGGATGCGGCGAGCGGTGAGGGTGGGTTCTGCACCCACCTTGATCCACGCGAGAGCGCGCTCTGAGTTCAGAACGATGGTGGCAGGGTTGGTGTTGGGGTTGTAGGTGCCCAACTGCTCGATGTAACGACCGTCACGGGGTGAGCGTGAGTCGGCCACGACAATGTGGAAGAATGCGAAATTCTTCTTTCCGTGGCGCTGAAGACGAATTTTAACAGCCATTGTAAATCTGTTTTTAATTGTTAAACCTGTGCTTCCTTCTCGAGAAAGCGCGCAAATATACGCAATTTATCTTATAATCACCACTATCGCAGCCAATTGCGTGACTTATTTGTGCAGCAGGTAGCGGAAACCGGGGCAGTTGCGGGTGTTCATGCCGTCGGGAAGGAAGGGGACGAAGGGCACTCCGCACTCGCCGAGGCACCATGGGAACGACAGCTGGTCGCGGCGCGCCACACGGAAGAGCATGGACCACCAGAGCTCGTCCAGACGGACGATGCGCGGGTCGTTGTGGCGGCGGAAGATCAGATTGTTCTCGATGAGCCCGCCGTGGCGACGCTGCCCGTGCAGAACCAGGAAAGCGCAGGCTCTCAGATACTCGGCGACGCTCAGCCGCCCCATCTTGCGGCACATCCACGCCTCGGCATACAGACAGTCCCTGCTGGGATGACGGACCCCCGCATAGACAGACCCGTCGGCCATCCGGGCGCGCGCGGCCTCGAAAATCGTTCCGTCCATGATGCGCACGTTGCCGTCGATCCACACGCTGGCCTCATACTCCGGCAGCAGCACGTGCGGATGCATCTTGGGATAGCGTGACACGATGCGCAGATCCTCCAGCCCGCAGTCGAACTCCCTCACGGCCCACGCGCCTACCCTGTCGGCCGTCTTCTCGCCCCTGCCCACGAAACACACGAAATCGAAGTCCGGGTCCGTGACAACCGGCTGCAGCAGCTCATCGTAACCTCCCACTATGCAGGTGTATATCACATATTTACTCATCTGCGGGGCAGTTTGAACATTTCACCCATCATCAGGTCGGCGGAATCCGGCTCGAAAGGCATGAAACCTCCCCAATGGTAGAAGGTATATTCGCCGAACAACACCTTGCCGCCCGCCTCATAGAAGTCCACCCGGACCTGGGGGATACCCTCCGAAAGCTCCGCCGCCAGACGCTTCATCTCCTCGAAACAAGCGGGCCTCTCGGGCGGCACGGCGGCGTTGGGGTGACCGTTCCTGATATCGAGATGCTTCCAGTCCATGTCGAAGAAGTCGAACTTGGTCTCCTCACCGGGCTTGTTGCGGTCGGTGGCCACGAACATCAGGCGCGGCACGCCGTCGAAGCAGAAGAACTTGTAGTCGCGGATCTCACCTTCGAGGAAGCGCTCCGCGATTATCCGGGGCTTCAACCCCTTGTAGACCCACTCGCGCATGCGCCTGTAGAAGTTCACACGCAGGGCCGCCTCCAGCTTACGGCACGCGGCCGCGCGGTCGAACGACGCCTTGTCGCGGCATATCACCGTGCTTCCGCTGTCGTGGGTGCATTTGAGCACGAAACTCTCCGGAAGCCCGTCCCAGTCGATCTCCTCCGCCGAATTCCAGACCCCGAGGGTCGGCACCAGGTGCCCCGCCCCGACACGCCCGGCCACGTATGACTTGACTTCCGCCTTGTCCGCAAGCACATGGTAGAGAGGATTCCTGTCGTAGAGCTTCTGCCATTGCAGTTTCTCGGTATAGCGGACGGGATTCTTCAGGTTCAGCGGCCTGCCGAAGGCCTTCCAGTAGCTCAGTTCAATATAGAGCCTGTCAGGCATCCACGGCTGCGGCTTGCGCAGCAGGAAAGCCCTCTCCCCGGGAGTCAGCACGAAGCCGAGCGCCGCGAGAGCGGTCGAAGCCCAGGCGAGCAGGCACACCAGGAC
>JADILW010000057.1 GCA_017695095.1 Candidatus Cryptobacteroides avistercoris | reverse complement strand
GGGCTGAGGGGCGTCGGGCGCGGTCACGGAGGCGGGGCTGCCGGAGAGTATGACTCCCTTGAGCGCGGCGTCGCGGGGCGGGATCTTGTTGAACGGATGGATCTCGCAGTAGACTCCGGCCTCGCGGACCTTGCGCGCGATCAGCTGGGTGTACTGCGAGCCGAAGTCGAGTATCAGTATCTTATTCACCTCTTGAGTAGTTGGGGGTTTCCTTCGTAATGGTCACGTCGTGGGGGTGGCTTTCGGCCATTCCGCTGGCGGTCACGCGGGTGAACCTGGCGCTCTTGAGGGCGTCGATGTTCGAAGCGCCGCAGTAGCCCATGCCGGAGCGTATGCCGCCGACGAGCTGGTACACGGTCTCGGCGAGGGTTCCCTTGTAGGGCACGCGGCCCACGATTCCCTCGGGCACGAGCTTGTTGAGGTCGGTCTTGTCATCCTGGAAGTAGCGGTCCTTGGAGCCTGCGGCCATAGCGTCGATGGAGCCCATGCCGCGGTAGGACTTGAACTTGCGTCCGTTGTAGATGATGGTCTCGCCGGGCGACTCCTCGGTGCCGGCGAACATGGAGCCGCACATCACGCAGTCTCCTCCGGCGGCGAGGGCCTTCACGATGTCGCCGGAATACCTGAGTCCGCCGTCGGCAATCATCGCGACGCCCGTGCCCTTGAGGGCCTTGTAGGCGTTGAAGATTGCAGTCAGCTGGGGCACGCCGACACCGGCCACGATGCGGGTGGTGCAGATGGAGCCGGGGCCTATGCCCACCTTGACTCCGTCGGCCCCGGCCTCGGCGAGGGCTCTGGCGCCTTCCTCGGTGGCCACGTTGCCAACCACCACGTCAAGCGAGGGGTATGCGGCCTTGACATTGCGGAGCAGGTCGATGACTCCCCTGCTGTGACCGTGGGCGGAATCCAGCACAACCGCGTCGACTCCTTCGGCGGCCAGTGCGGCCACGCGGTCGAGCGCGTCCCTGGTGATGCCTATTCCGGCAGCCACGCGCAGCCTTCCGCGGGCGTCCTTGCAGGCGTTGGGATGGAGGCGCTCTTTGAGTATGTCCTTGTAGGTTATCAGTCCCACGATATGTCCCTTCTCGTCGACCACAGGGAGCTTCTCGACCTTGTTTTTCTGGAGAACTCCGCGCACGTACTCCCTGTCGGTCCTGCCTACGGGCACGGTCACGAGGTTCTCGGAGGTCATGATGTCCCTGACGAGCACGCTCATGTCATCCTGGAAGCGCACGTCGCGGTTGGTCACGATGCCCACGAGGTGGCCTTCGCCGTCGGTCACGGGGATGCCGCCGATGTGGTTGTCACGCATGAGGGCGAGGGCGTCGCCGACCGTCTGGTCCTGGTTGATGGTCACCGGGTCGTTGATCATGCCGTTCTCGGAGCGCTTCACCTTGCGCACTTCGGAGGCCTGGGCCTCGATGCTCATGTTCTTATGAATAACGCCGATTCCTCCTTCTCTTGCGAGTGCTATGGCCATCGGCGCTTCGGTTACGGTGTCCATGGCGGCGGACACGATGGGGATGTTGAGGGTGATGTTCCGCGAAAAGCGGCTGCTGAGGTCTACTTCTTTCGGAAGGACTTCCGAGTATGACGGAATGAGGAGCACGTCATCAAAAGTAAGGCCCTCGAAGGCGATTCTTTCTTCTACAAATGACATTTGGCGCTAACTTTTATTAGCCTGCAAAGTTAGTATTTTTTTTTGTATTTTTTATTTATGTTCAATGGCTTGGTGTCGGCTGCGCGGACTGCCGTAATTGCGCCTCGCAGACGAGAAAAGTCTGCTCGGTCACAATTCGGCAGTTCCGCTGGCATCCAAATGCAGACTGAGCATAATTGGCGCGGCAGGCGGGACTGTGATGCACCAGCATCACGAGCGGGAAGCGGATTCCGGCGAGCGCCCTTGAACTTCTTTCCTAAAGCATAGGCTACTTGCGCACCCTCTTGAGCCAACGGTCGGTGAGCCAGCGGCGTACAGGCTCGTCGTAGAGTTTCAGCCATGCCCACGCGGCGCCGACCGAAACGAGAACCACGCCCACGTTCAGCACGATGTGCATCCATAGCGGCGCGTCGGGATTGCGCTCCACCCATGCCATCTGCATGTACATCACGGGATAGTGGGTGATATACAGAGGATACGAGAGGTTTCCGAGGAAGTTGCAGATCCTGGTGCTCCTGGCGTCGGTGGTGCGGCTGCCGGCTCCGGCGAGCACGATCAGCGGGAAGAGCAGCAGAATCGACACGGCCTGGTAGATTCCGTCGGGCACTCCGGCCTTCCCGCCGATCTGCGGTATGGCGAAGATCACCACGAGCGCGAGCGAGCACCACCAGAAGCCGCCCTTGAGGCGTATGGGGCTTCCGCTGGGGTTGGCGTCGGTCCTGCGGGAGGGCAGGATGCGGCTGATCAGGAGGCCGCAGAGGAAGGGATAGAGCAGGCGGGAGAAGCCGATGTAGACCTGGTCGGCGGTGAGGCTCCATCCGCCTATGACGTTGTATTTGGGTTCGGCGAAAAGTCCGAAGACGTTCCATCCGAGCGTGAGGTCGAGCGTGAAGAAGGCGGCGCACAGGCAGAGCAGCGCGAGCGCCAGCTTGGGCAGACGGCGGAATATCAGGGCATACAGGATATTGCCCACGTACTCGAAGGTCAGCGACCAGTTGGGGCCGTTGAAGGAGTTCATCTCTCCCCATCCGCGGATGTCGAGCTTCGGGCCGCAGGGAATCATGAACAAGCCCATCACGAAGCAGAGGGCGAACATCCAGCCGCTGCATTCCGCGATCAGCGGGAAACCGGCGCACGAGCCGAAGAAGAACAGGCAGGCTCCGGTCACCGTTCCGGCGAGCACCATGGGGTGAAGGCGCACGAGGCGGCGCTTGAAGAAGCTCCAGGTGGTCATGCGGTCCCAGCGGTCGTCGTAGGCATAGCCTATCACGAAGCCGCTCAGAACGAAGAAGAAGTCCACGGCCAGGTAGCCGTGATTCACGATCTGAGTGCCGATGAAGGGGATGTAGGTCTCGAAGCAATGGAATACGATGACCATCAGGGCTGCCACTCCTCTGAGTCCGTCCAGGATCTCGTAGCGCGGCTTGGAAGCGAGATATACGTTGTTCTGTGTCATATCTGTGGTGAATTTCGGCGCCAAAGATAGTTCAAATGCTTGTCATATATTTGTCTTATTGTTATTTTTGTTTGTCTTATATTTCCGAGATGAAGTACGACTACGTGAAACTGAACCCTTCGGAGCAGATAGGTCCGCACTCGCAGGCGGCGGTTCTGCCGGGGTTCGAGCCCGTGGTGGCCGGCATCATCGGGATGCAGGATTCGCTGGAATTCCACGGTGCGTCCAAGGCGGCGCTCGCGCGGCTGCTTCTGCAGATGGAAAACGAAAGCCAGGCTGAACGCACGGCCTCGGTGCTGCGCATACTCTCCCTGATCAGCCGCGAGAGGGACGTCAGCGTGAGCGGCCGCTTCAGGAAGGCGGAGACCGCAGTGGAGAAAATCAGGAAGATGGAGATCTACGTGACCTGCAACTGCCGCAGGCATCTGACGCTCGAAGACGCGGCGCGGCACGCGGGCATGTCGCGGACGCGCTTCTGCTCGTTCTGGCGTCATGAGACCGGCGAGACCTTCATGACCTTCGTGACCCGGCAGCGGCTGAAGACGGCCTGCCACCTGCTGCTGACCAGGCCGGGGATGCACGTCTCCGAAATCTGCTACGAATCCGGCTTCTCCGACATCCCCCACTTCAACCGCACCTTCCGCCGCTTTCTCGGCCTCTCCCCTACCGAATACCGCACGAACCGGGAGCCGCGGTAAATCTGGCAGAGTTGATCTGTTGGCTGAGTGTTATGCCGCCTGCGGCCATAAGCATCCCTCGCAGGCGAAAATAGCCTGCTCGTGGATGATATGGCCATCCGGCGGCGCACCTTGTCTGCAAACTGTTGCAGCAAATACTACAAAAAAAATGTATACACACTTTTTGTAACAACAATTTGCGTGATTACATTTTATGTGCTATATTCGTCTCATAAATCAAAGTCAGAGCGTTATGGAAACACCGTTCATATTTGGAAAGATTGCCACAGAGAAGAACTTTACCGACCGCGAGAAGGAAACCGCCAGCCTGGTTCAGAACTTCACGTCGTTAATCAACACGATTATCATATCCCCGCGCCGATGGGGGAAAAGTTCGCTTGTAAATAAGGCTGCGAAGTTGGCGATGGCGCAGGACAGCAACCTTCGGATCTGTCATATCGACCTTTTCAATGTGCGTAGCGAGGAGCATTTCTATTCGCTGCTCGCCCAGAAGGTCATTGCGGCCACTTCCACAAAATGGGAGGAGGCAATCGAAAGTGCAAAAAGCTTCTTTTCGCATCTTGTTCCCAAGATTTCAATCGGTACAGACCCCACCAATGAGGTTTCAATCGACTTTGATTGGGAGGAGGTAAAGCGTAATCCTGATGAAGTGCTCGATCTGGCCGAAAAGATTGCCAGGAAGAAGGGGCTGAAAATCGTGATTTGCGTAGATGAGTTCCAGAATATCGCAGAATTTACTGACCCAGACTATTTCCAGAAAAAGTTGCGTTCACACTGGCAGCTGCACCAAAATGTAGCCTATTGTCTTTAATGGCAGCAAGCGCCACATGATGATGGAAGTGTTCACCGACTCATCCAAACCATTCTACAAGTTCGGCAACCTGATGTTTCTCAATAAAATCGAGACCCCTTGCCTCGTGGAATTCTTTAAAAGTCGTTTCGCTGATACCGGCAAGAATATCAGCGATGAAGCAAGCCTCTTGATTGCAGAACTCGCGGATAACCATCCATACTACTCGCAGCAGCTGGCACAGCTTTCATGGCTCAGAACAAAGGATGTATGCACCGTTGAAATCGTACGTGAGGCACACACAGCGTTGGTGGAGCAGTTAAGTCTGTTGTTTGTAACAATCACCGAAACACTGACCACACAGCAACTGAGCTACCTCAAGGCTCTTATTGCTGGAGAAAAGGCCATTAGTTCGACCGAAGTCATGCACCGCTACCAGATCTCTTCCACGACCTCAATATCCCGCTCAAAGGCTGCCCTTGTCAAGAATGATATATTGGATAATAAAGCTGGTGAAATCTCGTTCCAGGACCCGATTTATGCCTATTGGTTGAAGACTGAATATTTCGCGAGATGATCTGGACCCACAGCAGACTTGGCAGATCTGCAATCTGCTGCCATGACCCAGCCGCCGACGGGCTCGCCCTCAGGCAGTAGGAACCACCGCGCAGCCCTATACTGCCGGCAGGCCGACTCCGCCGCGGCCGGCTTCGGTGTTCCGGGAAAAACTGTCAAGCTTTATCCTCTCCACCAGCTTCTCCAGGACTTCATCCTTCCCGGACAGCCAAGACTCCAGCGACTGCTCCAGCGGGATGTCCGGCTCGATGTGGTCATATTTCTGATTCTCTTCCGGCTCATAGTACATCCCATAAGGGATTTCCAACGGAAGCCATTGAGTGAAAGGCAGATCGATTCTCACCTTATTCCCGGACGACACCTGGCGGTAGGCGCCCGACCTCGTGCCCGCCACTACTCCGAGTCCTTTCCGCTGAATCATGTCGGCAAACAGTACTGCAGCAGAGTAGATTCCTTCGTCTATCAGCACGTATACATTCCCTTTGTAGGTGTATCCGCCCGCCTCCTTCTGATATGGTTCGCCTGGCATAACGATATACCCGCCAGGCTCCGCGGAGTCGTAGACAGCGAGCAGGCTGTCAAGCTGACTGTCATCCAGCCGCCCCTCCATCCTCACTCCTATCAGCTCGCGCACACGGCTCCTGTCGCCAAGCGGGACATACACATATTCCGTAAGCGACAGCGGCTCGTCGGTCAGGCAGGAAAGCGCCTGGAGCATGAAGTCGGCGGCACCTCCCTGATTTCCCCTGATGTCGATAATCAGATTCTCAGGCGAGTCTTTCTCCAGCTGCCGCATCGCCTTCCTGAACAGACGGGGATATATGCTGTCCATCCCGAAAAGGAGTATCTGGGCGACAGCCAGATTGTTGCCGCCGAAAAACGAACTTATCCGGAGGCAGCCTGTCTCCTCGTCCAGACTTCTGTAGCTGACCGCCTTCTCGGCCCAGTTACGGTCCTTTCTATACATTCTCAGCCGTTTTACCCTCTCTATAGCAGGAAGGGTGCAGGTCTTGACAGTATCTGAGCCGAATTCCCTGTATTCAACCACATACGGCGGTTCTATCCCCTCCATATAAAGCAGATTGGTAAAAATATTCCAACACAATGGGTTCCCCTGTTCCTCATTCTGCACGAACCGCGCATACTCCCGCTCTCCATAGTTCAGGTCCAGGGAACGCTTTTCCAGAGAATCGGCGGGCATCCCGTTTATCGACAGAAGCTCGGACTTTTCCGGCAACACGCCGGAATAATCCTTCACCACGAACACGCGGTTGTCCTTCCACGCCTTGGTCCATACCGGGAAAATCGGGTCTTTCTTTGAGAAATATCCCTCCCTGTTGAAGAAGCCTCCGTCTGGAAACCACAGATGTCCGTCGTTGATCACGATGCTGAAGTTCCGGAGCTGCCAAAGATAATCCTGTCTGTATCTATGACCGGTATCAAGGCTCGTATTGATTACCATAAGAACGCTGTCCCACTGCTCCTGAGTTGTCCCGCGCAACGGGTCTACATAGTTGTTTCTGATAGCATTGACGATAGAGTCCACTTCGTCTCGCAAAACATTAACACTGACTGGCGGACGAGATTCAGATTCTTTTGATGACAGAGGAATTGACACGGACAGGCAGAGCGCCGCCATAAAAAGCATAGACTTGTTCATCTTCGTTGTTATTATTGCCTGTACTTTCGAAAAACAAAATGCCTGCCACTCCGCAGCCAGATGCCGGTTGACTAAATCAGCTCAATCGCCACCGACTCCGAAAATGTTTTCCCTCCGCTCAGTTCAACCTCAACATCAAACCTAACCTCTGCCGGCAGCTCGACCGGGTCTTTAACCAGTCGGAATACCACTTGAGGGAAAACAATCGGTTCGTAACGCAGATAATCCTTTATGCTCATACCCTCTTCTATCCGCCCTATCAACTTTTTATCGGCAGAAAACAGAAAATCATTATAATATCCCGGAATCGTGTAAAATTCGAATTTCTCCGACAGATCCGTTCCCGGAACTTCACCGAAGAGGGTCTTATCCGCCTTGATTGATATTGAGACACACGATTCTTTCCGATATTCCACAGTCATCGGTATGCCTACACCATAATATTCCCCCAGCTGCATCGAAAGATATCTCGCCATCTGAGCTTCCATCTGATTATCCCGCGACGCCAGATAATTCTTTCTCATAAACTCCTGCCCGACATCATCAGGCACCATCTCCGCCGTATAACTGGACATATCTATCCGCAAGAAGAAATCCTCGGGCTGGACTGCAATGACTTCCTCCGGTCGGAACAAGATCATCCATAAAACGCCGTCGAAGAAAAACGCCGCATCTTCATCGTCCCCGTCAAACGCGTGCACATACATATGCTCACACTCTCTGGGGCAGAAAATCGGATTGATGCCGCTTGAAAGCGGAGGCAGCTCCGGCTTTCTGCCACAAGAGCCTGCAAGCAGCATCAACAAAATGGTCAACGTGAATCTCATTTTATTTTTAACCATATCGTCAAACCAAATAATTCTTCTTCTATTTTTTCGATTTAACTCCGTTAGAATTACAAGAATATACCCAGCGAGACGACCAGATAGAAGCCTCCGAATCGCGATGATGGGCCGTATGGAGCAAGGTACTCCACCCCGATGGCGCAGATTGACCTGTATCTGCTCGACGCCGGCATCACATACTCGCCCATGAGCCTGAGCTGCCAATAATTTTCGTTCGCTTCGCCTATCGTCGACAATCCTGCGAGGGAGGCGGCAAGCTCTCCGTTCGAGTGAAGGCCATGGTTGATTCGTAGACCAAGTCCGCTCTTCACTGCGAAATCATAATGCTTTGCTCCACGTTTGTCATACAGCAGTTCCGAGCCGTCGAACGGAACGAATACCGAAAAATACGGGCTCAACGCGAACCTCAGCCTTACATCCAGAGTAAGAAAAGAATGGTCTTCCCCAAATCCCTCTGCCATCAGCTCGGCCGAATAACCGAGACGCTCCGCGAGAGAATAGTCCTGCGCGGCGGCTTTCTCTCCTCCGCAGAACAACGGCAAAAGAAAAAGCGCTATTCTGAACCTGAAGATTATCTGCTTACTCTGCTGCATATGATCAGTTTTTTCATATTACTCTTCTATTGAATGTTTGATTCAAGCAAAATTACCCGAATAAAGTTTAATCAGGAAATCAGAAGTTTAACCAGGCTTTTCTTAAATACCTGATAATCAATGGCAAAAATTAAATTACAAAATACGTTTCAGCGAAAAGTTTAATCCTCGCACAAAACGATACGGAAAAGCCGGTCCGGAAGTCAGGACCAGCATGATTCAGGATTCTATAGGAAAGCCGTCATAGAAGAGACCTCAGATAGTTGCCGAGGTTGGTGTCGTGGGGGCCGAGGCCGAGCTTGGAACGGATGACGCTGCTCTCGTTGTAGTGGCCTCCACGCCCGACGTAGTTGCTGATGTCCTTTCCCCTGAGGCCGATTGCGTAGAGGCAGCAGAACTGCACTTCTCCTTCGGTAAGTCCCCTGTCTTCAAGAAAGGCTATGAACTCGGGATGGGCGGCCGCAAATGTCATCCTCGTCGTGTAGAGAAACTCCTCGCGGTTCGACACCAGTCTTTCAAGATCCTCCGCCAGCTTCCTGTCGCGGCTGGAGGAAATCTCGCCGGCGATGATTCTGTTGAGCAGCTCCAGCCTGTCGGCAAGGACTTTCATGGACTGTCTGTCGACCGGGGGATTTTCCGCAATCATGGCCGACAGCTCGTCCTTCTCCTGCTTCAGGCGGGCGATGTTCTCTCTGTATCTTGCCATTTCGGAGTTCTTCCGACGCAGTCTTCCACGCAGCAGGTAGACGGCCGACGACAGAAGCACAATTCCGAATGCAGCGACGAAGATTATAATAGTGCGAGAGTTCCTGGCCCTCTCCAGCCGGAGTTCCTTCTCGTAGCGCTCCTGGATGAAGCCGGTGTCATGCGCAGCGACTACGATGCTCAGCGAATCCGAAAGCCGAGAATACCGATACAGGGCACCGAAGGCATCCTCATAATCGCCGGACGATTCATAGAAGTGATATAGCCTCGAATAATACTCAGCAGCATTCTGATAGTCCGGGTTGTTGTCACGGTAGAGGCGGAACATCTCCTCAGCTTTATCGAAGCGCCCGAGGAAAGTATATGACGCCGCAACGTCGAGCCACGACACGCCCTGCTTTCCGAATTCAGAAAGATAGTCTTTCAGCAGAGACGACAGTCCCGCCTTGTCACCTATCGCCTCTCTCATGCTCAAGGCTATGACATAATATTCATTCCTGCGATACTCGGTCAACTCCGGCATCATCGTCTTTACTGTGTCGAGACATGCAATGGCCCCCTCGTGCTCGCCGCGGGCATACCGTATGCTGGAAAGGAACGTCAGCGCCCCGGCATACTTGTCCATGTCACCCGCCAGTTTGTAGCAGGCTCTCGCACGGTCGGCATATTCCTCCGCCCTCCCGAGATCGAATATGGTCGCATATATATAAGCCATCGCCCGGTAGAGCATCCCCTTAGCCACCTCGTCGCCGGCCCCGGCCGCTTCGGCTTCGGCCTTCACGAAACTCTCCATCGCCGCCTCAGCGTCGCCGCAGTTCTGATGAACTATTCCTTGATAATAATAAGCCTTGAGCTTCTCGTCAGCGTCGCCATGGCGCGAATACCATTCAACAGCCACGCTGACCAGGCTGTCGTCGGTGACGTCGACGTAGTTCTTGTCCAAAGCCATCGAACGGAGCAGCGCCAGTTTCGCCCGCGCCTCCGCGCCGCGCACTCCGGCGTCAGCGATGGAATCCAACGCCGCCAGCGCCCCCGCGGGCTCCTCGGAGATATAGGATTCGACCTCACGAAGAGCCTCCAGCTCCCTGTTTCCGCCGCAGGAGGCGAACAAGAGCAGCAGCGCTGCTGTCAGAAGAAATTTTTTCATAATTTATTTCATATCCCTTCTCGCCGACGGTAAACAAATTTACGCATCCACTTTCCCGGCGGCGCGGGCTTCGTCGGCCTTGCGCTTGCGGTACATCTGCCAGGTGTTGTAGCAGTTGTGCCAGATGCTGTAGAAGCCGCCGGCGACCGACACGACCGGAGTCAGGAAGGTGTAGCCCATCCAGATGCCGAACACGGTGTTCTTCTGGCCCAGAGCCTGGCCGGCGGTGACACGGCTGCCGTAGCGCGCGCCTATGACCTTGCCGAGCCAGAACTGCAGCACGCAGCACAGCAGCGAAGCCACTCCGACCTCCAGCAGCACGATGAGGCCGGAGTCGTTGTGGACCAGCGAGCGCGTGCTCATCAGAATGGCAAGAGAGAGCGACACCGCCCAGAGGTAGAACGACACGCCGGCATAGCGCAGCAGCCAGCGGTGGAAGGCGGGCAGCAGATAGCGCACCAGCCATGCCGCGATACAGGGCAGCACCAGCATCGGGAAAACCTTTCCCAATATGGTCAGGAAGGAGCTGTGGAACGACACGCCGGCGGCGGGATGCACCATGGGCACCACCACCGGAACCACGAGCGCCACCGCGCAGTTGATCAGGACCGTGTAGGTGACGGCGCCGGCCATGTTGCCTCCGAGCTTGCCGGTCACCACGGCGCAGGCCGTGGCCGTAGGGCATATCATGCACAGCATGGCGGCCTCGAAAGCGTCGCGCAGCGGCAGCTCGGGCACGAAGGCCAGCAGCAGCGCAAGCCCCGCGAAGGCGCCGCACTGCACCAACAGCAGCCAGAGCATCCATTTGTGCGGACGCATCTGATGAGGCTCGATCTTGCAGAAACTCAGGAAGAGCATCACCATGATCAGCAGGGGCTGCACGAAGCCGACTATCTTCTCAAGCACGGGCCCCGCCGGATGCAGGGCAGGAATCTCCATGTACAGGAGGTAGGCGAAGACGCCGGCGAGCATCGCGAAAATCAGCACCCAGTCCCTGATGAACTTGGCGAAAGTGTATCTGTATGACGACATCGTCTATCTGCGCTTCTCGCGGGCGAGGAAGCATTCGATGGTGTTCTCCATCAGCATCGCTATGGTCATGGGGCCGACTCCTCCGGGCACAGGGGTCACCCAGGAGGCCACTCGGGAAACCGAAGCATAGTCGATGTCTCCGACCAGCCTGCCGGCCGCGTTGCGGTTCATGCCCACATCGATGACCACGGCGCCGGGCTTGACCATGTCGCCGGTCACGGTGTTCTCATGTCCGACTGCCACCACGAGGATGTCGGCCAGCAGTGTCACGGCCTTGAGGTCGGCGGTGCGGGAGTGGGCTATCGTGACGGTGGCGTTCTCGTCGAGCAGCAGCTTGGCGACGGGCTTGCCGACGATGTTGCTGCGGCCCACCACCACGGCGGTCTTGCCCTTGATGTCGATTCCCGTGCTCTTGATGAGCTCGATGATTCCCTTGGGGGTGCAGGGCTTGATGCAGTCGGTGCCTATCCAGAGCGAGCCGACGTTCAGGATATGGAAACCGTCCACATCCTTCTCCTTCGCTATCGAATAGATGACCTTGGATTCGTCGATGTGCCTGGGAAGCGGCAGCTGCACGAGGATGCCGTCGACGGTGTCGTCGGAGTTGAGCTCCTGGATCTTTTCGAGTAGCTCCTGCTCGGAAATCGCGGCGTCAAGCTCGATGAGGCGGGAGTCCATGCCGGTGTAGGCCGCCGCCTTGACCTTGTTGCGAACGTAGACCTGGCTGGCGGGGTTCTCGCCCACGATTATCACGGAGAGGCAGGGCTTGCGGCCGTATTCGGCCTCGAGTTCGGGCACCCTCGCCTTCACCCTGTCCTTGACAGCGGCGGAAATGGCGTTGCCGTCGATCACGCGGGCAACGCCCGTCTCGAAGGCGCAGTGGCCTATGTCGTCGCGGTGGAAGAGGTTGGCGCAGCTGACCCGGGCCACGGCTTCGTACGCCTTGTCTCGAGCGACATGGAGGTCGACGCCCTCGGCCACTACCATCATCACGCGGCCGCCTGCGGTCACGAGCCTGCCGTCCTTGAGAGCCGTGCCCATGTGGTAGACGCTGACGCCCGACATGTCGCCTAACTCGATAGGGCAGCCCTTCTCGTATTTTCCGGGATAGCCTTTCGATGCGAGCACCACGCCGAGGGTCACTGACTTCTTCCACTTGAGCGGCTCGGCCTCGCGTCCGGAAGCCACTGCGTCGAAGACGTCGTAGATGTCGCTCTTGAGCAGCGGCAGCACGACTTCGGTCTCGGGGTCGCCGAAGCGGGCGTTGAACTCTATGACCTTGATGCCGTCTGCGGTCTTCATCAGGCCTCCGTAGAGCACGCCGGAGAGCGGGCGGCCTTCTTCGGCCATGGCTTCGGCGGTGCGGCAGAGTATGTTCGTGTAGGCGAAGTCCCTGTCTTCGTCGCTGATGAAGGGCAGCCCGGTGTAGGCGCCCATTCCGCCGGTGTTGGGGCCCTTGTCGCCGTCGAAGGCGCGCTTGTGGTCCTGGGAAAGCGGCATGGGGTAGACGCGGCGTCCGTCGACGAAGCACATGAACGAAAACTCGGGGCCTTCGAGGTAGTCTTCGACCACCACCTTGCCCTTGCCGAAGGCGCTGTCGAGCAGCATGCTCTTGAGGGCGGCCTCGGCCTCGACCAGGTCGGCGGCGATGACCACGCCCTTGCCTGCGGCGAGGCCGTCGTATTTGAGCACTGCCGGGAAGGGGCGCGAGCTCACGTAGTCCAGGGCGTCTTCGTAGCGGGTGAAGCTGCGGTAGCCTGCCGTGGGGATGTCATATTTGGCCATGAGTTCCTTGGCGAACTCCTTGCTGCTCTCGATGCGGGTCGCGGCGAGGGTGTGGCCGAAGATCTTCAGTCCGGCGGCGCGGAACTCGTCGACGATTCCGGCTGCCAGCGCGGCTTCGGGGCCGACTACGGTCAGGTCAACTCCGTTTTCTCGGGCGAATTTCTTCAGCGCGGCCACGTCGGTGTCGGCTATGGGCACGCATTCCGCCTGCGCGGCGATTCCGGCGTTGCCAGGGGCGCACCATATCTTCTCCACCTGCTCGGAGCGGCTCAGCGCATCCACTATCGCATGGCAGCGTCCGCCGCCGCCCACAACTAGAACTTTATTCTTCATATCCTGCTTTTATAGGTTCCTAATTTCAAATGTTCCGGCGGCCGGGCCGTGGCGTCCCTCGCCGGGGGTTCGCGCTACGCGCTCATCCCGCCGCTGATGCAGCACTCTCTATCGGCCGCGGGTGGCCAGTTTCTGTTTCCGGCGCCGGGCTGTGCTGTCA
>JADILW010000056.1 GCA_017695095.1 Candidatus Cryptobacteroides avistercoris | reverse complement strand
GCCCCGCCCAGCCAGGGCAGCAGTTCCTTGAAGGTCAGAGGGTAACGCATCTGGCCCTTGAGGTCGTTGATCACGAAAGAAGCCGTATCGACCGGCATGGTGGTGACGTCGAGCCTCGCGGGTTCGAAGAGCAGGGTGTCGGTCCGGCCTCCGGGCAGGACGCGCCTCACGGCTATTCCGGGAAGCGTGTAGCTTCCCTCCTCAAAAGGAGCGATAACCACGCTGCCGCTGAGGTCCACGACGCCCTTGGAGTCGCGCAGGGTGTCGAGCTCCCAGTTCCTCACGAGTTCGAGAGAATCGCCGGCGAATTCCGGGAACTCCCTGAAATCCTGAAGCATCAGGGTGGTGCCGGGCTCCACCCCGTCCAGCCTGAACCCGTATTCGAGCTGGTCGGCGATGAGCACGGAGTCCCTCTGCTGGAGCGGTTCGAGGAAAGCCTCGCCCGAGGGCACCAGGTCCGCGAAAGCGAAAAGTATGACTGTCAGAACGTTCATCTGCGGTTGAAAAGCGCCATCAGACCCCTCACGTAGTCGGAATCCGTGGCAATGTCGACATTGTCTATCCTGTATCTGTTGAATATGCGGCTCTCCTTCTCGTCAAGCGCGGCGAACCACTGGCGGTAGGCCTCTCTGAGACGCCGGCTGCCGGTGTTGACCCAGGAGCAGCTGCCGCTCTCGCTGTCCTTGACGTGGACGAGCCCGACGTTGGGGATGGTGCGCTCCCTGGGGTCGTGCACCTTGATCACGCTGAGGTCGTGACGTCCGGCGGCGACCTTGAGGGAATCTTCGTAGCGGGGGTTCCCGGCCTCGTCGACATCGAGCATGTCGCTCAGCAGGAAGGCGGTGCACTTCTTCTTGATGCCGTTGGTCAGGAAGCGCAGCGCCGCCCCGATGTCGGTCCCGTCGGAAGTCGGCTGGAGCTCCAGCATCTCGCGTATGATGTGCAGCAGGTGGGTGCGTCCCTTCTTAGGGCTGATGAACTTCTCCACATGGTCGGAGAAGAACAGGGCGCCGACCTTGTCGTTGTTGAGGATGGCGCTGTAGGACAGCACTGCCGCAATCTCGGCCAGCCTCTCCCTCTTGGTGTCGCCGGCGGTTCCGAACAGGCCGGAACGGCTCACGTCCACGAGCAGCACCACCGTGAGCTCACGCTCCTCCTCGAACACCTTTATGTAGGGCGTGCGCAGGCGGGCGGTCACGTTCCAGTCCATGGAGCGCACGTCGTCGCCCCACTGGTACTCCCTGACCTCGCTGAACGCCATTCCCCTTCCCTTGAAGGCGGAATGGTACTCTCCGGCGAAAATCTGGTGCGAGAGCGCCTTGGTCCGTATCTCGATTTTCCTGACCTTCTTGAGAAGGTCGGTTGTACTGCTATGGTACGATGACGGCATTGATGATCCTCTCTATGATGTTTTCCGGAACCACGTTCTCGGCTTCGGCCTCGTAGGTCAGGCCTATCCTGTGGCGCAGCACCTCGGGGCAGACCGCGCGCACGTCCTCCGGTATCACGTAGCCCCTGCGCTTGATGAAGGCGTAGGCCTTCGCGGCCATCGAGAGGCTGATGCTGGCTCGCGGCGAGGCGCCGTAGGAGATGAAGCCCGCCAGGTCGGAGAGCCCGTAGTCGGAAGGTGTGCGGGTGGCATACACCATGTCCACGATGTAGCGTTCGATCTTCTCGTCCATGTAGACCTCGCGCACCACCTTGCGGGCCTTGAGTATGTCCTCGGGCTCGACAACCTTGTTCGCCCTGGGGAACTCGCCGCTGTTGTTCATGCGGATGATCTGCTTCTCCTCGTCCTTGGTGGGATAGCCCACGATGACCTTGAGCATGAAACGGTCGACCTGGGCCTCGGGCAGAGGATAGGTGCCCTCCTGCTCGATGGGGTTCTGGGTGGCCATCACCAGGAATGGCTCGGGCAGCCTGTAGGTCTCGTCGCCGAGGGTCACGTGACGCTCCTGCATGGCCTCGAGCAGGGCGGACTGCACCTTGGCGGGGGCGCGGTTGATCTCGTCGGCCAACACGAAATTGGCGAACACGGGGCCCTTGTGGACCTCGAACTGCTCCTGCTTCTGGGAATATATCAGAGTGCCGGTGACATCGGAGGGCAGGAGGTCGGGGGTGAACTGGATACGGCTGAACTTAGCGTTCACCGCCTGGGCCATGGTGCTTATCGCGAGAGTCTTGGCAAGTCCGGGGACACCTTCGAGAAGTATGTGCCCGTCGGCCAGGAGGGCTATCATCATGTTCTCTATCAGACGCTTCTGTCCGACGATGACCTTGCCCATCTCCATAGAGAGGATGTCGACGAACGCGCTTTCGTTCCTGATGCGGTCGTTGAGCTCCTTTATGTTTACACTTTCCATAGATTTTTTTAATACTTTTGCATTCGTTATGCGTTACTTGGTCAGGCTTTCATACAGCGGCGCGGGCTTCCACGGCTGGCAGGTCCAGCCAGGCGACCCGAGCATTCAGGGCGCTCTCGAGAAGGCCTTGTCGACACTGCTGCGCCGCGCAGTCGCGGTCACCGGGGCCGGGCGCACCGACACCGGGGTCAACGCGACAGGCTACGTGGCTCATTTCGACGCCGACGGCCTGACTGACGCGAAGGTTCTGACATACAAATTAAATGCCATCCTGCCGCCGCAGATAGTCGTGCTCGGGATAGAGCCGGCAGGGCCGGACTTCCACGCCCGCTTTGACGCAAGCAGACGCGAATATAGTTATTTTCTGCACAGGGTGAAAGACCCGTTTCTCGACAATTTCTCCTACCTCTGCGCCTACCCCGTCCTTGACTTCGACAGGATGAACGAGGCCGCGGCGCTGCTGGCCGGCACCCACGACTTCCGCTGCTTCGAGAAGACGGGGTCCGACAGCAGGACCTCCATCTGCACCGTGTACTCGGCGTCGTGGAAGGCCTATTCGCCGTCCGTGTCGGCCTGGGAGCCTTTCCCCGAAGGCGCGCAGCCCCGCTACTGGAGGTTCGAGATCGCCGCGGACCGATTCCTGCGCAACATGGTGCGCGCGGTCGTGGGGACGCTCGTGGAAGTCGGGCGCGGCAGGCGCAGTCTCGAGAATTTCAGCTCGCTGATACTGCCTCCTGAAGGCTGCCCTTCCGACGCGGCGCCCCGCCCCTCCTCGCGCTGCTCCGCCGGAGAGTCCGTCCCCGGCA
This sequence comes from Candidatus Cryptobacteroides avistercoris, assembly GCA_017695095.1. GTDB lineage: Bacteria > Bacteroidota > Bacteroidia > Bacteroidales > UBA932 > Cryptobacteroides > Cryptobacteroides avistercoris. The sequence continues at coordinate 13,244 of JADILW010000056.1, read as the reverse complement.
AGGCCCTCTTCCTCTCGGCGGTCAGGTACTGAAGCCGCACACGCCGGACGCGGCTTGCAGTTTCGAGGAATTTCTCTATATTTGCAAGTTAGGATTATTGTATACCTTATATCGTAAATCATTCAGACATGCTTTTCAGTTTGCTTCAGACCGACATCGCCGAGGCAGTGCCCGTGCAGCAGGAGATGTCGTATTCCCTGATAGAGATGGCCGCCAAGGGCGGATGGCTCATGATAGTGCTTCTGCTGCTGTCCATCGTCGCCATCTACATCTTCGGCAAGAAATGGTGGAGCATACGCCAGGCCGGCAAGATAGACAAGGACTTCATGATGGACATACGCGACTATATCCACGAAGGTAAGATCAAGTCGGCCAAGACCCTGTGCTCGAAATACGACGCCCCCGTCGCCAGGATGGTGGAAGCCGGCCTATCCCGCATAGGCAAGCCGCTGGCCGACATCCAGACCATAGTCGAGAACGTGGGCAACGTCGAGGTCGCAAGGCTTGAGAAAGGCCTTCCCTACCTCGCCACCATCGCGGGAGGCGCGCCCATGATAGGATTCCTCGGCACCGTGATGGGCATGGTCCAGGCGTTCTTCAACATGTCCAACGCCGGCAACAACATCGACATAACCCTGCTTTCGGGAGGAATCTACACCGCGATGATCACCACCGTGGGAGGTCTGATCGTGGGCATCCTCGCCTATTTCGGCTACAACTACCTCACCGCGAGGATAACTTCGCTCGTCTACAGCATGGAGAGCGCGATAATCAAGTTCGTCGAGGCTCTCGGCGAGCTCGGAGACAACATGCCCGCAGCCGACGCGCCCGCCGAGGCGAAGAAGGACGACGCCGCTGAAACCGTTAAAACCGAATAGGATGGCACTCAAGAGGATAACCAAGCCGGATCCGAACATGTCCATGTCATCGATGACGGACATCGTGTTCCTGCTGCTCATATTCTTCCTCGTGACCTCGACGCTGGTCAACCCCAACGCGCTGAAGCTGCTGCTGCCGAAGAGCACGGGGCAGGTAGGCGCCAAGGCCACCGTGAGCGTGTCGATAAAGGACTGGGGCGACGACCGCTACACCTACCACATCAACGGCGACGAGGCTCCGGTGCCGTTCAGGGAAGTGGAGGATGACCTGATAGGTCTGCTCCAGACAGAAGAAGACCCCACCTTCTCCATCTATGCCGACGAGAGCGTCCCGATCGGACAGGTGGTCCAGGTGATGAACATAGCCAAGAGAAATCATTACAAAGTAATTCTGGCGACGCAGCCCGAGTGATGGCCGGCAACAACAGGATCAGGGAGAACAGCGAGCGCAAAGGCGTGGTTACCGGCGTCGTGATGACGGCGGTACTGCATCTGTGCGCCCTCGCCCTGGTCTCGTTCACGGGGCTCAAGTACATCTATCCGCCTCCCCAGGAGCAGGCGATGCTGATCGATTTCACGGACGAGCCCGCCGCCCTGGTCGAGGAGCAGTACGGGACCGAGCCGCAGGCCGAGGAGGTGAACCTCGACGAAGCCGTGAGGCTGGTTCAGCAGAGCAGTTCGCCGGAGGTCGCCGACAGGGAGAACCTGACGCCGGAAACGGCTCCGGACGACTTCGGAGACGTGGAGACGCCGGCACCCGAGCCCGAGCAGCCGGCTCTCGACCCCAGAGCGGCCTTCCCCGGGATGGCCAGGAAGGACACGACTCTGACTGCGGCCCATGCCGCCGCCGACAGTTCGGCCCTCTTCAAGGCCGGACAGGCGGCCGGAAACACGGCCAGCGGACGCACCGACGGCAAGCCCAACGCCCACGTGCAGGGGCGCAGCACCGTGGGCAACATACCCAGGCCTGTGTATAATGTGCAGGAAAGCGGTATAGTGGTAGTGAACATAGTGGTGGACAACTACGGCAACGTGGTCAGGGCCGTGCCGGGAGGCGACGGCACCACCGTATTGGACAAGACTCTCTATGCAGCCGCGAGGAATGCGGCGATGGACACTCACTTCAACATGAGCGCCGACGCACCGGCGATGCAGGAGGGAACGATAACATATTATTTTAATCTCAAGTAAAAATGGACCAGTTTACCAAAGAAGGTCGTAAACTTAGACCAAGAAAAACTGCGGCTCAGAGGCAGCCGAATTTCGAGAAAGTTGAATACTCGCGAGGAGAATTCAGCGGAGAACACAAGCCGCGCCAGTTCGGCGAGCGCAGAAGCTACGGTGAGAACCGCGGAGGCTACGGCGAACGCAGGGGCGGCGGGTACGGACAGAACCGCGGAGGCTACGGCGACCGCAGGGAGAGCCGCGGAGGATATTCTTCCGACCGCGGGGGCTACCGCGGCGGCGAGAGCGGCTACGGAAGGCGTCCCGAGGGAGAACGCAGGCCGTACGGCGAGCGCGGACCCCGTCAGTTCGGCGAGCGCAGGAACTTCGGTGAGAACCGCGGTGGCTACGGCGAGCGCAGGAGCGGCGGATACCAGGACCGCAGGCCCCGTCAGACCGACGGAGAGCACGGAAGCTACGGCGACCGCAGGCCCCGCCAGTTCAGCGAACGCAGGAATTTCAAACCGGCCTCAGGCAGGCCCGCTCCCAGGAAGAGACCCGGAGCCGGCGCCGGAAACAAGATATTCGGAAAGGGCTCATACGAAGGCATCAACCGCATGATAGAGCGCCGTCCGATAGTGAACGGAGGCGAGACCGCCGAGCAGTACGTATCTCCCGTGAAGGATGTGATACGCCTCAACAAGTTCATCGCCAATTCAGGCGTATGCTCGCGCAGGGAGGCCGACACCCTGATCCAGGCCGGCGTAGTCACCGTGAACGGAGAGGTGGTGACCGAACTCGGAACCAAGGTCAACATCCATGAGGACGACGTGCGCTTCAACGGAGAACGCCTGAAGGGTGAGGAGAAGGTCTACATCATCATGAACAAGCCCAAGGGCTTCGTGACCACGGCCAGCGACCCCCACGCCGACAAGACCGTCGTGGACCTCGTGAGCAAGTGCCCCGCAAGGGTATACCCCGTAGGCAGGCTCGACAAGAACACCACCGGGGTGCTGCTGCTGACCAACGACGGTGAAATCGCCGAAAGGCTCACCCACCCCTCCTACGACAAGAAGAAGATCTATCAGGTGGCCCTCGACAAGGAACTTTCCGAGGAAGACCGCCAGAAGATACTCTCGGGCGTGGAGCTCAGCGACGGAGTAGAGAAGGCCGACGAGCTCGAGTACATCGACGCCGGCGACAGGCGTAAGCTCGGCATCGAGATCCACTCCGGCAAGAACAGGATAGTGCGCCGCCTCTTCGAGAGCCAGGGCTACACCGTGAAGGCGCTCGACCGCGTCTACTTCGCTGGCCTCACCAAGAAAGGCCTCAAGAAGGGCGACTGGCGCTTCCTGACCGAAAGCGAAGTCAACATTCTGAAGATGGGGGCATACGTATAATGGCTCACCGTTCAGGATTCGTAAACATCATAGGCAATCCCAATGTCGGGAAGTCGACGCTGATGAACGCGCTGGTGGGCGAAAAGCTCTCCATCGTGACCGCCAAGGCGCAGACGACCCGGCATCGGATCATGGGAATCGTCAACGGGGAGGACTGGCAGATAGTCTACTCCGACACTCCGGGCATACTCCGCCCCGGCTACCGCCTGCAGCAGAACATGATGGATTCCGTCGACGAAGCCCTGGGCGACGCCGACGTGATCCTCTATGTGACCGACACGGTGGAGACCCCCGACAAGAACGCCGAATACCTCGACAAGCTCTCGAGAGTGGACTGCCCGGTGATAGTGGTCATCAACAAGATCGACGTCAGCAGCCAGGCGGCCGTCACGGAGCTCATGGAATGGTGGCACGGCAAGCTGCCCGCCGCCGAGGTGATTCCGGCGTCGGCACAGGAGCGCTTCAATCTCGAGAGCATACTCGACGCCGTCGTGGCCAGGCTGCCGGAATGTCCCCCGTGGTTCGACAAGGACACCTTCACCGACAGGAACCTGCGCTTCTTCGCGTCGGAAATCATACGCGAGAAGATACTCCTCAACTACAAGGAGGAGATACCCTATTCCTGCGAGGTGGGCATAGAGAGCTTCAAGGAAGGCTCCGAGCGCTACGAGATAAGCGCGGTGATCTACGTGATGCGCGAATCGCAGAAAGGCATCATCATAGGCCGCGGAGGCTCCGCCCTCAAGAAGGTAGGGACACAGGCCAGGCTCGAGATGGAGGACTTCTTCCAGAAGAAGGTCTATCTGAACATCTACGTGAAGACCGACCCGGACTGGAGGGAGAGCAAGAAGGAACTCAGAAGATTCGGATACGAAAAATAAGGAAGGAATGGTTGAAGAAGACGAGATAATCGAGGAGACTCCCGAAAGCACCGAAGCCCAGGAGTCCGGAAAGTTCGAGAAGCTGCTGGGCAGCGACGCCCGGGAGTTCAAGCTGTCCGGAATGTTCAAGGACTGGTATCTGGATTACGCGTCCTACGTGATCCTGCACCGTGCCGTACCCGACATCGTGGACGGCCTCAAGCCCGTGCAGCGCAGGGTGCTGCACGCCATGTACAACATGGACGACGGGAAATACAACAAGGTGGCCAACATCGTGGGCCAGGCCATGCAGTTCCACCCCCACGGCGACTCGTCCATCGAAGGGGCCCTCGTCCAGCTTGGCCAGAAGGGGTTCACGGTCGACTGCCAGGGAAACTGGGGAAACATCCTGACCGGAGACTCCAACGCAGCCCCGCGATACATCGAGGCCAGGCTCTCCAAGTTCGCCAAGGAGGTGGTCTTCGACCCCAAGGTGACCGAGTGGATGACCTCCTACGACGGAAGGAACCAGGAGCCCGTCGAGCTTCCGGTGCGCTTCCCGCTGCTGCTGGCGCAGGGCACCGAAGGCATAGGCGTGGGTCTCGCCTCCAAGATACTCCCCCACAACTTCAACGAGCTCATCGACGCCTCGATAGCCATACTCGAGGGGCGGAGCTATGAAATCTACCCCGACTTCCCCACGGGAGGCCTCGCCGACTGCAGCAAATACATGAAGGGCAGGCGCGGGGGCAGCGTGAAGGTGAGGGCCCGCATCGACAAGATCGACAAGAACACGATAGCCATCACCGAAATCCCCTACGGCAAATACACCGAGGACATAATAAAGTCCATACTCCGCGCCAAGGACAACGGCAAGATCAAGGTCAAGAAAATCGACGACATGACCACCACCAAGGTGGAGATACTCATCCACCTGCCGAACGACGTGTCGCCCGACAAGACCATCGACGCGCTCTACGCCTTCACCGACTGCGAGTGCAACATCGCGCCCAACGCCTGCGTGATCAGGGACAACAAGCCCGAGTTCCTCTCGGTCGACGACATACTCGAATACAGCACCTTCCACACCCGCGACCTGCTTCTCAGGGAGCAGCAGATAAGACTCGACGAGCTCGAAAGCGACTGGCACTACAGCTCGCTGGAGCGCATCTTCTTCGAGAACCGCATCTACAAGGTGCTGGAGCAGGACCAGAAGGACTGGGACACCCAGCTGGAGGACGTGTTCTCCCGCATGAAGGACTATCAGGACCTGCTGCGCCGGGAGATCGTGATGGACGACATCCTGAAGCTCGTGGAGAAGCCGGTGCGCAAGATCTCCAAGTTCGACACCAAGGCCCTCGACGAGAAGATACTCGCCATCGAGGACGAGATAGCCCTGGTGCGCGGCAACATCGAGCACATCAACGAATTCACCATAGCCTGGTTCAGGAACCTCAAGAAGAAATACGGGAAGAACTGGCCGCGCCGCACCGAGCTCACTGGCTTCGAGACCATCTCGGTGACCCGCGTGGTCAACAACAACGCCAAGCTCCAGGCCAACCTGGCCGAAGGCTTCGTGGGCATAGGTCTCAAGAAGGACGACGGCGGCGAATATGTCTGCGACTGCTCCGACCTCTCGGAGATCATAGTCATAGGCAAGGACGGCAGGTACCGCATCACCAAGGTGCAGGACAAGGCGTTCTTCGGCAAGGACCTGCTCTACGTGAACGTGTTCAACCGGGGCGACAGCCGGACGGTCTACAACGTGATCTACCGCGAGGGCAAGACCAGCATCTACTACGCCAAGCGCTTCGCCGTGACCTCGGTGACCCGCGACAAGGAGTACGACATCACCACCGGCGAGGAGGGTTCGAAGATAGTCTGGTTCAGCGCCAACCACAACGGCGAGGCCGAAACCGTGCGCGTGCAGCTCCGCCCCAGGCCGAAGCTCAAGAAGACCGTGCTCGAATATGACTTCTCCGGACTGGCCATCAAGAGCCGCAGCGCCAGAGGCAACCTGGTCACCAAGAACGTGATACAGAAAATCAGCCTGAAGAGCAAGGGAATCAGCACCATAGAGGGCAGGGACATCTGGTTCGACGCCGACATCCAGAAACTCAACGGCGAGGGCCACGGACAGTATCTCGGAAAATTCAGCGGGAACGACAAGGTTCTCGCAGTGTTCCGTAACGGAACATGGTACACCACTTCCTACGAACTGGTGAACCGCTACCCCGGCGACCTGCTCAGGATAGAGAAGTTCGACCCCGACAAGACCTTCACCGCGCTTTACTGGGACGGAGGCTCGAAGAGCTTCTACGTCAAGCGATTCTCCTTCGTGGTGAGCGACAACACCCCCCAGAGCTTCATCTCCGAGGAACCCAAGTCGCGGCTCGTGGAGCTCACCGACGACAGGCATCCGCAGTACGAGATCAGCTGGAAGCTGGAGGACAAGCCGGCTGAGACCGTGGACGCCGAAGAGTGGATAGCCAAGAAGGGAGTCGCGGCCAAGGGCAAGAAATGCACCTCCAAGCCCGACGCGAAGAGCGTGCGCTTCATAGAACCTCTGGTCAAGGACGACGACACCGAACCGGAGCCGCTTCCGGAAGAGAGCGTCCCCGACCTGCCCGAAGTCGTGGAGGACATACCCGCGGAAGAGGAGGAGCCCACGCTGTTCTGACCCCGCACGAACGAGATTTGACAACAAAAAGAACAAAGATATGGAATACAGCGAACAGGAACTTTTGCGCAGGGAGTCGCTGACCAGGCTCCGCGAACTCGGAATAGAACCCTACCCCGCGGCCGAATACCCGGTCAACGCCAGCGCGGCTGAGATAGAGGCCGGATACGACCCCGAAAAGGGCAATTTCCAGGAGGTGTGCATAGCCGGAAGGCTCATGAGCCGCCGCATAATGGGGGCCGCGTCCTTCGGCGAGCTCCAGGACGAGAGCGGACGCATTCAGATCTACGTGAAGCGCGACGAAATCTGCCCCGGCGACGACAAGACCATGTACAACACGGTGTGGAAGAAGCTCCTCGACATCGGGGACATAATCGGAATCAAGGGCTTCGCCTTCATCACCCAGACCGGCCAGCTCAGCGTACACGCCAAGGAGCTCACCCTGCTGAGCAAGTCGCTCAAGGTGCTCCCCATAGTCAAGGAGCAGGACGGAAAGGTGTTCGACGCCTTCACCGACCCTGAGATGCGCTACCGCCAGAGATACGTCGACCTTATCGTCAACCCCCAGGTCAGGGACGTGTTCGTGAAGAGGGCCAGGATCATCGCGACCATGCGCGACTACTTCAACGCCGCGGGCTGCCTCGAAGTCGAGACCCCCATCCTCCAGAGCATACCCGGAGGAGCCACCGCCCGCCCCTTCGTGACGCACCACAACGCGCTTGACATCCCCCTCTACCTCCGCATCGCCAACGAGCTCTACCTCAAGAGACTCATCGTGGGCGGCTACAACGGGGTCTACGAGTTCGCCAAGGACTTCCGCAACGAGGGCATGGACAAGACCCACAACCCCGAATTCACCTGCATGGAGATTTATGTGGCCTACAAGGACTACATCTGGATGATGAAGTTCGTGGAGAAGATGCTCGAGAAGGTCTGCCTCGCGGTGAACGGAACCACCAGGGTGAAGATAGGCGACAACGAGATAGACTTCGGCGGCAGCTACCGCAGGCTCCCCATGCTCGAGGCTATCAGGGAATATGCGGGAGTGGACATCAGCGGCATGGACGAGGACGCCCTGCGCGCGACCTGCGACAGGCTGGGCGTACACACCGAACCCTCGATGGGCAAGGGCAAGCTGATCGACGCGATCTTCGGTGAATATTGCGAGGACAAGCTGATCCAGCCCACCTTCATAACCGACTACCCCGTGGAGATGTCGCCTCTGACCAAGCGCCACCGCGACAACCCCGAGCTCACCGAACGCTTCGAGCTCTTCGTGTGCGGCAAGGAGCTCGCCAACGCCTACTCCGAGCTCAACGACCCCGTAGACCAGCTCCAGCGCTTCGAGGAGCAGGCACGCCTTAAGAGCAAGGGAGACGACGAGGCGATGTACATCGACATGGACTTCGTGCGCGCCCTCGAATACGGCATGCCTCCCACCTCCGGTCTCGGAATGGGAATCGACCGCCTGACCATGTTCATGACCGGCCAGACCACGATCCAGGACGTGCTGTTCTTCCCCCAGATGAGGCCCGAGAAGGTCCTCAAATCCGACAAGAAAGAGGAACAGAAGTGACGGAGACCCTCACATCGGCCTCGAACCCCAAGATCAAAAAGCTCCTGGCGATGCAGCAGAAATCTGCCGAGCGGCGCGAAAGCGGGCTTTTCGTGCTTGAAGGCGTAAGGGAGCTGCTGCACTGCCTGTCGGCCGGCTACGAGGCCGACTCGCTGTTCGTGTGTCCCGGGATACTCGGGGATTCCGCCGACGCCCGCCTGATTCGGAACTGCGTTCCCTCAAACCGGCTGTTCGAGGTTACGCCGGAGCTGTATTCCCGCATCGCCTGCCGCGGCGGCACCGAGGGCGTGGTGGCCGAGATGCGGGCGAAGGACCACAGCCTCGCCGCCCTCGAACTGCCGGAGAACCCTCTGGTGCTCGTGGTCGAAAGCGTGGAGAAACCCGGCAACCTCGGGGCCATGCTGCGCAGCTGCGACGCTTCCGGAGCCGACGCGATGCTGATCTGCGGCGAAGGCCACACCGACATCTACAATCCCAACCTCATACGGGCTTCGGTGGGCGCGGTCTTCACCGTGCCCTGCGCGGCATGCGGTTCAGCCGAGGCCATCTCCTTCCTGAAGTCGCGAGGCATACGCATCCTCACCGCCCAGCTGCAGGACTCCGAGCTCTACTACGACTGCGACATGCGCGCGGGCACGGCGGTGGTCATGGGCACCGAGGCCACCGGACTCAGCGAAGTATGGCGCCGCGCCGCCGATGCCCACATCCGCATACCCATGCTCGGAAGGCTCGACTCCCTCAACGTCTCCGTCTCCGCCGCCGTCCTGCTCTACGAGGCCGTCCGGCAGCGCGGCGGCACCCCGGCTCGCGGCTGAAGCTGCCGGCGGTATTGCAAATCTGTCCGTCTTTCTGTAATTTCGCATCTATGGACAAGTACGGACTTATCGGCTTCCCCATCGCTCATTCGCTGAGCCCGAGGCTGTTCGAAGCGGCCTACGGCGGGAGATACACCTACGACCTCATCGACACCGAAGACTTCGAGAAGGCCTGGGAGGGTTTCATGTACGGCTACAGGGCCGTCAACGTGACCGCACCCTTCAAGGGCGACGCCTTCGCCTGCGCTGACTGGCGCAGCCCCGAATGCGGCAGGATCGGAGCGGCCAACCTCTGCGTGAACGAGGGAGGCATGGTGAAGGCCTACAATTCCGACTACCTCGCGGTGAAGGCAATTCTGGAACCGCTGGAACGCGGCACGGCGGCCGTGATAGGCTACGGAGGAGCGGGCAGGGCGGCGATGGCGGCGGCCGAGGACTCCGGATTCAGCACCACTCTCTACCGCCACGGCGAAATCGCCGGCGGAGTCAGCGCCGACCTGATAATCTACACCCTCCCGAGAGCCGTGGAAGGCTCCGACAGGCTCGAGTGCCGGAATCTTCTGGAAGCCAACTACAAGGACCCCTGCCTCAGCGGACATCCCGGCTACATTCCGGGCACCGAATGGCTGCTGCAGCAGGCCGTGCTCGGCTATGCCCTCATGACCGGGGAGAAGCCCGACGCCGAGGCGATGAAAGCCGTATTCCGTCCTCACGCAAAAGCCTGAGCCCATGCTTGAGCAACAGACAGCGAACATCCTGCAGATGGGGGACAACGCCCGCATCGTGGCGATGTGCGCCGTCGTGGTCCTCGCCTATCTGGCGGACTTCCTTTGCTGCAAGCTCCTGGTGCCGCTGATTCGCAGGGTGGCCCGCAGGACGGCCTTCAAATGGGACAACTACCTCGCCGAAGGCAAGAGCCTGAACTACGTGTTCCACCTGATACCGCCGCTGGTCTTCCTGGTGGTGATACCGCTGCTCTTTCCTGACCCGGCGCCCTGGAAGCGGCTCCTGCTCAGAGGTATCTACATCTATTTCATAATCATCGCCTGCCGCCTGGTGTGCGAGTTCATCTCGTCGATCTACGTCATCTCCAGCGAGACCGAGGCCCTGAGGAACAAGCCGCTGAAAGGGCTCTACCAGATGTTCAAGGTCCTGGTGGTGTGCATAGGGGCGATACTGGTCATAGGCGTGCTGGTCGACAAGGACTTCACCGCCCTGATAGCCGGACTGGGAGCGTCGGCGGCGGTGCTCATGCTCATCTTCAAGGACACCATACTCGGAGTCGTGGCGGGAGTGCAGCTCTCGGCCTACGACATGCTGCGCCCCGGCGACTGGATAGTGATGGACAAATACGGAGTCAACGGAGAGGTCGAGGAGGTGAACATGAACACGGTGAAGGTGAGGAACTGGGACAAGACCATCACCACGATTCCCCCGTATCTGCTCGTAAGCGACTCCTTCACCAACTGGAGGGGCATGCGCGAGAGCGGAGGCCGCAGGGTGGCGCGCTCCCTGCGCATCGACATGAACTCGGTGAGGTTCTGCACCCCCGCGGAGCTGGAGCATTTCGCGAAGGCGGACTGGGCACGGGGCATGGAGCTGGGGCCCGAGACAGTCAACCTCCAGCTGTTCAGAGCCTGCGCCGAGCACTACCTGAGAAATCTCGGCAGCGTGAACAGCGAGCTGACCCTGCTCGTCAGGCAGCTGGAGCCGACCTCCGAAGGCCTTCCGCTGCAGCTGTACTTCTTCACCCGGCCGAAGGACTGGCCGACCCACGAGCAGGTGGCCTCGGAAGTCATGGAGCACATGATAGCCTCGCTGCCCGAATTCGGGCTGAGGGTGTTCCAGAAGCCGTCCGGCTCCGACCTGACGGGGCTGAATCCCGCAGATTGACAGGAAAGAAATTTTTTGCTATATTTGTATTAATATGGCAAAAGATTACAAGTGGTTACTCAGCGAGCCGGCAGATACCGAGAAGGTGGACCGCCTGGCTGCTGAGGTCGGCATTGACAAAGTCCTCGCCGAGCTGCTTGTAAAACGCGGGGTGGAGACCTTCGAGCAGGCCCGCTCCTTCTTCCGTCCGAGTCTCGACGGGCTGCACGACCCCTTCCTGATGAAAGACATGGACGCCGCGGTGGAAAGGCTCCACGGCGCGATAGCGGGCGGCGAGAAGATTCTGGTCTACGGCGACTACGACGTCGACGGCACCACCGCGGTCTCCCTGGTATACTCCTTCATCCGCCGTTTCACCGACAAGGTGGACTTCTACATCCCCGACCGCTACGACGAAGGCTACGGAGTCTCGCTCAAGGGCATCGACTGGGCGGCCGAGGGGAACTTCAAGCTCATAATCACGCTGGACTGCGGCATCAAGGCCCGCGACAAGGTCGAATATGCGAGCAGCAGGGGCGTGGACGTGATCATCTGCGACCACCATCTTCCCGAAGACCGGCTGCCGGCCGCCGTGGCCGTGCTGGACCCCAAGCGCGAAGACTGCAGCTACCCCTTCGACGACCTCTCCGGCTGCGGAGTCGGATTCAAGCTCGTGCAGGCCTACTCCCAGCGCTACGGCATCGCCTTCGAGACGCTGGTCCCCCTGCTCGACCTGCTGGTGGTGAGCATAGCTTCCGACCTCGTGACCATGGTCGACGAGAACAGGATACTCGCCCATTTCGGGCTCAGGCAGCTCAACACCTCGCCGTGCAACGGCCTGCTCGCCCTGATAAACCTCTGCAAGATAGACCCGGGACACATCACGATCGACGACATAGTATTCAAGATAGGACCGCGCATCAACGCCGCAGGACGCATCGACTCCGGCCGCTTCGCCGTGGAGCTCCTGACGGCCGGCGACATCGCCAGCGCGATGAGAATAGGCGAGAAGATCAACGAAAGCAACAACGAGCGAAAGAGCATAGACCGCGAAATCACCAGGGAGGCGCTGGAGATGGTCCAGAACGGCCACAGCCTCTCAAGGGGCAACGCCACCATCGTCTACAACCCCAGGTGGAACAAGGGCGTGGTGGGCATAGTGGCCTCAAGGCTCGTGGAGGCCTACTACCGGCCCACGGTGGTGCTGACCCGCTCCAACGGCTTCGTGACCGGCTCAGCCCGAAGCATCACCGGATTCGACCTCTATGGCGCGATTGAAAGCTGCGCCGACCTGCTCGAAAACTTCGGCGGACACGTCTACGCCGCCGGACTCACCCTCAGGGAGGAGAAGCTCGAGGAATTCGCGAACCGCATGGACGCCTACGTGGAGGCGCACATCACGGAGGACATGCTGACACCGGTGATCGACGTGGACGCCAAGCTCGACTTCGCCCAGATCACCCCCAAGTTCTTCCGCATACTCAAGCAGTTCCAGCCCTTCGGCCCCGGGAACCACAACCCCGTGTTCATGACCGAGAACGTCTACGACGCCGGCTCGGGACGCAAGGTGGGCGCAGGCGGGGTGCATCTCAAGCTCGACCTCATCCAGGAGTCGCAGCCCTACCACCAGATACCGTCCATCGCCTTCAACATGTCGCAGTTCTATGACTACATACGCGAAGGCAACCCCTTCGACGTCTGCTACACGATAGTCGAGAACTATTACCGCGGCAACTCGTCCATCCAGCTGCGCGTCCGCGACCTCCACGAGAGGGAGGAGCTTCTGTAAGAATCATTCAGACGAGCCCGAGAAGCCGGGCGATGCGCCTTGCCACCTCCCGGGGCGGGATTCCGTCGGTGTCCACGACGAACGGGGCACCGGCATAGACCGGCTCCCTCCGGGCGAACAACTCGCCGGCGTCCCTGAACAGCGGCCTCGAAGGGTCGGACTCCCCCAGACGCGCCCTGACGGTTTCGAACCGCGTGCGCAGCCACACGC